>NZ_LNTB01000001.1:300249-600499 GCF_001462395.1 Pyrodictium occultum
AGCCGAGAAGAGGGTCGGCGCTAGGACAGCCGACGTCGTGGTGGGCGTTGACCCGCTGCTGCTCTCGGAGCTCAAGGCACGCGGGCTCGTGGAGTGCTACGCCTCGCCCCAGGCGCCGGCCCAGCTAGTCAGGGCCCTCGACCCGGAGGGCTGCGCGACCCCGGTGGACTACGGGCTCATAGCACTGGTCTACGACCCCTCCAGGCTCAACGAGACCGAGAAGGCCATGCTCCGCGACGGGGTGACGCTGGACGAGCTGGTGAAGCTGGCCCCGAGGCTGGTAGTGGAGGACCCGACGCAGAGCAGCACGGGGCTCAACTTCCTCCTCTACACCATAGCCGTCTCCAGGATGGAGGGCAGGGACTGGAAGCAGCTCTGGAAGCAGCTGAAGAGCCGCGGCGTAATGGTGGCCCCCAGCTGGGGCGACGCCTACGACGAGTTCTACAGGGAGGGGAGCCCCAGGGCGATAGTAGTGAGCTACGGCACCGACCCGGCCTACAGCGCCTGGTACAACGCCAGGAAGGGCCGCGGCGAGAAGCCCAGCATCGAGGCCACCGTGCTGGTGGCCAACGGCTCCAGGGTGGGCTGGGTCCAGGTGGAGGGCGCGGCGGTGATCAAGGGGGCGCCCCTCGAGGAGGCTAGGAGGTTCGTCGACTGGCTGCTCAGCCACGAGGTGCAGGACAGGATACCCACCAGCCAGTGGATGATGCCCGTCCGCGGCGACGCCAGGCTGCCAGGCTTCTACCGCTACGCCATGGGGCTCGGCAGCGTCGACACCTTGGCTAACACTGGGCTCAGGGCCGGGCCGGGGGAGCTTGAGGAGTGGCTCCGCGACTGGCTGCTGATCATGAGCGGCTGAGCCTCGGCAGGCTAGGCGGCGCCCTGGCCACGGCGGCGTGGCTGGTGGCGCTGCTCTACACCCTCCCCCTAGCCCTGGCCCTCGCCCTTTTCTGGCCCCCGGGCTGGCCCCCTCCCTTCAGCCTGCCCCGGGTGCTGGCCTGGACCCTCGCCCAGGCGGCCGCGAGCGCCACCCTGGCCGTCGCAGTGGGCTGGCCCCTCGGTGTCCTCGCCGGCTTCTACGGCTCCAGGGCGGCCAGGGCCGCGGTGGCCGCCAGCCTAGCCCCCTTCATGTCCCCCGTAGCGGCCGTCGCCGCGGGGATGAGGGCCCTCTACGGGGAGGGCGGGCTGGCCTCCAGGCTCCTCCCCTGGCTCGAGCCGCTGGCCAGGGGCTGGACCGGGGTGCTGGCGCTCCACAGCTACTTCAACATAGGCCTCGCCGCCGCGCTGGCTGCGGCCGCGGCGGGCTCCACCGAGGCCGCTGTGGCGGAGCACGCCCGGATGCTGGGGCTCCGGGGCGCCAGGCTCTGGCTGCGCGTCCTCCTCCCCCTCACCGCCAGGGTCGCGCTCTACGCCTGGGGGATAGCCTTCCTCTACTCCGCCACCAGCGCGGCGCCGCTCCTCGTGGAGGGCGCGGCGTACCGCTACTACACGCTCGAGGCCTGGCTCTACGTCGTCTACCGCGGCTTCCCCGGCCTGGCCGGCCTCGTCCCCGTCCTCGCCCTCCTGGAGCTGGGGGCCGCTGCCGCCGCCTCGATGCTCCTTCTGCGCGCCGCCCGGGGGCTCCCCTCCAGCCCGCTCGCCGCCCGGGGCGAGGGCTCGCTGCCCCTGAGCCGGGGCTGGAGGCTCGCCGCCGCCTCCTACTCGGCGCTGGTCACCGCCTACCTCTACGCCCCGGTGGCCGCCCTCGCCGTGCAGGCCGCGGGGGCGGATCCCGGCAGGCTGCTGGAGGCCGCGGCCGCGGGCCCGGGGCTGGCGGGGGCGGTGGCTAACAGCCTCGCCTACGCGGCCGCCGCCACCGCTCTCTCCCTACTTCTGGGGGTCCCCGCCTCGGGCGGGAGGCTCGCCGTGGCTGCGCTCTCCCTCGTGGCGGTGGCGCCCGTCGCCTACGGGGTCTCGGCCAGCCTCGCCTATTTCCGGCCCCTCTCCCGGCTCCTCGGCGAGGCCAACGCCTCCAGGCTCCTGATAGTGCTGGCCCACACGGCTGCGGGGCTCCCCCTGGCCAGCAGGGTGCTGGCCGAGGCCTGGGGGAGGCTCCAGCGGGAGGTGGGCGACACCATGCTCCTCCTCGGGCTCCGGGGCGCCAGGCTCCTCCGCCACATCCTCGCCGCCACGGCCCCCGTGGCCGCCATGGCAGCCGGGCTGGCGGCGGCCGCGAGCCTCGGGGAGTTCGGCGCGAGCATAGTGGTGTCGGTGCCGGCCACCTGGAGCATGACAGTGCTCGTCTACGAGCTCCTCTCGGCCGGGAGGCTGTTCCACGAGGCCTGCCTGGCGGCCCTCATCCTCGAGGCTATGAGCCTCTCAGCCATACTCCTGGCGCAGGCGGCGGCGGGGAGGCTGGCTGGCCAGGGGCGCCTCTAGCGGCGGCTGCAGCGGCTAGAGCCTACGGCGGGTAACCGTAATCTACACCGGCGCCGCGCCACAGGGCCCCTGGGGGGATGTTGGCGGGGAGGACGGGGCCGGAGCGCGAGGCCGTGGTCGACACCAGCGTGCTGCACGCCCTCCTAGTGGAGGAGGACCCCCACCACGGCCCGGCGGCCCTGCTGGCCTCGAGGATAGCGGCCGTGGTGCCGAGCAGCGTCGTCCACGAGCTGGTGTGGAGCCTGCGCCGCCGCCTCGGCGCCGCCGCGGCTGGCTCCAGGGTGGGCTGGCTCCTAGCCCGCGGCGTCAGGGTGGAGCCCGTGAGGCTCGATGACGTGTGGTTCGCCCTCCGCGACCCGCGGCGCTACGAGGACCTCCTAGTGGTCTCGGTGGCCAGGCGCCTAGGCCTCCCCTTGGCGACCCTGGACCGGGGCATGGCCAGGCTCGCCGCCCGGCACGGGGTCGAGCTGCTCCCCATCCCCGGGGCCCCGGGGGCACATGGGAGGGCTGGCGAGGAGACAGGGCAGGCTTGATCGTGATGGGGCATAGGGCCAACACGGCCAGGTGGCTCCGCCGCCACCTCTCCCGCACCCTGGTCGGCGAGCTGCATAGCCGCGGCCTCGCCGTGGCCGCCTGGACGGTGAACGACCCCCGGGGGCGAGGAGGCTCGCGGGAATGGGCGTGGACGTAATCGTAACCGACGCCCCCTGCGAGATAGCGGAGGCGCTGGCGGCTAGGTGACCACCTGCTCCAGCATCCCCCTCGCAGCCGCCTCCCTCAGCTCCCTAGCCACCCTCCTCCCCATGTACATGGGCTCGCTCCAGTAGAGGCTGGCGTAGGGCGTCTGGAGCCCCGTGTAGACGTTAGTGCCGGCCACTATCCTGCCGCTGAACTCGAACACCTTGTACTCCAGGCTCTCCGTCACCACCCCCTCCAGGCTGTAGGGGCCGACGAGCGGGTAGCCCGTCTCCCTCTCAACCGCCCTGGCGAACCTCTCCCCGTAGTCCAGCACCCTGGCCAGGAGGCTCTCCCTAGCCACCACCGGGACGTTGGCCACCACGGTGTAGCTGGGCTCTATGCCCAGCTCCTCGACCAGCCGGGGCGGGAGCCGCTGGAGCCCATCCACGTTGCTCTCCAGCCTCAAATCCATGCCCAGCAGCTCCACCCTCCCGTGGACAAGGCTGTTGAAGAAGTGGCTGTAGAGCCTCACCCCCACCACGTACTCCTGCACCACAGCCCCCTGGGGCAGCGCCCCCTCAAGCCCCCGGGCCTCCCGGGGCGAGACCAGCCGGTAGCCCCGGCCCCCCTTCGCGCCCGGGAGTTTCACTATAACCGGCGCCCCGGCCTCGGCCGCCTCCCCGAGGCTCCGGAACCTCCGCGGCGTCTCAATCCCGGCCTCCTCCAGGAGCCCCAGCTTCCTCTCCCAGTCAGCCTCTATCTCCAGCAGATACCTGTTCCCCAGCATGGGGAGCTCGAGCTCCAGCAGCCTCTCCGCGCCAACGTACTCTATCAGGCTGGCGTGGGGCACAAGCACGGCGTTAGCCTCCCTAAGCTCCTCCACAACCCTGCCGCTCAGCAGCTCCCCCCACGAGTCCACAACCACCACGCGGCTGTAGAGCCACGGGAACCTAGAGTATATCGACTCGTAGTACCTCCTGGCGGCGAGGAGGATGGCCTCGACACCCTCGTCCCTGGCGCCGCGGAGCAGCTGGAGCGCCGAGTGGCTCGCCGGCACAGCCAGCCTTACCCTGGAGGGGTCGTAGCCCCTAACCACCTCCCTCCCAGGGCTCCTAGCCCGGGCCAACCCAGCAGCCCCAGGGGGTGCTGCCCAGGGCTCCTCCAGGGGGTAAAAAGAGGGCCCGGAGGAGCCCGGGGGCCAGGAGCCGTGTGATGGAGTGGAGAACCGGGGATGGAGCGAGGAGAAAAACCCGGGAGGGCTGTAGGGCCGCCCCCGCCCAGCCTTAGCTGGTGCTGAGCACCTGGAAGTTGAACGCCACGGGCACGCTGTCGAACAGCATGCCCTCCTTGGCCTCGTAGTAGGCGGTGAAGCATAGGTATGATGTCCGGTTGCCGTCGGCGTCGAAGTCGTCGGTGTCCAGCACCACCACGGTGCTAGGCTTGTCGAGGCTCACCATGCCCTTGGTGCTGTTGTGGCGGCAGTGGTCTATCATGACGGTGAAGTAGTCGAAGTAGTTCTTCAGCTGCTCGGCATTAGCCAGGGTTACCCCCAGCTTCACGATGTTGACGTCGTTCGGCTCGCGCCAGACTATTATGTAGCCCATGTCCTGGCTGCCCTGGGCGCCGGCGGCGGGGGAGACGCTGTGAATGAGGCTGTCGGTTATCTTCACGGGCTCGTTGGGCGCCTCGGCGCCGCCCACCGCGTAGAAGCTGTTCAGCGGGCTCCGGGTGGTGGCGAAGCCGGCTAGCAGGGCGAGGGCGGCAGCCGAAGCGACTAGGCCGGCCAGAGCCAGGGTCGTGTACCTCACGGCGTCGACCCCTCCAGGGGTTCCAGCATGAACTCGCTCGATATGGTTTGTGATGTATGACGTAGAAGAGGCTTTCCCCGCCCGGGGGGCTCACTCCCCGCGGCCGAGCATCTCCCGGTAGAGCCGCGCCGGGTCCTCCACGGGGAGCAGCGCGTAGGCTATGTCCTCGTCCCTCCCGCCCTCGATGAGGAGGTGGCGGTTCTCCCAGCCGAGGCAGCGGATGAGCACGTGCCTCCTCCCCTCAGCGCTGGAGATCTCCGCGAGAAAGCCGTCCACCAGCCTGGGGTGCAGCAGGCAGTCGAGGGCCGCCCGGAGGAGGCCGCGGAGCCTCTCCAGGTGCCCGGCCAGCTCCTCCTCCCCCGGCTCCCCCGCGCCGGCCTCGCGGTAGAGCCGGCGCAGGTCCTCAAGGTAGCCGGTGAGCAGCTCCGCGTAGGCCTCCGGGGCGTCCGCGAGAGCCTCCCGCACCAGCTCCTCCTCGCCCCGGCCGTGGATCCTCAGCAGGGCCCTCTCGAGCACGCTCCGAGCCTCCTCAACCAGCTCCTCGCGCCCCGGCAGAGGCATCCCAAGCGTCCTCCAGCCCCCAGGGGCCAGGGGAGGGGTTTTGATACCACCCGGGGCCCCGAGGGGCCAGGGAGAGGGGAGACGCCATGGAGCTGGGCCTAGTCTTCCTCGGCACCGGCGCCGCCCTGGCAGCCAGGCACCGCGGCCTCCCCTCCATAGCCCTCGTCTACCGCGGCAGCATAGTCCTCCTCGACTGCGGCGAGGGAACCCAGCACACCCTGGCCAGGGCCGGCCTAAGCCCCCTAAAGGTCGAGGCAGTGCTGATCACCCACCTCCACGGCGACCACGTCCTCGGGCTCCCCGGCCTCCTCCAGACAATGGCCATGCAGGGCCGCAGGAGGCCACTCCTCGTAGCAGGCCCACCCGGCCTAAAGGAGCTGATCGAGGCAGCGTCAAAGCTCACCCACTGGCTCCCAAGCTACCCCATATACATCGCCGAGCCGGCACCCTGGCAGACCCTCCACCTCCCCAGCGGCCTAGAAGCAAAAACCTTCCCAGCCGACCACACCGTGCCAGCCCTAGGATATAGGATCCAGGAGCCCAGGAGAAAACCCAGAATAAACCTCGAGAAAGCACGGAAGCTAGGCCTACAGCCAGGACCCCAGCTAGCAAGACTACAGCGAGACGAGCCAGTAAGAATAGGCACCAAGATAATATACCCGGAAGACGTGGTAGAGGAGAAGCCAAGAGCATCAATAACTTACACCGGGGACACAAGGCCAAGCCAGGCAACGATAAAGGCAGCCAAACACACAACAATACTGATCCACGACTCCACCTTCACCAGCGAATACGCCCGCGAAGCCCACGAGAAAGGCCACAGCACAGCCAAGGACGCAGCAACAATAGCAAAGCAGGCGGGAGCACAGCTACTAATACTAACCCACATCAGCGCCCGCTACAGGACAACACGCCCCCTACTCGACGAAGCCCGGAGAATATTCCCCAGGACAATAGCAGCAGAGGACCTAGCCAAACTACCAATACGGCCATAAACCCAGCCCCTCCGGGGTTGCGGGCTGGGGGTTTGCCGGCTGTGTGTTTGGCCTGGTGTGGCTCGTCTCCGGCTTGTTGCTCCCCGTGATGTGGTGCTTCCGCCTGCTAGCAGTAAGGTTGTGAAGTCCCTGGTTCTCCAGCGTGGCGGGTGGCTGGCTGGGCTCGCCTCGCCGAGGCAGGGCTACAAGCCGCTGTTCATCTCCATGCTGTACCGGGGTGGGAGGCACCTCTACGCGAGGGCTGGGCTCTCCCAGCCCCAGGAGAATGTCCCCTTCTACGCCTTCTAGCCCTCGCCCTCTAGGCCCGGGGGGCCCGCAGCCTCAGCCCCGGCGGGTGCCCGGGGCTGGCCTCTATGAGCACGTCGACGCCCTCGGGGGCCTCGCCCTCGGGGGCGAGGAGGGCTGTCACGGCTGCGGGGGTCGCCGAGCGCTTCTCCGCCTCCTCCGCCAGCTTCTGGGCTGTGGCCGGGTCGGGGGCGTAGACTGCGACGCGGTCCAGCTCCCCCAGGGACTCGGGGACCCTGCCGCCCGCGGCGAGGTGGAGGCTTGCCTTCAGCCTCTGGGCCGCGAGGAGTGCTAGGAGCGAGCTGGGCCCTTCGGGGGCGAGGAGCGCCGTGACCCCTGCCCCCGCCCTGGCGCGTATCCTCTCGGCCAGGAGGCTTGCCGCCAGGGCTGCCAGGAGGGGGCTGGGCGGGGGCCTCCAGGTGGCGAGGGGGTGGGCCACCCTGCCGCCCTCGATCCTCGTGTATGGCCTCGTCTCCTCCAGTAGCCTCTCGAGCATCTCCCCCCTCCGGTCCGCCAGGTGGTTGTGGAAGCAGCTCCTCCTCCCCAGGTGGCAGACGTGCCTCCTCGGCGCGGCGACGTAGGCTGCCGCGTCCCGGTCGCAGTCGAGGATGACCTCCAGCACCTCGAGGACGCCGCCGCTGGTGGAGCCCTTGAGCCAGAGGCTGCCCCTGCTCCTGGAGTGGAAGTGGGCCAGCCCCGTCTCGGCTGTGAGCCTCAGCGCCTCCTCGCTGGCGTAGGCTAGCATGAGGGGCTCGCCGGTCACTGCGTCCACCACGGCTACGGGTACCAGCCTCCCCCTGGGGGCCTCGCCCTCAGCCATCCCTCCTCACCTCCGGAGGAGCCTCACCCAGTTCTCCAGCACCCTCCTGCCCTGCCTCCCGCTCCTCTCGGGGTGGAACTGGGTACCGTAGACCGGCGGCGCCTCCACCACGGCAGCGTACAGGGTCTCGCCGTAGCGGCTGGCTGCGCAGACCCAGGGCTCCTCAACCCGGGTGTAGGCGTAGCTGTGGACGTAGTAGAAGTACTCGCCGTCCTCCACGCCCTCGAGGAGCCTGCAGTCCCTCCCGGGAACCCGGTGGACCCTGCTCCAGCCTATGTGGGGGAGCTTGGCCGCCACGAGCCGCTCCACCTTGCCGGGGAGGAGGGCCAGCCCGAAGCCCTGCTCCCCCGCCTCCCTCCCCTCGGTGAAGACCAGCTGGAGGCCCAGGCAGACGCCGAGCAGCTGGGCCCCCATGCGCAGCGCCTCCCCCAGCTCCCGGGCGCAGTCGTGGAGCCGGGCGGAGGCGGCCTGGTAGGCGCCGACCCCGGGGAGCACGATGCCGTCCCACTCGCCGGGGTTGCGGATGCACTCCACCACCACCGGCTCCGCGCCGGCGCGGCGTAGGCCGGAGACGATGCTGTAGATGTTGCCCACCCCGTACCTCACCACCGCTACCCTCGGCGCCACCCGGCCCTCGCCTCCAGCTCCTCCACCACGTCGCAGATGCTCAGCCCCCTGAGCCGGAGCACGACCATGAGGTGGTATAGGAGGTCGGCGGCCTCCTCCAGCAGCCTCTCCCTCGGCCCGGCCAGCGCCTCCACCATGGCCTCCGCGGCCTCCTCGCCGAGCTTCCTGGCCGCGAGCCGTGGGTCGCGGAGCAGCCTCGCGGTGTAGCTGCCCTCGGGCATCTCCCTGGCCCGCCCCGCTATTACCCGGTCGAGCTCCTCCAGGAACCCGGTGCAGCCCGTCACCTCCCCCCGCCCCTCTCCAGCCGCCCCGCGTAGTACTCTATGCTCCTGGCGTGCCTGGTGAAGCCCTCCAGCCTCGCCAGCTCGGCCGCCGCCTCGGCGTACTCCTCGCCCAGCCCCGGCTCGGCGTAGGCCACGGGCCTCAGGAAAGTGTAGACGCCGAGCCCGCCCCTCCACCTTGCAGCGCCCCCGGTGGGGAGGACGTGGCTGGGCCCGTAGGCGTAGTCCAGCAGCGCCGGCGGGACCCCGAGGCTGACGAGCCCGGCGGGCGGCCGGGCCTCCAGCAAGGGCCCCGGGTCCCGGAGGTAGGCCACCAGGTGCTCCGGCGCCATCCTGGAGACTAGCTCCAGCGCCTCCCCGAGCCCCGGGGTGACTGCCACCGCCAGGCCCCCTATCTCCCCGGCCGCCTCCCTCCTCAGGATCCTGTAAACCTCCTCCGCCAGGCCCCGGGAGGGGGTCGCCAGCAGCGAGAGGCTGAGGGGGCCGTGCTCAGCCTCGGCAAGCATGTCCAGCGCCACCTGCACCGGGTCGGCGGACTCGTCTGCCACCACCGCTAGCTCCGTGGGCCCCGCGATCATGTCGACGCCGACCACGCTGGATACCAGGAGCTTCGCCGCCTGCACGTAGGGGCTCCCCGGCCCCACCACCATGTCCACCTTCTCCACCGGCTCGGCGCCGTAGGCCAGCGCCGCCACCGCCTGGGCGCCGCCCAGCGCGTAGACCGCGTCGGCCCCCGCCAGGTAGGCGGCTGCCAGCACAGCCGGGTGGACGGGGCTCCCCCCGCAGCCGCTCCTGCAGGGCGGGGAGGCCACCACCACCCTGCGGCAGCCCGCGACCCTGGCGGGGACCACGGTGTGGACCACGGTGGAGGGGTAGGGGTGAAGCCCCCCGGGCGCGTAGACCCCTACCCTCTCCACGGGGTGCCAGCGGAGCCGGGCGCCGGGCGCCCCGGCCTCCGGGGGGAGGGTGGAGGAGTGGTAGCGGCGGAGGGCCTCGACGGCCCTCTCCAGCGCCTCCACCGCCCGGGAGGGGAGCGCGTCCAGGGCCTGGCTCATCTCCTCCCTGCCCAGCCTCGGGTCCTCGAGGCCCACCCCGTCGAACCTCTCGCTGTACTCCCTCGCCGCCTCGTAGCCGCGGCGCCGGACGTCCTCGACTATCGGCCTAACCCTCTCAACGTACTCCTCGAGGCTGTAGCTCCTCCCGAGGAGCTCCTCCAGCTCCTCGGCGCCCGGGCCCCGGGGCCACTCCGCGTAGAGGATGCGCGGCACCTAGAGCCTCACCTCCACGCCCTTCTCGGCCAGGTACCTCTTAACCTCCCCTATGCTGAGCACCCCGTAGTGGAAGACGCCGGCCGCCAGCGCCGCGTCGGCCCCGGCCAGGGTGAACGCCTCGAGGAAGTGCCTCGGCTCCCCGGCGCCCCCGCTGGCTATCACCGGCACGTCCACCGCCTCCACCACCGCCCTGGTGAGCTCTATGTCGTAGCCCATCCTGGTCCCGTCCCTGTCTATGCTGGTGAGGAGTATCTCCCCCGCCCCCAGCTCGGCGGCCCTCCGGGCCCACTCGACGGCGTCGAGCCCGGTCGCGGCCCTCCCCCCGGAGACGTAGACCTCCCAGCCGCTCCTCGTCCTCCCCGTGCGCCTCGCGTCGATAGCGACCACCACCGCCTGGCTGCCGTACTCCCTGGCGGCCTCAGCCACCAGCCCCGGGTTCCTCACCGCGGCCGTGTTTACCGAGACCTTGTCTGCGCCGCTGCCGAGGAGACGGTCGAAGTCCCTGAGGCCGCGGACGCCACCGCCCACGGTGAAGGGTATCGAGACCACCGAGGCCACGTCGCGGACGAGGCTGTAGAGGGGCTCCCTCTGCTCAGGCGTGGCGCTGATATCCAGGAAGACCAGCTCGTCCGCCCCCTCCTCCTCGTAGCGGGCCGCTAGTTCCACGGGGTCCCCGGCGTCGCGGAGCCCCCGGAACCTGACCCCCTTGACCACCCTTCCCCCCGCGACGTCGAGGCAGGGGATTATCCTGCGGGCGGGCTGCCTGGAGCGGGTGGCGAGGAGAGCGTCTACCCATGCAATAGCCGCGGCCACCCCCGTGGAGCGGTGCCTGCCGGAGACGAGTCCACGGGCCCAGGGGCCCACCGGAAGCCCCTGCTATAACCCCTTCCCCCGGCCCCTCCTCGGCGGCCTCGGGCCGAGGGCCTTGGCGAGGCACCGGGGCTGGGGGTTGAAGGCGGGGACCCTCCTCCGGTACTCGAGGTACGCCTCGCCGAACCTCTCCAGGCTCTCCCTCTCGTCCAGCACCACGGCCAGGGCGAGGACAAGTACAGCCTCAGCCACCGCCAGGGCCACGGCGCCGGGCTCGGCGAGCAGGAGGGCTACGCCCAGCGGGAGCCAGGCCAGGAAGAAGTGCATGGGGTGCCTCATGCAGGAGTAGGGCCCCACGGTGACCAGCCGGTCCAGCTCGCCGAAGCCCCTCCCGGGGCTGCTCTTCCCGTAGACGGCCAGGTAGCGGCCGGTGACGGCCGCGGCGCGGAGCACCACGAGGAGCAGCAGGGCCCCGGCGGCGCGGCAGGCCAGGGGGCAGCAGCATCCAGCCCTCAGGGCGCGGCCGGCGAGGGGCAGGGCGGCTATCATCGCCAGCCAGGCGAGGCCCCGCACGGCGTTGCTGATCCTCAAGGCTCCCCGCTCCAGCCAGCGTCTTCCTCCTGTGGCCGCGTTGGAGCTAAGGCTGTGATACCGCAGCCCCCTGGACGGGCTACCCGGTGCCCCGCGGCCTCCGGTATAAGAGGATGGCTGGCCTCCTCCACCGCCTGGCCGAGAGGCTGGGGCTGGGGCCGGGGGAGGCTCAGCCGGTCGTGGAGCGGCTCTCGGGCCTCTACGCCCACGGGGTCCTCGGCGCCAGCCACGTTGTGCTCGAGGCGCTCACCGCCTTCTGGCTCCACCGGGACGGCTACACTGTGTCGGTCGAGGAGCCCGTGGAGGGGCTTGTGGCCGACGTGGTTGCCCGCGGCGGCGGGGAGACGCTGGTGGTCGAGGTCGAGACCGGCTACACCCCGCCCCGGTGGAGCCATGCCCCGCTGGCCTACCACGCCGCGAGGCTCGCGGCCAAGGCGGCCAGGTACAGCAGGCTGGGGGACAGGTTTGCCCTCGCGATCCCCCTCGGCTACGCCGCGCCCATCCACCCGGCCCTCCTGGAGCCCCCGTGGAGGAGGAGCGTGGACGAGGTAGCGTGGCTGAAGAGGCTGGTCGACATGTTCTACACCAGGCCCCCGCTGGACGCCGGCATGCTGCGGGAGGCCCGGCTCGACGCGGTGCTGCTCCTCGACCCGGACAACGCCGCTGCCTACCCGCTCCCGCCCCGCAGGCTCCAGGGGCTCCAGCACCTAGTGGTCCAGGCCGCCCTCGCCGCCCTCTCGGCGCCCGGGGACTGGGAGGGCTAAGGGCCGGCGGCTCGGCGAGGCCGGGGCACGCTCCTCGGGTCCACGCCCGCCGCCTCGCCCGGCCCAATCCCCCTAGGCCACGGCGCTGAGCATGGCCAGGTAGCTCCCCGGCTCCTGCAGCCCCCGCCGGAGCAGCGCCACACGCCTCCGGCGCTACTCCTCCCCCGCCCCTCCCCTGGCCCCCGCACCCGGGGGCAGGATCACGCCCTTGGTGGAGACCACCGCGGCGCTGGGCGCCAGGGCCTGGCGGAGCGCCATGCCCAGGGCCTTGAACGCGGCCTCGGCCAGGTGGTGGTTGTTCCCGCCCTGGAGGGCCCTCACGTGCACCGTCATCGCCGAGGCGGAGGCGAGGCTCCACACGAAGTGCGGGATGTTCTCCGTGGCGAGGCCGCCCACCTCCTCCCTGGTGAAGGGGAGATCGACCCAGGCCCCGGGCCTCCCCGAGTAGTCGACGGCCGCGAGGACGAGCACCTCGTCCATGGGGACTATGGCGTGGCCGAAGCGGGCGACGCGGTAGCCGCCGGAGGCCACCGCCCTGGCCACAGCCTCGCCCAGGGCCAGGGCGAGGTCCTCCGCCACGTGGTGGTCGTCGACCCTCTTAGCCTCCTCGACCCGGGCCTCCAGGCCCCAGCCGGCGTAGTAGGCGAGGGTCTCAACCATGTGGTCGAGGAAGGGCACGCCGGTGGACACGCTCACCCCCCGCAGCTCGCGGGCGTCGAGGTCGAGGTCCACCAGGACCCTCGTCTCCCCCGTGACGCGCTCGACTCGGGCACGCCTGGCCAAGACTCCCTCAGCCTCCGCACGGGTGCCTCCGGGTGGACGCGTCCCCGAGGGTTAAGGATGCAGCCCCGGAGCGGCCGGTGCTGCTAGAGGAGGCCCAGGGGGTTGAGGGCGCCGGTGTAGAGGGCCATCCCAGCCACGGCCTCGTCGTAGCCCAGGGGGGCGAGCAGCTCGAGGTCCCTGGGCCCCGCCACGCCGCCGCTGTAGGCGAGCCTCTCCACGCCACGCTCCCTGGCGAGCCTGGCGAGCCTCGCGGCGCGGTGGAGGTCGACACCCCTCCCCTCGCCCTCGTGGAAGACCTGGGTGTAGAGTATGCCCCAGAGCCCCGGGGTGGAGGCCGCCCTCTCCACGGCCTCCCGCAGGGTGAGGGGCTCCCGGAGCCTCCAGCCCTGGGAGGCAGGGGTGGCGTCCCAGTGTTCCTCCACCGCCGCTACCAACACCCCGCTGTCGAGCGCCTCGACCGCCTCCTCCAGGAAGCCGGGGTCGCGGAGCCAGGCGCTGGCCACCACCAGCCGGTCCGCGCCGGCGGCGTAGGCCTCGCGGAGCGCCTCGATGCTCCTCAGCCCCCCGCCCAGCTGCACCCTGGCCCCGGTCTCCCTCTTCACCCTCGAGACCAGCTCGAGGACGCAGCGGCTGGGCCTCCCCCTCTCGGCGCCGTCCAGGTCCACTATGTGGATCGCCTCGGCGCCGAGGCTGTGCCAGTGGAGGGCGAGGCGGAGGGGGTCGCCGAGCCGGAGCCCGGTGCCCGGCAGGCCCCTCACCCTCTTCACCGCCTCGCAGCCGGAGACGTCTATGCTGGGCACCAGCCTGGGCCTCGAGGCCAGCCTCGGCATGGCTAGGGTATCACCCTGTCCACGCTCAGAACAAGTATGTCGCGGGCGCCCCTCCTCCGGGCCTCCACGAGCACCCTGGCGAGCCGGTCCTCGGGCACCACGGTGACCACCTCCATCATGGGCCTCGGGCCCTCCACCCTGGCCAGCGTGGGCCCCGACATGGAGGGGAGCGCCTCCAGCACCCTCTCCAGCGCCTCCACCGGCACGTTCATCAGCACCAGCTTGTACCCCCGGGCCCTCACCACGCTCCGCAGCGCCTCCACCACTGCCTCCACGACCGGGTCGCCCGGGTCCACGTGGTGGCCCCGGATGAGCTTAGCCTCGGTCTTCATAACCTCGGCTATCACCCTGAGCCTGTGGAGCCTGAGGGTCGTGCCCGTGGAGGAGACGTCGAGGATCGCGTCGGCCACCCCGAGCCTCGGCATGGCCTCCGCGGAGCCGGTTATCCTAACGATCCTCGCCCGGACCCCCGACTCCTCGAAGAACCTCCTCGCTATGTTGACAAACTTGGTGGCCACCCTCACCCCGTCCGGCAGGTCCTCCACCCTCTCAACCGGGGCCTCGTCCGGCACCGCCACTACCAGCCGGGCCCTCCCTATGCCGAGGCCCTCGACGACCTCGAGCCCCTCGCCGCCGTGCTCGGCTATATAGTCGAGCCCCGTCACCCCCAGCTCGGCGCCCCCCGCGGAGACCACCGCGGGTATGTCCTCGGGCCTCACGTAGACCAGAGTCACGTCCTCCCAGTTGGTGGGCACTATCAGCGCCCTGGCGGAGTCGGGGCTGTACTGGGGCTCGATCCCCGCGGCCTCGAGGAGCCGGAGCACGGGCTCCCTCAGCCTGCCCTTGCTAGGCACCGCTATCCTCAGGGTCAAGCCGCTGCACCCCCTGGAGCGGCCGCTGGAGAGCCGCCGGCAGGCCAGCCACAGGGAGGAGTCCCGGGCTAGCGGTGAACCCGGCTCATCTCCGCCCAGCCTCCGCGTAGCCCACGCCCAGCCCACAGGATTTAAGGCTGAGCCCCCGGGGCTAGAGCCCCGGCATCCTCCTGCTCATCCCCGGCTTGGTGAGGTGTATCAGCGCCTCAACCTCCTCGACGCCGCTCGTCTCCCTCCACTCCTCCCCCACCACCGCCACAGCGGCCACCGCCTCCAGCCGGGCCCGGGCCCGCTCCACCAGGAGCCGGAGCGCCCTGAGGGTGCGGCCGGTCTCCACGATGTCGTCCACCACAAGCACCCGGTCGCTCCTCCCCAGCGTGCCCCTGGGTATGCAGAAGCTCGGCTCCCCCGGGCTGCAGTCGTAGCCCTCCAGCCCGGGGCGGCGGCGCCTGGCGACCGTGAACGGGGTCTCAAGCGCGAGGCTGAGGCTGGTCGCCAGCGGTATCCCCGAGGCCTCCGGCACGAGGATCCTCGTAACCCCCCGGCCCTGGAGCCTCCTCGTGTAGTAGAGGGTCGCCAGCAGCAGGTAGAGGGGGTCCGTCAGCACTATGCTGGTGTCGAGCACCCCGCCGGTCTCAGCCATCCTCTCGGCCAGCGCCCTGCGGGGGTCGGCGAGCCTCCAGAGGCCCTCCAGGATAGCCCCCGCCTTCTCCGGGCCCGGGAGGCTCCTCCCGGTGACGTAGCGGGAGAGGAGGGGCGCCGGCACCCCCGTCGCCTTGGAGAGCTCCCTGTAGCTGTACCTCCTCTTCGCCAGCCGGAGCGCGGCCGCCACCACCGTGGATAGCTGGGCGCGCTCCAGCCTCCCGCCCCGCTTCCCAGGCATCCCGGTCTCCACGCCCCCCGGGGTCTCGTTAACACGGCTGTTTTAACAAGGAGCGCTCCACGCGTTATAGAACCCGCTTAATAACCGCCCCGGGGCCCCGGCCCGCCATGGGTGCAGGCCTGGATGACGGACAGGCGCGAGTTCCTTAAGGCCCTCGGCGCCGGCGTAGCCGGTCTCATAATAGGCGCCGGGCTCGGCTACGGGCTCCGGGGCGGCGGGGGCGGCCAGGCCGGGACGCTGACCGAGACCAGGACGGTGACCGTCACCAGGACGGCGGCCGCCGGGGCCCAGGCCGGCGGGGCCGGGGGGAGGCTCAGGGCGCTCTGGGTCTACGTGGGCCCCATAGGCGACTACGGCTGGACCCACGCGCACGACGTCGGGAGGAGGAACGCTGAGAGGATTCTCCACGGCCTCGTGGAGACCAAGTACCTGGAGAAGGTGGCCGAGGACCAGGCCTACCAGGCTATAAAGCAGGCGCTCGAGCAGGAGCGCTTCGACGCCGTCTTCGCCACCAGCTACGGCTTCATGGACGCTGTGAAGAGGCTGGCCAGGGAGTACCCAGATGTGACGTTCTACCACTGCAGCGGGCCCTGGGAGGAGTTCGCGGACCTGCCCAACGTGGTGACCTACTTCGCCGAGTTCTACCAGCTCTACTACCTCAACGGGATAGCCGCCGGCGCCGTGACCAAGACCTGCAGGGTAGGCTACGTGCCCGCCTTCCTGACCCCAGAGGTGGTGCGCCACATAAACGCCTACGCCATGGGCTCCGTCCACGGCGCCAAGCTTATGGGCAAGTGCGGGAACGGGGAGAAGCTGGAGATCTATGTCTCCCCGCCCCTGCACGCCTGGTTCAACCCCGACAAGGCCCGCCAGTATGCCGAGACCCTGATCAACCAGTACAAGGTAGACGCTATAGCCTACACCGAGGACTCGACGGCGGTGCTAGAGACGGCTGCAGAGTACGGGGTCTACAGCTTCAGCCACTACAGCAACATGCTCGAGTACTTCACCAAGGGGAAGGGCTCTTCGAGCCCTATAGCGAAGAGGATAGCCAAGTACCACCTCACCGGCCAGGTGGCCGACTGGACCCCGATCTACGTCTACCTCCTGGCCAAGAATATAACCGGGACGGCCAGGAAGGAGGACATCTGGGCCAGGATAGGCGACTTCGTCCCGATAAGGTGGAGGAGGCCGGTCAGCGAGTCCACGGCCGGCCGGCATGAGGGCGCTGTCTACCTGGCGCCCCTCAATACCCAGGCGATACCCGCCAAGGCCCTGGAGGAGATAAAGAGGCTCTACGAAGACATGAAGGAGCTGCTCTTCGAGCCCTACACGGGCCCGATAAGGGGCTACACCATAGACCCCGCGAGCGGCAAGAAGACCGGCGACGTGGAGGTCAAGGTGCCGCCGGGGACCCGCTGGGGCCGCAACGAGCTCTGGAGCCCCAAGACGATGAACTGGTTCTACGAGAAGATAGTCACTCTGGCCGGCTAGCCCGGGGAGGGGCCTCTTTTTCACCCTCCCCCAGCGCCCTCTAACACCCCCGGTGTAGGCCTCGCCTTGAAGGGGGACGCGGCTGGCAGCATCATATCGCTGCTCTTCTGGCTGCTCCTGCTGATAGCGCTGATGGAGCCCGCGCTCAGCGTGCGCAGGCTCCAGGCGGCCAGGCTCTCGCTGATAAAGAATATGGAGAGGAAGTACGGCTGGCGCGTGGTGACGATGATACACAGGGAGGAGAGGGTCACGTTCTTCGGCATCCCCCTGCAGAGGTTCATAGACATAGACGACTCGGAGGCGGTGCTCCGCGCCATAAGGACGACCCCGCCCGACAAGCCGATAGCGCTGATACTCCACACCCCCGGCGGCCTGGTGCTGGCGGCAAGCCAGATAGCGATGGCCCTGAAGAGGCACCCGGGGCGGAAGATAGTGATAATCCCCCACTACGCTATGAGCGGCGGCACCCTGATAGCGCTGGCCGCCGACGAGATACTGATGGACCCGAACGCGGTGCTGGGGCCCCTCGACCCCCAGCTCTCCCTGGGCCCCCAGGGGCCCGTGGTGCCGGCCCCCAGCGTGCTCCGGGCCGCGGAGGTTAAGGGCGACAAGGCCAGCGACACAACGCTCATAATAGCTGATATAGCGAGGAAGGCTATAGCGGAGATGCAGGAGACAATAGTAGAGCTGCTCCGCGACAAGATGGGCGAGGAGAGGGCCAGGGAGATCGCCAAGACGCTGACGGAGGGCAGGTGGACCCACGACTATCCGATAACCCCGGAGAAGGCCAGGGAGCTGGGCCTCCCGGTGAAGACCGAGGTGCCCCCGGAGGTCTACGAGCTGATGGAGCTCTATCCCCAGGCGCCGGGCAACAGGCCAGGCGTCGAGTTCATCCCGCAGCCGCTGCCCCACCAGCCGCCGCACCGGGGCCACAGCGGCAAGTAGGCGGCCCCTCCAGCCCCGCGGGGATAAGGGGGTTGCAGCTGGTCCTGCTCGCGGGCTCGGGCAGCGGCGTGGGGAAGACGCTGCTGGGCACGATGCTCGTGGAGGAGCTTAGGCGCCGGGGGCTGAGGGTGGGGGTGGTAAAGCACGTCCACCACGGCGTGGACTATAGGGTGAAGGACACTGGCCGCTACCTCGAGGCCGGGGCCTCCAGGGTGGTGGCGGCGGGGCCCGGCGAGTACATGCTCGTCGAGCCCGCGGCGCTCGGCTTCTGGGACGCCGTCAGGCTCCTCGGGGAGGTCGACGTGGCCGTGGTGGAGGGGTTCCGCCTCCACATAGGCGAGGCCGTCTCGAAGGGCGGGTGCGTGGTCTATATAGACGCCTCCAGGGCCGAGCCCCTGGCCAGGGGGAGGCTGGTGGAGGCCTGCCCGGGCTGCCTCGGGGCCGCGCTGGAGGCGGTCCTGGGCCTGCTGGGGGAGGGGGGCTGCAGCGTCGGGGAGGTGTAGCGGCTTGCCCGCGCCGGCGGGGGCCCTGGGGCTGGCCTCCAGGATACTCGAGGAGCTGGACAGGGGCGAGGAGCTGGCCTCGGGGACCCGCACGCTCCGGCTGCACTCGCTCCTCGTAGCGCACTACGCCTCCCTCATAGCCTCCAGGCTCGGGCTGGACCCCGTGGCCTACTACCTGGCCGGCCTCCTCCACGACTACGGGAAGCTCGAGGCCCGTGAGAGGGGGCTCGACGAGGACGAGTACACCGCCGAGAAGGCCGCGGGGCTCCTGGAGGTGCTAGGCGCCCCGGAGGAGCTGGCCCGCAGGGTGGCCGGGATCCTCCGCAGGGGCGCCCGCCGCGACCCCGTCCTCGGCGACGCGGATGTGCTGGCCAAGCTCGGGCTCCAGGGGGTGGCCCAGTTCATAGCGAAGTGGACCGCCCGGGGCAGCAGCCTGGCGGAGATGCTGGTCGAGGGGCTCCCCAGGGAGCTGACCGTGGCGCTCAACCCCCGCCTCTACCTCTGCACCGGGCCTGCGAGGGAGGCCGGCGAGCGGCTCGCCGGGGAGGCGGTGGAGGCCTACACCCGGCTCCTCGAGGAAGCCGAGGAGGCGCTGGGCCTGGGCCTGCGCCTCGTCGAGGAGAGGGTGGAGGGGGTGAGAGCGGTCTTCGTGGCCGTCGAGAGGTGCCCCCGGTGCCTCTCCCCCGGGCTGGAGAGGAGGCTGGAGCCCCACAGGGGCAGGCTCTGCAGGGGGCTCAGGATGGTGCACCGCTGCCCCCGCTGCGGCTGGGCCGGGCGCGGGGGCGTCTGCCTGCCATGGAGGCGCTGCGGGCCGGGGGAGCCCACAACAACCCCCGGCCCCGCCTAGGGGGTTCCGGGCCTGGCAGCTATGCGCTGCAGGGCAAGGGTTGTGGGGCTTGTGGACGGCCGCCCCGTGGACGGGGAGCGGGCCGCCGAGGCCTCCACCGCGGGGGAGCTACTCGAGGGCCTCGGGCTCCAGGGGAGGGCCGCGGTCTACGCCTCGGGGAGGAGGCTGGAGCCGGGCGACAGGCTCCCGGAGGGCTGCAGGGGCGTAGCGGTGCTGGCGCCCCCGCCCGGGGTGCTGGTGGCGAGGCTCGCCGGGCCCGGGGAGAGGGTGGACCTGGACCAGCTGGCCGGCCTCATGGCAGCCCGCGCGGCCCTTCTCGGCGGGGGAGCCCTCGTAGCCTTCATGGGGTTCGTCAAGGGCGTCGTCGACGGCGCGGAGGTGGCGAGCCTGGAGTACGAGGCCGTGGAGCCCCATGCCTCCAGGAGGCTGCGCGAGCTGGCGGAGCGCTACGCCTCGGCCCCCGGCGTGATAGACGTGGCGGTCATCCACCACTACGGGCCCCGCCGGCCCGGCGACCCCACGGTCTACGTGCTCGTCACCGCCGAGACCCGGGGCGTAGCCTTCCACGCGGCCGCCCTCCTCCTCGAGGAGGTGAAGCACCGGGCCCCCATCTACAAGCTGGAGCGCCGCAGCGACGGGGACTACTGGGTCCTCGGGGACGGGGCCCGCCTACCCCGCAGAGGCTAGCCCCTCCACCGCCCCGTGGCCAGCCTCTCGACCGCCTCGACGAGCCTCTCCACGAGCCCCAGGGCCTCCTCCTATCAACCAGGCCCTAGACCCGCTCAGCGCGGCGTAGCCACTCACAGCCAGCCCCGCCGCCCGGACCCCGCTCCGCAGCCCTCCCCGCGTCACCCCGCGCCAGCGCCTCCCGCGCCTCCCCAAGAGCCAGCCGGGCGGCCTCCACCAGGCCCCGCGCAGCAACCCCCCGGGGGCGCGCCGCTGAGGAGGGAGAGCACGTACTCGTCAACACTCATGCCCAGCCCCTCCGCCGCCCCCGAGGGCTTGAAGCAGGCTACGCCGGAGGCCCCAGCTCCTCAGCCCAAAACCCTAGCCCACAGCCAGCCCTCCCCATCGGGGACGGGCGCGAGCAGAAGCAGCCGGCCCCAGCCACACGCCCCCTCCTCCCCGCTAGCCTCCCCGCCCACAGCAACCCGGAGCGGGGGCGCAGACACCTCGAAGGGAGGCCCCACCACACGCCCCAAGCCCAGAGGACAGCCGGCAGCACGAAGAACAACAACCTCCCCACGCCCACGCAGCACAAGCCGCATACCAGGAGGCTTCACAGCAAGCCAGCCAGCACCAAGAGAGAAGCCGTTAGCCCACACAGCACCACGCAGAACTAGAACAAGAACACAGCCACCACGCCCAAAAACAACACTATCCCCACCAAGACCCAGAAGCCTAGCCAAACCATCCCTAACGAGACCAGCCAGGGATAATACCCAGCCACCCCCGCAGCCACAGCCACACCAGGAGCCACAAAAAGCCCCCTAGTAAACCAAACGCTCAAACCCCCAACCCATCCACAGCCCCCACCCCAGCCAGCTTCCAATTCCATTTATTTGATTCCGAAGAGCGAGAAGGAGCGCGCCTGCTCCTCCGAGCCGTAGTGCTCCCGATTCTATCAATTCCTCTTCGTTTAGGCTCCGCTCCGTTTCTGCTCCTGACTCCCGTGTTTTGGGGTTGTGGGTGGTTGCTCCTCGGCCTCGTACTCGGGGCATGTGCTTTGCTACGTGGCTCCATCGCCGGGCATCGGTGTTGGCCCGTGTTGCCAGAAGGGGGCTTCATTGCTCTATAGCTCTGCCTACCCGCCGGGCTCCGCGCCTCACGCCCCAGCCGCCGTGGCCGGGTGCGGGGCCGGCAGCCCGCGCCGCCGGGCCAAGGATAGGGACCAGCCCTCCTCCCAGCCTCCACCCAGATCTCGGGTTCCTACAGCGCCTGAATCCAAGCAAAGCAAAGAGAATTGGGAGAGGGGGTTGGGTGTGGGCTGGTGCTTCTGCTGGGTGCTGTGTTGCCGGTTCTGTGCCTCCTCATCCTCTCTGCGGTGGGGGTTGTCTTAGCCGTGGTTTGTGGGGTTTTTGTTGCCGGTTTTTGCCTCGCCTCTTCCTAGGAGACGGTGGGCTCTGGCTAGCTCGTTGGCTGCTAGGGCTGCTAGGAGGTTTAGCTCTCCTGCTAGTACTGCTGCTGCTGTTACCTCTGCTAGTTTCTTGGCGTTGGCGCCTGGGGGGTTTCCTCCACCGGCTGCTCCTAGGAGGGCTAGGGCTTCCCGCTGAGTCGGGAGCCTTGTTCCGCCTCCGACTGTGCCTAGCTCGAGGCTGGGGAGGGTTACCGATATGTAGAGGTCTCCGTTTCTCACCTCGGTCCAGGTGTAGCCCATGCTGCTCTCCACTACCTGTGCCACGTCCTGGCCGGTGGCGATGAATATGGCTGCTATTATGTTGGCGTAGTGGGCGTTGAAGCTTGGGCTTCCCGCCCTGGCGCTGCCGAGGAGGTTCTTTACCCTGTTCACTGTGTCTATGTCCTCGGGCGCCGCCTTCAGCACCCTGAGGGCTATGTCCCGCTTTATGGTGGCTTCTGCTACCACTGTCTTGCCGCGGCCTAGGATCGCGTTGAGGAGGGCTGGCTTCTTGTCGGTGCAGAGGTTCCCGCTTATTGCTATCAGCTTCGCCTCGCCGGGGTAGTTGCGGAGTATCCACTCGGCCGCCTTGTCGGTCGCAATGGTTGCCATGTTCATGCCCATAGCGTCGCCGGTGCTGTAGACGAAGCGGAGCCAGACTATGTTCCCGGCTATGAAGGGCTGGATCTCGAGCAGCCTCCCGTGGCGGGTGGTGGACTCGGCCTCCCTCCGCACCTCCTCCATGTGCTCCTGGACCCATTCGGCGAGCCGGGCCGCCTCCTCCACCCCGGGGGTCCAGAAGACGGGGGCCCTGGCCATCCCGTCGCGGAGCACCCGGGCCCGGGCCCCGCCGCTCAGCGTCACCGCCTTGGCCCCGCGGTTGACGCTGGCCACCAGCGCGCCCTCGGTGGTGGCGAGGGGGATGTAGAAGTCGCCTCGGGCGTACTCGCCGTGGACCCGGAGGGGCCCGGCGACCCCCAGGGGGATCTGGACCGCGCCTATGGGGTTCTCTATGTTCCTCCCCACCAGCTCCTCGAAGTCGAGGATGGTGCTGCCGATGCTCGAGAGCCCGACGCCCAGCATCCTCTCCAGCGCCAGCCTCCGCGCCAGCGCGGCGGCGTTGGCGTTCCCCAGCAGCCGGTCGGCCTCGTGGAGCCGGATCCTGCCCTCCACTATGCCCTGGACTACCTCCTCGAGCCTATCCCGGAGGGAGCGCTCCTCCCCCAAGGAGCGGTGCACACCCTCGGCTGGCTGGGGCGCCGTGGAGGTATTAGGCGTGCCCCGGGGGCCGGGGGCTCACCCCTGGCTCCGCCGCGTCCTGGGCTCCCGGAGGGCTGGGCGGAAGGCGATGCCGTAGGCTATGAGGCCGTGCTCGCCGTCGCGCCTTATCCTGCGGAGCACCGCCTCAACCCTCATACCGGTCCGTATCTCGCCGGGCTCGACGTCGGTGAGCGGGGCCAGCACCCTGGTGCCGTCGTCCAGCCTGACCACGGCCACCGGGTGGGGCGCCCTGTCCCGGAACCCGTCCATCACAGTGTATATCACCGCGTAGGTCTCGACCACGCCGGTGCGGGGCAGCTCGACCTCCTCGAGCTCCCTGGAGCCGCAGTAGGGGCAGGCCGGCCGGGGCGGGTAGTGGCGGCGGCCGCAGCGCCTGCACTGCCTGCCGGCCAGACGGTAGCGGGGTATGCGCTCCCTCCAGACCCTCGCGGGGGATATGCGCAGGGCCACTGCTCCCGGGCCTCCCTCCAGCCCCTAGGCGTGGCGCAGGATAAAGGCTGTGAGGGTTGAGCCGTCGCCGCCCATGTTAACCGCTATCCCCGTCTCGGCCCCCTCGACCCGGACCCCGGGGAAGTCGCCGCGGATCTGCATCGCCACCTCCGCCACCTGGTAGACGCCGGTGGCGCCGACAGGGTGGCCCCTGGCCTTGAGGCCGCCGCTGGGGTTGAGGGTCGGCCGGTCCCCGGGGCGGAACCTCCCCTCCGCCAGCGCCCTGGCCGCCTTGCCCCTCTCGGCGAAGCCCAGCTCCTCTATGAGGAGTATAGCGTTTATCGTAAAGGCGTCGTGTATCTCGCCCACGTCTATGTCCTCGGGCCTCACCCCTGCGGCGCGGAGGGCCTGCTCGGCCGCCATCCTGGCGGCGGGGATCCGGTCGAGGGCCTCCCGGCTGCCCAGCTCCACCGTGTCGGTGGCCGCCCCGGCCCCGGCTATGTAGACGCTGGGCTTCTCGGGGAGCTTCGAGGCAAGCTCCTCGGAGACGAGGAGGACGGCGGCGGCCCCATCGCCTATCGGGCTGCTGTCGAGCAGCCTTATCGGGTCGGCCACCACCTGGCTCCTCGCCACGTCCTCCCTGGTTATCCTCCTGCGGAGCTGCGCGTAGGGGTTGATGAGCGCGTTCTCGTGCATCATCACCGGCCACTCGCTCATCGTGTCCCGGTCGACGCCGTACCGCTCCATGTAGTACCTCATCATGAGGGCGTTGAGCCCGGTGAAGCTAGCCCCGTAGAAGAGCTCATACTCCGCGTCCGCCGCCTGCGCCAGCGCCGAGGTGACGGTGGAGGTGGGGTAGTCGGTCATCTTCTCCACGCCGACCACGAGCACGCTGTCCACGAGCCCGGAACGCACCATGGCGTAGCCGGTGTAGAGGCCGGCGCCACCGCTGCCGCAGGCCGCCTCCACGTGCAGGGCGGGCCTCCCCCTCAGCCCTATCCCCGAGGCTATGTAGGCGCCGAGGCTGTCCTGCTCCTGGAGCCTGCTGGCCAGCATGTTGGTGACCACCACCGCGCCGGGCTCCACCCCAGCCTCGTCGATCGCCCTGAAAGCAGCCTCGGCCGCGAGGTCGAGGAGGCCGCGGCCGTAGTGGCGCCCGACCCTGGTCACGCCGACCCCGGCCACGTACACCCTGGCCACCGCTCCCACCCTCTAAGCTATCCTCGTGTAGAGTCCCCTCATCTTAGCGTAGACCGCGTAGTCCACGTACCTCTTCGCCTCCATGTAGTCGTCCACGCTGGGGGCCCGGCCCCTCCTCTCCTCTATCCTGTCGGTGACCAGGAAGCTGTAGGCGTCGCTGCCCGCGCCGCTGCCGAAGGGGGCTAGGAGTATCCTCTGCCCGGGCCTAGCCTGGTCCAGCACCCTGGCGAAGCCGAGGAGGGCGCTGGCGTTGTATGTATTGCCTATCCTGGGGGTGACAAGGCCGGGGAGCACCTTCTCCCTGGGGAAGCCGAGCCTCTGAGCCACCCGCAGGGGGAACCTCCCGTTGGGCTGGTGGAAGACGGCGTAGTCGAAGTCGCCGGGGCGCAGCCCGAGCCTCTCCATGAGCCCCTTCACCGCGCTCTCTATGTGGTGGAAGTAGGCCGGCTCGCCGGTGAACCCCTCGCCGTGGAGGGGGTAGGGGCTGTGGGCGCCCCTCCAGAAGTCGGGGGTGTCGGTCACGTAGGTGTAGACGCCCTCCAGCACCGCGACGCTGTCGCCCGAGGGCCCGACGACGAGGGCCGCCGCGCCGCTCGCGGCGGTGAACTCCAGCACATCCCCGGGGCTGGCCTGCGCCGTGTCGGAGCCTATCACCAGCGCGTACTCCACGTGGCCCGCCTCCACCAGGGCCAGGGCGGAGCGGAGCCCCTCGCTGGCGGCGCGGCAGGCGAACTCCAGGTCGGAGGCCATGGTCTCGGGTGTCACCCCGAGCGCCTCGGCCACTATGGTGGCCGAGGGCTTCACCGCGTAGGGCTTCGACTCGGTGCCGAAGAAGACGGCGCCTATTCTCCCAGGCTCCACGCCGGCCCTGGCTATAGCGTTGAGCGCCGCCTCCACGCCCATAGTGACCGAGTCCTCGTCTACGCCCGCAACAGCCTTCTCCTCCACGCCGAGGCTCCTGGGGACGCTGGGCTCCCAGCCCCAGACCCTAGCTATCTCCTCGGCCTTAACCCTGTAGCGGGGCACGTAGGCGCCCCAGCCTGCTATGCCGCTGCCCCGCGCCAAGACAGGCACGCCATGCACGCCGGGCATGGCCGGGGCGTGGTAGAAGAGCCCTTCCCCTCCAGCAGTAGTCGAATACCTTTTTAGACGATAGACGTAGCGGCCCCGTGGCAGCGCCAGGGCCCGCCTAGCCCGCCGCGCCGCAGGCCCGGTGGGCGGTCTCCACCACGAGGGCGGCGTAGCGGGCGGGGCCCAGCACGTCCACCGCCTCCACGTGGCCCGCGCCCGGCAGCTCCACCAGGCGGCCACAGGGGCTGAGCCCGGCTATCTTCCCCGCCTCCTCCCTCGTCACCAGGGGTCGCGGCCGCCATGGATCACGAGGAGCGGCTTATCCAGCTTCCTCACCTCGGCCGGGCCGAAGCCGGCGTCTATACCGTAGAGCGCTGAGGCGTAGGCGGCGGCGAGGCTGCCGATCCAGCCGGGCAGCGGCGTCTTGTACTCGATCCACCTGGGGACCACCAGGCGGAGGCTGTAGTAGGGGCTATCGGCCACCACCGCGTAGACCCTCGGGTCCCTGGAGCCCTCCACCACCGCCACCGCCGCCCCCATGCTGAAGCCAACCAGCGCTATCCTCTTATGGGGGAAGCGGGAGGCTGTGTAGCCCACCACCGCCTCGGCGTCCAGCACCTCCCTGGGCCCGATAGTGGTGGTGCCGCCGCTGAGCCCGTGGCCCCGGAAGTCGAAGACCACCACCGGGTACCCCATGGAGACCAGCTGCCTGGCTAGCAGCATCACGTAGTGGGAGCTGCGGCAGCCGGTATAGCCGTGCATCAGTATGAACACCGTGTCGCCGGGCCCCTGGGGGTTGAGCACCCAGCCCCTCAACACCACGCCGTCCCTCGTCGACACGTTGAAGTCCTCGTGGCTCGTCCAGCCCGGCGGCTGGCCCGGCCTGCAGCGGGCGGGGTGGAGGCCGCTGTAGGCCACGTAGAGCGGGAGAGCGGCCAGCAGGACGATCGCCACGGCGGCCGCGGCGGCCGCCCCTGCCCTGGCGGCACGGCTAGCCAGGCCCGGCCACCCCCGGGCTTACAGGGTAGCGGGAAGGCGAAATATTACAGCGCCGGGGCCGCGGGCCCCCTTCTCAGCGTCCCTCCGGCAGCTCGTCCACCAGCGCGGCGAGCGCGGAGGCCACGGCGGCCGCCCGGAGGAGGAGCCTGCTCTGGAGCACCACGCCAGCAGCAGCCGCCGCGATGAAGGGCCAGGGGCTGTAGCCCCTACCGCCCCTCCCCGGGGGAGCGGCCGCGAGCACCGCCATCGTGTCGGGGCTGTAGGCGGCGAGCGCCGCCAGGAGGAGCCTGGGCCTCCCCTCGAGGAGCACGGCGAGCCCCGCCCCCGCGGCGGAGGCGGCGAGGGCCCTGGGGGAGAAGGGCCCCGCGGCGGAGGCGGCGGCGAGCCCGGCAGCCATGCCTAGGAGGTAGAGGCCCCGGCGCAGCCTGTCCCCCTGGAGCCCGGCGAGCCCCGCGTAGAGGGGGCTGGGCGCCAGGAGCCCGGCGGCGAGGCCGTCGAGGAGCCCCGGCCCGGCGGAGGCCGCCACGGCCAGCACGGGGGCGAAGACCCCGGCGGGCCCCGTGTAGGCCAGGAGGCCCAGAGCGAGCCAGGAGCCTGCCACCAGGAGGGGGCTCCTCCTGCCCGGCAGGTGGTGGAGGGGGGCGAGCCTGTAGCCCAGGACCAGGTAGAAGCTGGCGGCGGAGGCGGCGAGGAGGAGGCGGGCCAGCTTGCCCCCGGAGGCGAGCGCCGCCAGGAGCGGCGCCTCGCCCGCAGCCCAGCCGGGCCAGGGCGCCCCGTGGGCCAGCGCCGCGGAGGCGAGGGCGCCCACGGAGGCGGAGAGCCCGGCGAGCCAGCGGACGCCCGTGTCGCTGGCGAGGCAGAGGCGGGTGCTCTCCACCCCGAGTATCCTGGCCTCCGGGCGGGCCGCCGGGGAGGCGGCGAGCACCACGCCGGAGAGCATGGAGAGCTGGACCCCGTAGAAGTTGTAGAGCGTGTGGTTGCCCGCGGCGTAGACGGCGGCGTAGCCGAGGACGGCGGAGACCAGGGCGGCGGAGGCTGCGGCGGGGCCCGGCCGCGGCCTGAGGCCCAGGCAGGCCTCCAGCCCCGCTGCCAGCAGCAAGGCCGCCGCTGCGAGGAGGGCGGGCAGCGTCACCAGGGGGCTGGAGGCGGCCACGAGGTAGGGCTTGCCGCCGAGGTAGTAGAGGGTGAAGCCGGGGGTGCCGAGGAGGAGGCCCAGAGGCCCGGTGGAGGGGGGCCCGCCCGGCGGCCTGCTGGTGGTGTGCCAGCGCAGCGCCCCGAGCATCTCGTTGAGCCACCTCGCCGGCCCCATCCAGTGTATGAAAGGCGCCCAGAGGGCGAGCACCACGAGGATGGGGATGGAGGCGAGCAGCAGCGTCCTCCCGGGCCTCTCCCGGCGGAGCAGCGCGTAGACGAGGATGGCCGGGAGGGGGAAGAGCCCAGTGTACTTCGCCGAGCCCGCCAGCCCGGTGAAGACCGCCGCGAGGAGGGGGCGGTCGTACAGCAGCGCCGCGGCAGCCGCGGCGTCGAGGCCCGCGGCGTAGACGTCGAGCATGGCCACCGCCGACATTGACTGCACGCTCCTATCCAGCGCCGCGAGGGCGAGGGGGGCCAGGGCGGCGAGCGCGCCGAGGACGGGCGGGGAGCGGCGCATCGCCCAGAGGGCTGAGGCGGCCACAGCCGCCAGCCCCAGCGCCGCCGCGGCGAAGCTGGCCCAGCGGAGGGCGGGGAAGCTGAACCCCCGGGCCCTCATCACGGCGGCGAGGATGTACTTGACCAGCGGGGGGTGCTCGGTGTTCAGGTAATTGTCTATATTCTCCTCGTCGGGCATGACCCCGGGGACCACGTCGGTGAAGCAGGTCGAGCGCCTAGGCAGGGAGAGGGCGAGGCTATGCTCCCCAACGGGGACCACGACCACGAGGACGTGTATCTTCTCGTACCTCCTGGAGGTTATGGCCGAGCCCGGGAGGAGGCTGTGCAGCAGGACGCTGGCCTCGGCGCCGCTGCAGTCGCCGGGGTTGTAGAACACAGTGTAGACCGCGTGGCTGGCGTTCACCCTGGGCACCATGCTCCAGCCGAGCACCTTCCTGGCCACGTTGACCGAGGCAGGTATATACCACACCTCGTCGCTGATGTAGTCGTCTATCCCGAGGGTCTTGTTGAGCCCCTCAACGTAGAGGGTCAGCAGCGAGGCGAGGTAGACCACGAGTACCAGGAGCACCCCCAGCAGGCCACGCCCATCCCTGGCCGGCAAGACGGCGGCCCCTCTAGCCCCCAGGGCTGTCGCGGGGCTAGAGGCCCCCCGGGCAGGATATTGCAGCTACCGCCTCCAGGCGGGATGGCGTAGGAGAAGCCTATGCCCCGAAGCCCCGGGGGCCATGGGGCAACATACATATGTACTTTTGGTACAGCAATAGCCTTGCTGGGGCACGGGAGAGGACTATCTAGAGGCCACTACCCCGGCGCATCCCACCCGGGTACCGAGGTACTTGGCCCTTGAAGCCCGCTGGGCGGCCCGCCAGCCCCATGGGGGTATCACACCTTGTTACAAGCGCGCTCCTGCTGCTAGTCAGCGTCATATCCATCGCCTTCATCTACATCTATGCAGTGCATGTAGCGGAGGGGCCCTCGGGGAGCCCCGCCAACGCCAGGCACGCGGTGTACTCGGCCATAAGGATCGAGGTTGCGGGAGGCGGCCCGGGCTACATAGTGGTCTACGCGCGCAGCCTTGGGGAGCCCACCAGCATAACACACATCTACATATACGATGATGGTGGCAGGCTTCTAGGCGTCTACAGGCCCGCCAAGCCCGTCAGGGTTGAGCCGGGCAGGCCCGCGGCGGTGGCTATCCCCCTCATCCTGGTTCCGGGGCTCCGAGGCTACACCGGCGGGCTGCGCGTGGTGGTTTCAACAAGCTCTGGCACGCTCGGCGTAGGCTACGTCGACACCTCTGCCGCGAGGAGCCCCATTACGGTCATAGGGCTGCTGGCGGGCGAGGACGTGAGCTGCGACCTCGGCAACCTCAGCGTAGACCCCGGCCAGATGCACTGGTTCTACATGGACCTCGCCACCGGCCGCTACGATTTCAGGTACACCACCAGCAGCGGCGTAGCGGGGGCCAGCGGCTACACAAAGGTGTTCATAGACTCCAGCGTGCTGGACCTCTATAGCATGAGGGACAGCTGGGAGGAGAGGCACAAGCTCGGCCCCGCCGTCCTGTTCATAAACCCGTACCGGGCTGGGGAGGAGTATAACGTGACGGTCATAGACATCAATGGCAATAAGCATGTATTCACGCTCCCCAAGCTGGTGGATGACCCGGACAAGGTGGTTATAGACGCGCTGCTGCTCTGGGAGGATCTATGGAAGCCTGTTGACGGCGGGAACCTCGACAACTACATAGACCATGTAGTGAGGGTAACCATATTCGCGAACTCGACTGTGAGGATAGAGCCCATCCGGGCCAGCGGCTGCTACCTCCACATGTTCCTCTACAGCCCCAGGGGGCTCCCCAGCATAGACAGCGTGCCGGATCTCATCAGGGAGTACATGGAGAATAATTATAGGCTCCCCGCGGGCGCTGGAGCCGTCTACGTGAAGGCTCATGGTGCCTGGCTGCCGCCGGCGGGCACGGGCCATCTATGGGACCCGGTGAAGGGTGAATGGGTGGCGACCTGGCCGCCGGTGTTCGTGGTAAGGTAGCGGGGGGCGCCGAGGAGGGCGGGGAGCCCCTGGTATCCATCGTAGTCCCCACGTACAATGAGCGGGAAAACATACCCAGGCTCCTAGATGAGCTGGACCGGGTGCTGGGGGGCCGGGGTATAAGCTACGAGGTAGTCGTGGTTGATGACGACAGCCCGGACGGGACCTGGAGGGCCGCCGAGGAGTACGCGAGGCGCCGCGGGCTCCCGGTCAGGGTTGTCCGGAGGGTCGGGGAGCGGGGGCTCGGGAGCGCTATAGCCAGGGGCCTCAGGGAGGCCCGGGGCCGCTACATAGTGGTCATGGACGCGGATCTCCAGCACCCGCCGGAGGCTGTGCCGAGGCTCCTCGAGGAGGCGCTGAGGAGCGGGGCCGACCTGGTGGTCGCCTCCCGCTACACCCGCGGCGGGGGCGTGGAGGGGTGGAGCAGGCTCCGGCTCCTCATCTCCCGCGTCGCCTGCTTCCTAGCCCACCTCCTCCTCCCCGAGTCCCGGGCGACGAGCGACCCGATGAGCGGCTTCTTCCTCGTCTCCCGGAGGCTCGCCGGGAGGGTGCCCGAGAGGCCTAGGAGCTGGAAGGTGCTACTCGACCTCCTCGTGGCGGCGGAGGGGAGGGTGTCGGAGGTCCCCTACGTCTTCCGCCGCCGCGCCGCGGGCGAGAGCAAGCTCGGTCTGAGGGAGATGGCCGGCTACGTGCTCCACCTGCTTAGGCTCTCCGGCTACCGGCCCCTCAGGTTCGCGGCCGTGGGGGCCTCGGGGACCCTGGTCAACCTCGGGGTCCTGGGCCTCCTCCACGGCCGGCTCGGGCTCCCCCTGCCCCCCAGCCTCCTGGCCGCCTACGAGGCCTCGCTGACCTGGAACTACGTGCTCCACGACTCCTGGACCTTCAGGGGCCAGAGGCCCCCGGGGAGGCTCAGCTGGCTCCGCCACTGGGTGCGCTACCACGCCGCCGCGGCGGCCGGGATGGCCTCCTACCTGGCTGTTGGCGAGGCTCTCGCCAGGCTCGGGGTCCACTACCTGCTGGCGGCCTTCCTCGGGATACTGGCGGGGTTCGCAGCCAACTTCACCATATCCTCGCTCCGGGTCTGGACAGGGCCACGCCGGGCGGAAGCCTAATGGCCGCCTCGGGGCCTGCCGGGCCCCGGCGCAGGTGTCTTGGAGGGGGCCGGCGTCCACCAGGTGGAGGTGCCCATCCCGATCCCCTCCCTGAGGAGCGTTAACGTCTACCTCGTCGCCGGCGACGGGGGCGAGCCCTGGCTGGTAGACGCGGGGATGTACACCGCCGAGGCGGCCAGGGGCCTGCTCCACGGCCTCCGGGAGGCCGGCGTGAGCCCCTGCAGCATAGCCGGCATAGTTGTTACCCACTTCCACGTGGATCACGCCACGCTGGCGCCCCTCCTGGCCGAGCTGGGCTAGCCCAGCCTCTACATGGGGCGCCGCGACCTCGAGGTGGTCAGGGAGGGTGTGGACTCGTTCATGGAGCGGGTGCTGGAGCTCTACGCGTGGAGCGGGGCCCCCAGGGAGGAGGTGGAGGGGATGAAGCACTACCACCCGGCCTCCAGGATGCTCGAGGCCTACCGCCGCGCCGCCGAGCTGGACTGGAGGCCCCTGAGCGGGGGCAGCGTGCTCAACGCCTCGGGGCTAGAGCTGCGCGTCGTGGAGGCGCCGGGGCACACGCCGGGCCACATAGTCCTCGTGGCGGACGGCCTAGTCTTCACCGGGGACACCGTGCTCCCGGGGATAACGCCCCACGTGACGCTCCACAGCCTGGACGAGGACCCGCTCGGCAGCTACCTGGAGACGCTCAGGAGGATAGAGGAGCTGGGCCCGCTAACCGGGCTCCCCGGCCACCGGGGGGTGATCCGCGACACGGCGGCCAGGGCCAGGGAGATACGGGCTCACCACGAGCAGAGGCTGCGGGAGGTCCTCGACCTCCTCAGGCGCCACGGGCCCCTCACCGGCTACGAGGCAGCGAGGATGATGCGGTGGAGGACTGGGTACAGCAGCTGGAGCGAGTACCCGGTCCCCGAGAGGTTCTTCGCACTGGGGGAGGCGCTGGCCCACCTTAGGCACCTGGAGGAGCGGGGGCTCGCCGAGAGGGTGGAGAGGGGCGGGCTGCTCGCCTGGCGCGCCGCCTAGCCCCCGCCGCCCGCGCCGCCGGCGTCCAGGCCGGAGAGCAGGTCTAGGAGCATCAGGGCCTCGGCCGCTGAGAGCAGGCCCAGCATCGGGAGGAGGGGCGCGATGGCCAGCAGCTCCTCCTCAGGGAGCCCGGCGTCCGCCGGGGCCTCCAGGCGCCGGGCTTCCTGGCGGGCGAGCCTGGCCTCGACGAGCCTCTTGGCCGCCTGGGCGGCGTGCTCCATGAGCCTCATCGCCTCGGGGACCGCGTCGAGCCCCCTACGGGTCAGGCGGAGCCTCCTCCTCTTGAATATGAGCCCGGACCTGTACTCCTCCAGCATGCCCATGGCCTCGAGCTCCCCTACTATATCCTCCACAGTCTCCCGCGGGAGCCGCAGAGCCCTCGCTAGCTCCTCAACCCTGTCAACGCCGCGGTAGACCGCTAGCAGCACCGCCGCCTGGCTGGGCGTCAGGCCCCCGCCGGTGTCCGCGGCGCCCATCTCCCCACCAGCCATTCCGGCTAGATCCCTCCCTCATCTACACCGGCCGCGCGTGAATTAGCATTACCCCGCGGGGAGGGGCCCCGGGTTTATCCCGGGGCTGTCGCCCCCTGCCCGGGGCTCCCGAGGGTGCCGTCTGGGCGTGGTGTACCGCAGGGCTGTCGAGGAGGCCTACTCGATCGTACGGGCTGTAGAGGTGGCCTGCGGCTCCACGGCTGAGATGGAGGAGGCTCTCGAGATACTGGAGGAGCTCGTCTCGGGCGCCGCCGGCCTTGATGAGGCCGCCTACGCTGCAGAGCTTCTCCGCGAGGCTGCCGACGTGCTGCGGGCCCGCGGCTGCCTGGACTGGCACCTCCTGGGCCAGGCCGCCGACATCCTGGAGCACGCGTAGCAGGGGTCGGCTAACCGCGGCCGCCTCACCGCCTCCCCGGGGCTCGGCTGGGGCCGGGGAGCCGGCCTGCTCGCCATCCCCCGGGCTAGACCTCCACCTCTGCCAGGAGGTCCTCGAGGAGGGCGAGCTCGGGGAACTCGAGGACGCCCAGCTCCTCTGCGAGCACGTAGGGCTTAACCTCCCCCAGGGGCACCTCCTCGCGGAGGATGGGTGAGAGGTAGGTGTCGGGGCTGAGGGAGACTGTTGTGCCGGTCTGGTACTGGCCCACCGCGGGGAGCACCACTAGCCTCGCCCTGAGGGGCGGGTAGGGGGCTACGAGGAAGGCGGGGAGCTTCGCCACGTAGCCCAGCTTGTCTCGGAGCCTCAGGCTGGGGTGCTCGTGGCCCATGATGACCGCCTCCACGGGGCCGGGGTAGCCTCCCTGCGGCTTCCGGTGCCCATGTATCACCAGGATGCCCCTCTCGTAGAGCTCCTGGACCAGCTCGACCCCGTAGTCCCTCGCCACCAGGGGGAGGTAGTTGTCGTGGTTCCCCCGCACGATGGTCACCCTCACGCCCCTCTCCCTCGTCAGGTACTGGAAGACCCTGGAGAGCTCCTCGCGCTCGCTCCTCAGCAGCCTGGAGAAGCTGTGCTTCACGTCACCGGCGAATATTACCCAGTCGGCGCCGGTGGAGTCGAGGCCCTCGCGGAGCACCTCGAGGGTGCGGAGCAGCTGTATCCTGGGCACGTAGAGGCCCTGCTTGGCCGCCTCCTCCTCGAAGCCCAGGTGGGTGTCGGCGAGCACAAGCGCGTTGAGCCTCCTCACATACACCGCTGGCAGGTCGCCGACGGTCTCTATCCCCGGCAGCAGCTCGATCAAGGCTCCGCAGGCCCTGGCTCCAGGAGCGGTAATACTGCGAGCTATAACGCTCGCGTAGCCCCCGCCGCGGCAGGTGTGGGCCGCGGGGGAAGCCTCCGCCCATCGCCCGGGGCCTGGCCCCCCGGGGCCTAGCGGAGGAGCGGGGGCGTGCCCGCGGCCCCGAGGGACCGGGACCCCCGGGCCCCGGGGATAGGTGTAGCCTCGTTGGCCGGGAGGGGGCTCCGAAGGCGCCCCGTCATCCCCGGTGAGGCCTCAATTACGCTCCTCCTGGGCGCCCCTGGGTGGAGGGAGGCCTTGCCGGCCGTGGGGCCGAGCGCCCGTCTCCTCGAGCTGCTCGAGCGGGTTGAGGAGGAGTCCGCCAGGGCCGGGATACCCTCCATCGAGAGGGAGGACGGCTCCGCCCTCTACGCTGTGGCGTACCTCTACACCCTCGGCAGGGGCGGGGAAGGGGTGGCCGCGGCCGACCTGGGGGCCGGGATAGGCTACTCCACCCTGTGGCTCGCCGGGGGCGTCGAGGCAGCCTGCACCAGGGGCTGCCGGGTCGTAGCCGTGGAGGCTGACCCCTGGAGGTCCCGGAGGCTCCGCGAGGTGCTGGGGGAGGCGGGGCTGGAGAGGACGAGGCTGGAGGCGGTCCAGGGCGACGCCCTAAGCTACCTGGAGAGGCTGGGCCCGGGGAGCCTCGACATAGTGTTCGTCGACGTGGATAAGCACGAGTACGCCAGGGTGCTCGAGCTGCTCGAGTCCAGGCTGAGGCCTGGAGGGGTCGCCGTGTTCCACAACGCCTACTTCCCGAGGCCGCCCGGGTCCTTCTTCGAGGCGGTGGAGAGGGGGCCGTGGAGGAGCACCGTGGTGCCCACGAGGCTGGGGCTCCTGGTGGCGGTCAGGGCCTAGACGGGCCTGGCTATGAATATCCCGTCCCGGTCCCTGGTTATCCTGGCTAGCGCCACGTCGCCGGGCTCGAGGCCGCGGACGCCGACGAGGGTCACGAGCCTCTTCATGTCCAGTGTCGCTGCGAGCAGCTCGCCGCGGAGCCAGCCCGGGCCGACTACCTGCAGCTTGGCCACCTGGCCCCTCCGGAGCGGGTGGCGTACCCGGGGCGCGGGCCTCATGCCCCACTCCTCCATGCTCCATGTGAGCCTCCTGCCGGTCCTCCTCTCCAGCTCGCGGAGCCAGCTCCAGTACTCCTCCCAGCTGGGCTCCTGGACCCCGGGCGGGCGGCGGCCGTGCCGGTGGGCGATGTACTTCTGAACCGTGACTGGGGGCCAGCGCTTTCCAGCCCCGATCCTGTAGGCCCACTCCACGATCTCCACGACGTCCTCGTCGTTGACGCCTGGGAGCCAGACGGGGGTCACGTGGAGGTCTATGCTGGTCTCCCTCGCAATGTACTCCGCCATCCTCTTAACCCGCTCCACGTCGTACCAGGGGGTCGCGGCTAGCCGGCGGGCCTTCTCGGGGTCGAGCGTCTCTATGCTGAGGTTTATCCTGTCGAGCCCCGCCTCCTCCAGCCGGTCCACCAGCTCCCTGGTGAGGGTCTCCCCGTGGGTCTCCGCGGCAACGCTGGCCACGAGGGGGATGGACTTGAGGAGGCGCACCAGCCGGGGGAGCCAGGGGTAGGAGAGGGGCTCGCCAACCCCGTCTATCAGGGCCTCGACCGCCACGCCCTTCTCGGCGGCAGCCCTCCCCACCCAGTGGGCCAGCCAGCCCGGCTCAACCAGGTACTCGGCCTGTCTCCACCTGCTCCCCGGGCCCGCGTCGACGCTGCAGAATATGCAGGAGAGGGGGCACACCGTGGTGGGCCTCACCTGGAGCACGTTGGTGCCCCTGTCTATGACCCCGAACTGTATGACCCCCATTAGCGGCAGCGGCTCCTCCACCATGTAGACCCCGCGGCGGCCCCAGGAGGCGGTTCTCCTGAGCCCGAGCCTGGCCCTGGCCCTCAAGCCCTGCCAGCCCCGCGGCGGGGCCTGCATCCGGGCGGGGGGCTCCTCCTGCAGCCCGCGAGAGCCTCCAGCTCTGGGAGCCGCTCCCGCAGCCGCTCCCCCTGCCTGGTCCACCGGGTGTCGCTGAGCCCTATCACGTAGACGTGCACCGTGCGGAGTATGTCGCCCTCGTCGCGGAGCCTGCGCGTGTAGAGCGGCACCCAGCCGGGCACCGGGAAGTCTACCGTGACCACCCGGGCGCCGGGCCCCAGCTCCTCCTCGAGCTTGGGGCGGAGCCTCTCGTTTATACTCTTGTAGAGGTAGAGGTAGACCAGGGTGGCGCCCCGCAGGCTAGTCTCGAAGAAGTCCCCCTCTATTATCTCCACCCTGTCCGCAACCCCGTCCATCCTGGCCTTGGCCCTCGAGACCTCCACCAGGACGGGGTCTATCTCGACCCCGACGGCCCTGGCCACGCAGAAGTCTCGGGCGGCTATCACCACTGCACGGCCGTCCCCCGAGCCCAGGTCGTAGACGGTGTCGCATGGCCCGGCCCAGGCGGCCTCGAGGGCAGCGTAGACTACGCTGACCGGCGCCGGTATCCAGGGCGCAGCCGCACCACCCAACGACTCCCCCGCCCCCTCACCGGGCCCGGGGGCCGGGAGGGATAAACACCCGGAGCAAGCCGGGGGCTAGCCGCCTGGAGGAGCGGCTGCGGGATGCCCTCGGGAGGCTCGATGGAGGAAGGGGGACACGGGATACCGAGGAGCCACCCCAGGTACTGGAGCCTGGTGCTCCGCGAGAGGCTCGTGGAGGCCATGCGGGAGGGCATAGTAGTGCCCCAGGGCCTCATAGCCCATGGGAGGGGCGAGTGCTTCGACTACCTGATAGGCGAGGAGACCCAGTGGTTCGCCCGGGAGGCGGCCCGGGCCGCGGCCGCGCTGCTCCTCCTCGCGGAGCACCCCGTGATATCGGTGAACGGTAACGCCGCCGCCCTTGCCGCGGATGAGCTGGTGAGGCTATCGAAGCTCCTCGACGCGCCGCTGGAGGTGAACCTGTTCTACCGGACGGAAGAGAGGGTCCGGAGGATAGCGGAGCTCCTCCGCCGCAAGGGAGCCCGCCGCGTCCTCGGCGTGGAGGATGCAACCGCTCGTATACCGGGGCTCCCCCACCCCAGGGGCATGGTAAGCCCCGAGGGGATCCTCAGGGCAGACGTAGTGCTCGTGGCGCTGGAGGACGGAGACCGGGCCGAGGCGCTCCGGAGGATGGGGAAGCGCGTGATAGCGATAGACCTTAACCCGCTGAGCCGCACCGCGAGGATGGCGGACGTGACGATAGTGGATAACATCGTGCGCGCCGTCCCCCTCATAGCAGGGGAGATCGAGAAGCTGCGAGGGAGACCCAGGAGTGAGCTGGGGGAGATCGTCCAGGGCTACGACAACAACAGGGTGCTGGCGGGGGCGCTGCTCCACATAAGAGAGCGGCTGGAGAAGCTAGCCCGGGAGGGCGTCGCGCTCAACCCGCTCGGGGAGGGCTAGTCTGCCGCGCTCCCGGTAGACGCGGCTCAGCGCCTCGTAGACGATGGCCAGCCGCTCCGCCCGGGGGGCGTCGCGCAGCTCCACCTCGGCCTCGACCCTCGCCGGGGGCTGGGTGAGCACGTAGACCCGGTCAGCATAGTAGGCTACCTCGTCCAGTATATGGTCCACTATCACGACTGTCTTGCCGTGCCGGTGGGCTATAGCATCGACGGCCTCCAGCAGGCTGCGCCGCGACTCCACGTCGAGCCCAGCCAGGGGCTCGTCGAGGAGGAGTATATCCGGGTCCAGGACGAGCATCCTGGCCACCGCCGCCTTCCTGGCCGTGCCGCCGCTCACCTCCCCGGGGTACTTGTCGAGGTGCTCCTCTATCCCAAGGAGCCTGGCCGCCCAGGCAATCCTCTCCTCCACCACCCGGCGCGGGGCGCCCCGGTAGCGCAGCCCCAGGGCTATGTTGTCGCGGAGCCTCTTCCAGGGGAGGAGGAGGTTCTCTTGAAACACCAGCAGCGCCCTCCCCCTCACCACCACCCTGCCCTTGTCGGGCCTCTCGAGCCCAGCTATTATGCGGAGGAGCGTCGTCTTCCCCGAGCCGTTGGGGCCCACTATCCCGACGATCTCCGAGCCGCGAGCCTCCACGCTGACCCCTGCCAGCACGGGGCGGCCGTTGTAGCTCTTCCATACCTCCCGGGCCTCGACCCTCGCTACTGCTGCCTCGGCAGCGCCGCCCATCTCCGGGCCCACTCCTCCAGCCTCTCGAGGACAAGCTTATCCAGGGCCACCATGAGGGTTACGAGGAGCAGCCCCCAGGCGAACACTCCCCGGGGCTCGGCGAGGCTGTAGTAGGAAGCTATCATGTAGCCTATCCCGCCGCTGCTCCCGAACGCCTCGGCAACGACGCTTATCCGCAGAGCCGCTCCGAGGGCGGCGCGGCCGGCGCCCACGAGGGACGGGAGGAGGCTCGGCAGGAGGAAGTCCTTGTAGAGGCTCCAGCGGCCCGCGCCGAGCACTGCGGCGAGCTCGAGGAGCCTCGGGTTGGCGGATTCGAGGCCGGAGAGGAGGGAGGACAGCATTATCGGCAGCGCTACGAGGGCGGCTACCAGCACCGGGGGCAGGGGGCTCAGCACGCCGAAGAGCATGACCAGGACCACAACCCACACCAGGACGGAGACGCTCTGGAGCACCGTGTTGACTGCCCTCAGCGTCTCCCGCGCCAGAGGGCCCAGGGTGTAGAGGAGGCCCAGCGCGAGGGCGGCGGCCGTGCCCAGCGTGAAGCCGGCCAGCGACCTGGCTAGTGTGAGGAGCGTGTTCCGGAGCACCTTCCCCGGGCCCTCCTCCGCCAGGAAGATTATTGACTCCTCCACGCCGGGCACCTGGCCAGGGTAGGCTATGTGGGCTAGCTGCCAGGAAAGGGTTAGAAGCGCGAGCGCTACCGCCCAGCCTGCCAGAACGCGCCCTCCGCCAGAGACTCCGGGCTTGAGCTGATGTAGCCACCCTCCCGGGCCAGCCTCCAGACTGCCAGAATGTTCTCCACCATGCTCTCGGTGAGGCCCTTCTCCTCGTTCATCCTTACCCTCTTCCAGCAAAGCTCCGCCGCCCCCTCGCTGAGCCCATAGCCCTTGACGAGTATGGAGGCCGCCAGGGCCTTATCCCGGTTCCACTTCCTGGCCGCCTCCGCCCTGGCCTCCTGGAGCCGCTCCACGAGCCCGGGGTGGCTCCGGGCCCAGCTGCCCCTGGCGGCGTAGACCACCATGACCCCGTTGTCGCCGACGCTGCCGTTCCAGCTGCGCCAGAAGCCGCTGTATGTAGCCACTATCCTGCCGCCCATGTCGGCGACCATCTTAGAGACCAGGGGCTCCCAGAGGACCACCGCGGCCACGTCGCCCCTCTCGAACGCCTGGAGCAGCTGGGGCGGCGGCGCGTCCACGAGCTGCATCTCCTTCTCAACGTCGATGCCGTAGAGGACCCTCATATAGGCCTTGAACATGGCGTATGTGCCGGTGGGCTTGAACATGCCCACCCTGCGGCCCCGGAGATCCTGGACCGTCTCGATCCCAGAGCCGCGCCTGGCGACCACCGCCTGGTTCTGGTAGAAGTCGACAGCTATTATGACAACGTCGCTGCCGTGCTCGCGGAGCTTGGCCACGAACTCCGCCGGTATCACAGCCGCGTCTAGGTCTCCACGCGCCAGTGCATTGGCGAGGTCGAGCGTCTTGGTGAAGTAGACCACCCTCACGTCTATACCATGCTTCCTGTCGAGCCCCAGCTCCTTTATGACGTCGAGGCTCGAGATGCCGCCGCGCAGCGTGCCGACACGCACTACCGGCAGGGCGGCGCCCTGCTGGCCCGCTGTGCCCGTCTCCGGCGCCTGGGCGCCAGGCCCGCCCCCGTGGATCAGGAGGGCCGCAGCTACAGCGGCTATAGCGGCCAGCGCGGCTGCCACCGCTATCCAGGCGCGTCGGGCCGCCACGCCCGCACCACCCCAGGGTGGTGGCGTAGGGGCCGCCTTTAAGCCGTGATGGGGATGATGATTGGCCCTTGCCCATCCTCCCCGGGCCTCGGGGAGGATGGGCGCATAGACGGGGGCTGACCCCGGCCCCGCACCGGTTAAGAGCCAGGGGCGGGGCTGGCCCTCGGGGCCGCGTCGTGGGGGATGGCGGGGAGCGCAGCGGGGGGCTCGGCCTGGCGGAGGAGGCGCTGGCTGTCGTACTCCTCTTCGGCGTCGTCAGCCTCCTCGGCGATATGAGCTACGAGGGGTTCCGGAGCGCGCTCCCGGTCCTGGTGAGGGGCGGGCTGGAGCTGGGCGGCGTCGTGGGCCTCGGCGAGGTGCTCGCCTGGAGCCTCCGGCCCGCCACGGGGCTGCTGGCAGACAGGCTGGGGGCCTACTGGGGGTTCACCGGGCTCGGCTACGCGCTCATACCGGTGGGGGTACTGGCGGCCTCCCAGGGCGGCGTCCTGCTAGTCCTCGGCTACGGCCTGGAGAGGCTCGGGAAGGCTCTGCGCAGCCCCAGCAGGGACGCGCTCCTCGGAGGACTGGCGGGCGGGAGGAGGGGCCTCGTCTTCGGCCTCCACGAGGCCATGGACCAGGTGGGGGCTGTGGCGGGGCCCCTGCTCGCCTACGCCGCGCTGGCCCGCGGAGCCGGCCTCTGGCTGCTCGCAGTCCCGGCCGCCTTCACGCTCCCGGTGCTCGCCGCCGCGTGGCGCCTCTACCCGAGGAGCGCCGTGCCGGGGCCGAGGAGGAGCCTCCGGGAGTCGCTCGGGGGAGGCTTGAGGGCCTCCCTCTACGTGGCGGCGGTTGGGACCCTTGTAGCAGGCCCCCTCGCGGTCGAGTACGTGGCGCGGGTGCTGGGCGGTGTGCCGCGGGGCTCTGCACCCCTACTCTATGCCGTAGCCATGCTCTCCGACGCGCTGGCCGCCGTGCCCCTCGGCGTGCTCTACGACCGCAGCCCCGGGGCGGCGGCGCTGCTCCCCGCGCTCTTCGGCGTGGCGGCCGGCGCCACGGTGCTCGCTGTGGGAGGCTCGCCCGCCGGGGCCCTGGCCGCGGCCGCGCTCAGCGGCGTCGCCGAGGCCGGGTTCGAGACCGTCGCCCGCGCCATGGTCCGCGGCGGGGCCGGCGGCTACGGGCTCTACGGGCTGGCCCGCGGCGCCTCGGCGGCGGGGTCGATAGCGCTCTACAGCTGGCTCGCCGGCCTAGTGGCGGGCTAGAGGCTTGAACGCATCCCCGCGCCCCTGGGGGACGCGGGATGGACTGCGGCTTCAGGACAGCGTTCCCGCCTGGGCGCCTATGCTTCGCCGGCAGGCGGGTGGACCGGGGGCAACCTCTGCCCCTGGGGCGGCTGGCGGGGCTTGGATGGAGCGGGGAGAGGCTGGAGGAGATGAACCTGGTTACGAGGCTTAGCAGGCTGGCAAGCCTCTCGGAGCCCCGGGAGCCCGGCCCGGATCCAGGGGTCGGCAGGGAGTGGGCGTGGCAGACGCCGGCGTACAGGCTGGCGGCTGGGAGGCTCCTAGGCCTGGGCCCGGCAGGCTCACCGGGATAAAGTATTACCCCTGTTCTCCCCGGTTTAGGGCGCCCTGCGGTGCCAAGGCTGGCCGGCGACTGGTTCGTAGACCTCTTCACGAGCGAGGCCGAGAAGCTCATAGAGTCTATCAGGCTGCGGGGCGGCGGCCGGCAGCTTGAGGGGCTCCCCTCCTACTGGTGGGTGCCTGGGCTCCCCGAGCCTGCCGGGAATAGGCGGGTCGCGGCCGTCGACGGGGGCGGGGGCCTGGAGCCCGCGGGGGGCGCCGGGGCCCTCTACATAGCCAGGGCCTACGGCTACGTGGAGGCGGGGGAGCCGGAGAGGGGGCTGGAGCTGCGCTACTACCCCGTCCGCGAGTCCAGGGTGCTGGACGCGCTCCGGAGCTGGCTGGAGCACAGGATAGCTGTGAGGCTGGCCCTGCGCCTGCCGCCGGGGAGCGTGCTGCTAATGGATGGCAGCCTCTGGGTCACGGTTACCGCCGGGCTGACCGCCCTGGCGAAGCTCGCCAGCCACGGGGCTCAGAGCCTGGGGCTGGTCTACACCGCGCTCCTCAGCGGCTACATGCTCGCCGAGATAGCGGGGCTCGTGAGGGCCGCGAGGGAGAGGGGCGTAACGGTAGCCTACGTCTCGAAGGACCACGGGTTCAGGGCGCTGAAGGAGAAGGTGCTCCTGGAGGCGGTGGCGGAGAGGGTGAGGGCGCTCCAGCCCCTCGCCTCGAGGGCGCTCGACTACTACCCGCTAGCCTTCCGGGAGCAGCTGCTGGAGGCGAGGAGGCTCGTCCCCCACGAGCTGCGCGGCGCGTTCGACGCCGCGCTGGATATGAGCTACCGGGACAGCTTCTTCATAGCCGACGCCGCCGGCCAGGGCCCGGGGTACAGCTGGGTCCTCCGCATGCCCCCTCCGCTGAGGCTCAGCAGGGCGCTGGCGAGGGGCGGGATCAAGGGCCTGGTAGAGCGCGCGGCCTCCCGGGCCGAGGCCCTCCTGGCGGGGGAGCCGGAGGCGGAGGAGTTCCGCTCGCTCGCCGAGAGGCTGCCGGGGCTGCTGGACGAGCTACCCTGCAGCAGGATGATCTACGTGAGGCTGGGGGCGGGGGATGCCCCGCTCCTCGCCGAGTTCCCCGGAGAGCCGGGCTGCTACTACTCCCCCGGCAGGGTGCTGGAGGAGCCGGGCGCCCGGGAGGAGGAGCTGGTGGCGGTGCTCCGCGCCGGCTACGCCGGCCCCGAGTACTATAACGTGCAGCTCGTGGCCGCGCACATGAACGCCACCCTCACCTCCAGCCAGCTTGCAGGCTACATTAGGCTCCTGGAGCAGCTCGCCGCGGCCCGGGGGCTGCAGCTGCGCCTGGCCAGGAGGAGCATTATGGGCAGGACGCTGGCCCGGCGGAGGCGCCGCCTCGTCTAGCCAGGGGATAAGGTCTGGGGCTGCTCTGAGGCCCCGGGGGGCAGGGGCTTGGCTGGGGCTAGGAGGGAGCCCGTCCCGGCTATGCTGCTTCTTCGGGGCCGGGTGCTCGGCGCCCGGGTCCCCAGGGTAGGCTCCCGCTGGCTAGGCGGCCTCATGGTCGAGCTTGAGACGGGGGCGCGCGTCCACCTCCTCATGCCCGGGGCTATAGCCAGGTGGATGCAGAGGGGCGAGAGGGTCGAGGTGCGCTTCCTGGAGGAGCCCGAGAACCTTGGAGGCGTGTACGTCGCCCCCAGGGACACGTTCGAGCTTTGGAGGATCTGGGGCGGGGAGGAGGGGGAGGAGAGGATCCAGGTCTGGCCCCTCTGGAGGAGGGAGGCCCGGCTCGAGCGGGAGAGCGTGCTGGGGGAGAAGGTCTACGAGTACCGCGTCGTCGCCAGGGAGGCTGAGAGCGAGGAGGACTTCAAGGAGATTGTCGGGCTCGAGCAGTACCACTACGCTAGCAAGGAGGAGGTCGTAGCTATATGGAGGTGCCCGGTCTGCGGCGCCTACGCCGAGGCCAACGTGCAGCCCACCTGCCCCCGATGCGGGGTGCCGATGAAGCTGCAGGAGATAAGGGGGAGCCTCCCCTCGAGCCGCTTCATGGTGCTCGAGCTCGTCTCCAGGGAGCCCTACGAGCCGAGGATAGTGGCGTACGTTAGGGTCGACACGCCGATACCCTTGATGCACCGCCGGATAGTCCGCGAGGACGGCAGGGTCGAGATAGAGAGGATGATAAGGGGAGAAGATGTTCCCCCGGGACTGGTTCCACCCGACCTTCTGGCCCCTGGCCTACGCGAGGAGGGCCGAGCTTAGGAAGAGGTTCCAGGAGCTGGCGGAGCTCTACGGCTCGAGGAGGATAGCCCGGGCGGCCGTGGGCGAGGAGATAGCGGAGGAGGCGCTCCGCCGCGCCAACACCGCCGCGGCGAGGATCGCGAGGGTGGTGGTGCACCCCGACTACCGCGGCGACGGCCTCGGCGTCCTAGCGGTTAGGATGGCTCTCGAGTGGATCGCCGAGAGACGGATACCCGAGATGAAGAGGAGGAAGCACGTGGTAGAGACCATAGCCCAGATGGCTAGGTACAACCCGTTCTTCGAGAAGGCGGGGTTCCGCTACATGTGGGACACCGCGAGCGGCCGCCCAGTGCTCATGTACCCGCTGACCCAGGAGGCTCGGAGGAGGATCGAGGAGTTCCTCGAGAAGGACCCCTACGCCCGCCGCCACGGCGGCAGGCTGTTCAGGCCCAGGTACGGGAGGGTTGAGCCCCTAAGCTCGCCAGTAAGGCTCGTAAACGTGACCAAGATGTACAGCGGCGAGCTCGACGTCTCCAGGCTGCCCCCGGGGCTGCAGGAGGTGCTCCGCGCCTTCGGGGCGGAGAGGAGGAGGGGGAGCGCTACGTGCTCCGCAACGTGAACCTGGAGATAGGGCCGGGCGAGGTGGTGGCCGTGGTGGGCGCGAGCGGGGCCGGGAAGACCACGCTCCTCCGCATGATAGTCGGCGCCGCGCTGGGGGAGAGCAGCGAGAAGTACCGGCCCAGCCAGGGCAGGGTCGAGGTGCCAGGCAACGTCAGGCTCGCCGTCCTCCTGCCCGGCGAGATGGAGCCCGGCTTCGGGGAGGCCCTGCTGGAGCACGTCGCCAGGAAGATCGGCGACCCCGCCGCTGCGGTGGAGGTGCTCAACGCTGTGGGGCTGAGCGACGCCATCTTCTACCGGGCGAGGTTCGATGAGCTGTCGACAGGGCAGAAGGAGAGGGCGAGGCTCGCAAGCCTCCTGGCGGAGAGGCCCAACCTCATGATAGTGGACGAGTTCACAGCACATCTAGACAGGCTGACGGCCCAGAGGGTTGCTAGGAAGCTCGGCGCCCTAGCCCGCCGCGCGGGGATAACGCTCATAGTCTCCACCAACAGGCCGGAGGTGCTCAGGGCGCTGGCCCCGGACAAGATAGTGCTCGTGGGCTACGGCTCCGCAGCCGTGGTGGAGGAGAGGGGCAGGAAGGCCGGGGCCTAGCCGCGGCGCCTCCTCTCCTCGTCTCCCTTCCCGCCGCCCGCCGCGCCCGGCGCCTGGCTGCCGGCCTGCTGGGGGTAGGCGGGCTGCACCGGAGGCGGCTGGGGCTGGTATGGGTAGGGGTAGGGCTGGGGGCCGGCGGCGGCTGCACCGGAGGCGGCTGGGTAGGCCGGGGACGTCCACCACTGCTGCTGGGGCTGGGGGGCCGCGGGCCATGGCTGCGGGTACTGCCACGTGGCTGGCGGCGGGGGCTGCTGGGCGGCGAAGGCGCGCTGGTAAGCGGCGCGCAGGTCCTCGTCCAGCAGGTGTAGGTAGATCTGGGTCACCTTGATATCGTGGTGGCCTAGCAGCCTCTGCACCACGGGGAGCGGCACGCCGCGGCGGAGCGCCTCGGTGGCGAATGTGTGGCGGAGCACGTGGGGCCTCACCCTCCTCGGGTCGAGGCCGGCGCGGCGGGCGAGGCTCTTCAGCCTCTTGTAGAGCCCACTGTAGCTTATCCCCAGCAGCGGGTCGTCCGGCCCGAGGCCGGGGTTCAGGGCTAGCCAGAGGGCCAGGGCCTGCTCCGTTAGGGGCCCGTAGAGGACAACGCGCTCCTCGCCGTACTTGGCGTTCCTCACCCTTATCTCCCGCCTAGCCGTGTCTATATCGCGTAGCCGGAGCCCTACCGCCTCCTGGGCGCGGAGCCCGGTCTCGAAGAGGAGCGCCACTATCAGGAGGTCCAGCGGGTCGCGGGCCGCGTTGAGGAGCCTCTCAACCTCCTCCGGGCGGAGCGCCTCGATCCTGGGGCTCCTGGGCTTCCTCACCACGGGGACCTTAACCGGGAGGCCCAGCCACTCGAGGAAGCCACGGAGGAAGAGCGTGTAGTAGTGCATCGTTGTCTGCCTCTCCCTCCTCTCGTCGAGGGACCCGCCGCCGGGGCTCCTGGGCCTCCTGAGCCCCCGGGTGAGACGTTCGTATATCCAGGCTGAGACGTCGCTGCTCGTCACCTCGCGGAGAGGCTTCCCGGCTATGAAGTCTAGGAAGTCGCTTATTGCCGCCCGGTACGCCTTCACGGTCTTCGGGCTGGCGCCGGCGGCGGCGAGCGCTGCGAGGAAGGCCTCCATCGCCTCCCGGTTGCTCCTCTCGAGCAGCCCCGGCGGGGGCGGCGGGAGGTCGAAGCGTGTCATCGCGCAGCCCACCCCTATAGCTTGCTGCCTCGTCCCGGGGCCGCCGGGCTGCGGCTCCATAGCTACCCGGGTAACACTCCGCCCCGGCCTCGCCGGGATTGCGGGGCCCGCCCACATGCTTACGCGATTCTAACGTTCCAACATTTAAGATGAAGCGTTATGCTTTAAATAGATTAGCAGCGTGGAGTAGAGTCGAAAGCCTGGCTCGTCGGGTGGCGAGGCTATGACTGAGGAGCAGGGCCTACCTTTCGGCGAGAAGTACATCCCTGCCATCAAGCAGCTGATGGAGATTAGGCGTGAGAGCCTCGATAACCTCGAGAAGTTCTGGGACGAGAAGGCCCGCGCGCTCATCTGGTTCAAGTACTGGGACAAGGTCCTCGACGACTCCAACCCGCCCTTCTACCGCTGGTTCGTGGGCGGCGTCACCAACATAACCGTCAACGCCCTAGACCGCTGGATGAACACCGAGGTCAAGAGCAAGGTCGCCTACTACTGGGAGGGCGAGCCCGGCGACACCAGGGTGATAAGCTACTATGAGCTCTGGCGCGAGGTAAACAGGTTCGCCCAGGTCCTCAAGAACCTCGGGGTTAAGCCCGACGACCGCGTGGTAATCTATATGCCTATGATACCCGAGCTGCCCATAGCCATGCTGGCCGCCGCCAGGATAGGCGCTATACACAGCGTTGTGTTCAGCGGCTTCAGCCCCAAGGCGCTCGCCGACCGCATAGTGGATGCCAAGGCTAAGGTGCTCATAACCGCCGACGGCTACTACCGCCGCGGCAAGGTCATAAACCTGAAGAAGAACGCTGACGAGGGCGTCAAGCTGGCCGAGGAGCAGGGCGTTAAGGTGGAGAAGGTACTGGTGGTTAAGAGGAGCGGGCTCAACCTCGACGTGAACATGGTTGAGGGCCGCGACTACTGGTACGACGAGCTAGCCAAGGAGGTGCCCCACAACGTCTACGTGCCCCCGGAGCCCAGGAAGAGTGATGACGTACTCTTCATACTCTATAGCAGCGGTACAACCGGCAAGCCTAAGGGCATAATGCACAGCGTCGGCGGCTACATGGTCTGGGTCTACTGGAGCTTCAAGTGGACCTGGGACCCGAGGCCCGACGACGTGATGTGGACCGCCGCGGACATAGGCTGGATAACCGGCCACACCTACATAGTCTACGCGCCCCTCATGCACGGCATGACCAACGTTATGTACGAGGGTGCGCCCGACTACCCGCAGCCCGACCGCGTCTGGGAGATAATAGAGAAGTACAGGGTGACGATACTCTACACGAGCCCGACCGCCATAAGGCTGTTCCGCAAGTACGGCGACGAGTGGGTGAAGAAGCACGACCTCAGCAGCCTCAGGCTGCTCGGCACCGTGGGCGAGCCGATAAACCCCGACGTGTGGAAGTGGTACTACGAGGTCGTCGGCGGCGGCAAGCTCCCGATAGTGGACACCTGGTGGCAGACCGAGACCGGCGCCGCGATGATAGCCCCGGCTCCAGGCATAGCCCTGGTGCCCCTGAAGCCCGGCAGCGCCACGTACCCGCTGCCCGGCGTGGACGCCGACGTGTTCAACGACAAGGGCGAGCCGGCGAAGCCCGGCGAGAAGGGCTACCTCGTGATAAAGAAGCCGTGGCCCGGCATGCTGATGGGGCTCTGGGGCGACCCGCAGCGCTACATAAGGACCTACTGGCAGAGGTTCAGCCAGCCCGATAAGGGGATATGGATCTACTACCCCGCCGACTACGCTGTGAAGGACGAGGACGGCTACATCTGGATGCTGGGCCGCGCGGACGAGGTGCTGAACGTAGCGGGCCACAGGCTGGGCACCACGGAGATAGAGGACGCGATACTAACCCACCCCGCCGTGGCCGAGGCCGCTGTGGTCGGTATACCCGATCCCATCAAGGGCGAGGTGCCCCTCGCCGTAGTGGTGCTCAGGGAGGGCTACAAGCCCAGCAAGGAGCTCGAGGAGGAGATCAAGCAGAGCGTCCGCAAGGCACTGAGCCCGATAGCCGTGCCGAGCAGGGTGCTCTTCGTGAACAAGCTGCCAAAGACCAGGAGCGGCAAGATAATGAGGAGGCTGGTAAAGGCTGTCGCCACCGGCGCCCCGCTGGGCGACGTAAGCACTCTGGAGGACGAGGCCAGCGTAGAGGAGATCAAGAAGGCCTGGGAGGAGTTCAAGAAGGCTGTCGAGGAGAGCGAGCGCCTGCTCCGCGAGAGCAGCTAAGCCCCCCGGGGGAGCGGCGCTCCTCTTTTTCCCCGCGCCCGGAGGGGCTCCCCCGGGAAGGCTTCTAGCGTTTCAGCTCCTCTATCAGCGCCTCGGCCAGCCTCACCGCGGGGTTTATCCCGGTGGCGCGGTAGAAGCCCTTGAACTCCGGGACGCCGTTGACCTCGTTCACCAGGTAGCCCCTCTCCCGCGTCTCGAACACGTCTATCGACACGAAGAACCCCTTCACCGCCGCCGCTGCCCTTAGGACGAGGTCCTCCAGGGCGGGGTCCGCGTTGTAGGCCTCGGTCCTCGCGCCTAGGGCTACGTTGCTCCTCCACTCGCCGCTGCCGGCTATCCTCCTTATGCATCCGAGGAGGCTGCCAGCCATCACTATGCAGCGTATGTCGCTGCCCCCGGTGTCGAGGTACTCCTGGACTATCATGCTCCTCGTCTGGCTGCAGGGCAGGCCCTGGCGGAGCCTCGCGAGCTGCTCCAGCTCCACGGGGTTGTCGACGCGTGACACGAGCCTGCCCCAGCTGCCGAGCGGCGCCTTGATGACTACTGGGTAGCCTAGCTTCTCCGCGGCCTTCAGGGCTGCCTGGGGGCTTGAGGCGTAGAAGCTGCGGGGCGTGGGCACCCTCGCCGCGGCTAGCCGGGCGTAGGTCAGCATCTTGTCCCCAGCCAGCATTATGGTCTCGGAACGGTTCACGGTGAATACCCTGGCTGCCTCGAAGCTCGCAGCGGCGTAGGCAGCGCGGTACATGCTTATAGGCCTTATGACTGCCGCGTCGAAGCTGTTGCTCCCTACCTCGAGGGGCATAGAGCCAGCGTCCACCGTCTCAGTCTCGGCCCTGGAGCGCAGCACGTCGAGCAGCATGCGCTCCTCCATCCGCACCACGTCCACTACGAGAGCCACCCTGGGCATGGCTAGAACGCCTCCACCCCTGGGCCCCAGTAGTCGCGGAGCTCGAGGGCCTCGATGGCCTCGAGGCCGGTCCTGGATATGGCCTCGGCCAGCATCCTGGCGAGCCTCGCGTCGAGCACCACGGGAACGCCGAGGTCCACTGCTAGGCGGCGGATGGCGTAGTCCCGGTCGGGCGCGTAGTCCGTGGTCATGATCATGCCGGCTGAGCCGCTCCTTATGAGGCGCAGCGCCTGCTCCACCGGGAGCGGCTCGGCCCCGTCGGCCTCCATGCCCTCTACCGTGTATATCCTGTAGCCCCTCTCTGCCATCAACCTCACGGCTTCCGAGAGCTCGCGGCGGCCCCTGCCGGTGGGCGTGTAGACGAGGATCACCCCGCCGGGGGGCGGCAGCTGGTTGCCCTGCACGCTCAGCCAGCTCTTGAGCAGCGCCTCTGGGAGGCTGCGGCCGAGCGCCGCCACCTCGCCGGTGCTCCTCATCTCAGGGCCTAGGCCGGGGTAGGCCCCCCGCAGCCTCTGCCAGCTGTACTGGGGGCTCTTCACCCCCCACCAGCCCGCCGGGCGGAGGAGCTTGAAGCCCTCCTCGCCGGCCTCGAAGCCGTACCTTATCCCTCCCCTGAGCGCCGCCTCGGCGGCTGCGCGCATCAGGTTGTAGCCGGTGGTCTTGCTGGTGAAGGGCATCGAGCGGCTGGCGCGGAGGTTCAGCTCCACCACGTAGACGCTCCCATCCTTTACGAGGAACTGTATGTTGAATGGGCCCTTTATCCCCAGCACCTCGTTGAGCGTCTCAGCCACTCGGATCATCTCCCTGACCACGGCATCTGGGAGGCTGAACCAGGGGATCACCATGGTTGAGTCGCCGCTGTGGACCCCGCCAGGCTCGATATGCTCTATCACCGCGCCGACTGCCCGGCGACTGTCCCCCACCGCGTCTATCTCAGCCTCCACGGCTCCCTCGAGAAACTTGGACACGACCACGGGGTACCTGGGCGAGACCCTAGCGGCCTTCTCTATATAGCTCCTCAGCTCCTCGGGGCTCCACGCGATCTTCATAGCGGAGCCGCTGAGCACGTAGCTGGGCCTCACGAAAACCGGGTAGCCGGCCTCCTCGGCGAAGCGGAGCGCCTCCTCAACGCTCGTGGCCGCCGTCCACTCGGGCTGCTTTATCCCTAGCTCCTCGAGTAGCTGGGAGAACTTCGCCCGGTTCTCGGCCCGGTCGACGCTGCTGCCCGGGGTCCCCAGGAGCCGGACCCCCCTCTCTTCGAGCGGCCTGGCCAGGTTGTTCGCTATCTGGCCGCCGAGGAAGGCGACCACGCCCACGGGCTCCTCGAACCTATATATGTCGAGGACGCGTTCGAGGCTGAGCTCCTCGAAGTAGAGCTTGTCGTTCATATCCCAGTCTGTGGAGACTGTCTCGGGGTTGTAGTTCACCACGACGACCTCGTAGCCGAGCCTGCGCGCCTCTTCGGCGAAGCTCGCCACCCCCCAGTCGAACTCGACGGAGACGCCGATCCGGAAGACGCCGGCGCCGAGCACCATTATCCGCGGCCGCCCAGTGGTTATAGGCTTATCGTCCTCGTACGCGCTGTAGCTCATATAGAGGTAGTTGGTCGCCGCTGGCCACTCGGCGGCGAGGGTGTCTATCTGCCTCACCCTGGGCCTCTCGAGGCCTATGCTCCGCCTCGCCCTCTCCACCTCCTCCACGCTGAGCCCGGTGAGCAGCGACACCTGCTCGTCGCTGAAGCCGAGCCTCTTAGCCTCGGCGAGCAGCTCGAGGAACTCCATGCTCCTCGGCCTTGCGCGGCGGAGGGCCTCCGCCACCTCGACTATCTCCCGGATCTGGTTGAGGAAGTAGGGGTCAATCCCCGTGGCCTCGTAGATCTGGCCCACGCTCGTGCCAAGGCGGAGGGCCTTGGCCACCCATATGGGCCAGTAGGGCTCGCGGCTGCGGAGCCGCCTTAGGACGCTCTCTAGGCTCTCCGGCTCCTCGTACCTGGGCCCGGCCACCACGCCGGGTTCGCCTATGTCGAGCATCCTTATAGCCTTCTGCAGGGCTTCAGCGAAGTTCCTGCCTATAGCCATGACCTCTCCTATGCTCTTCATCTCGCTGCCAATGCTCTTCTCCACGTTGTCGAACTTGTCGAGGTCCCAGCGCGGCACCTTGACGACTACATAGTCGAGGCTGGGCTCGAAGCAGGCGCAGGTCCTGCCGGTGACGCGGTTGAGCAGCTCGTCCAGTCGGTAGCCGAGGGCGAGCTTGGCCGCTATGTAGGCTAGCGGGTAGCCGGTGGCCTTGCTCGCTAGGGCACTGCTCCTGCTCATCCTGGGGTTGGTCTCTATCACGTAGTAGCCCCGGCTGTCCCTCGGGTTGAGGGCCAGCTGCACGTTACCCTCGCCAACCAGGCTTATGGCCTCCGCCACCCGGAGGCTGGCCTGGCGGAGGAGCTGGTACTCCTGGTCGGTGAGCGTCTGGCAGGGCGCTACCACCACCGACTCGCCGGTGTGGACCCCCATGGGGTCGGCGTTCTCGAGGCAGGCCACGGCCACGCTGATGCCATACTGGTCGCGGACCACCTCGAACTCTATCTCCTTCCAGTGGTGGAGGTACCTCTCCACAAGCACCTCGCCGGAGCCCGACTGGGCGAAGGCGCGGGCAAGCCACTTCTCCAGCTCCCCGCGGCTCCGGGCCACCAGGCTCCCGCCGCCGCCGAGGTTGAAGCTCACCCTCACTATCACGGGGTAGCCTATCCTCTCGGCGGCCTCCAGCGCCTCCTCAATGCTCCTCGCCGGGACGCTGGGCGGGACGGGGAGCCCAGCGGAGACCATGGCCTCGCGGAAGAGGCCGCGGGACAGGGCCTTCTCGATCCCCTCCACCTGGGTGCCTAGGACGCGCACCCCGTAGCGCTGGAGCACACCGCGCCGGTGCAGCTCGACCCCTAGGCTCAGGGCGGTCTGGCCGCCGAAGCCTAGGAGGATGCCGTCGGGCCGCTCCCTCTCGATGACCTTCTCCACGAACCAGGGCTTCAGAGGGCCCAGGTACACGTGGTCGGCCAGCCTGTAGCTGGTCTGGATGGTGGCTACGTTGGGGTTCACCAGTACGGTCTCAATACCCTCCTCGCGGAGGGCCTTGAGCGCCTGGCTGCCACTGTAGTCGAACTCGGCCGCCTCAGCTATCTTTATCGCGCCGCTCCCGAGCACCAGCACCTTCCTCACGTCAATCCTCCTGGGCACTTCCACGCACCCCCTGCTTTACGTCGACCCCGCTACCTCCTCCCCGCGACCATCTTAACGAAGAGGTCGAAGACCCAGGACGAGTCCCAGGGCCCCGGGCCCGCCTCCGGGTGGAACTGGGTGGCGAGCACCAGCCCGTCCCTGCTCCTCACGCCCTCCAGGGTGCCGTCGTCGGGCTGCCGGAACCAGGGCTCCAGCCCGGTCCCTTCCAGGCTGTCCCAGTCTATAGCGTACCCATGGTTGTGCGTCGTCACCATGCAGCGGCCGGTGCCCAGCTCCACCACGGGCTTGTTGACGCCGCGGTGGCCGTAGGGGAGCTTGTAGGCGCGGGCCCCGAGGCCGAGGGAGAGGAGCTGCATGCCCAGGCAGACGGCGAGCACCGGCTTGCCCGAGGTGGCCACCTCCGCCGCCACCCGGGCCTGGGCCCGGAGCAGCGCGGGGTTCCCCGGCCCGTTGCTGAGCACCACAGCGTCGTAGCCGTCCAGCAGCTCGTCCGCCCCCGCCGTGCAGGGGTAGCGTGTCACCTCCACGCCACGGTGGAGGAGCTGGCGGAGTATCCCATACTTCACCCCGCAGTCGAGCATCGAGACCCGGGCCCGGGGGCGGCCCGGCGGGCTATGGGTTATGGGCTCCCTCGGGCTCGTCTCCAGCGCGAATAGCCTCTCGTCGTAGGACTTGGAGCTGGAGAGGACCCGGGCCAGCTCATCCCAGCTGGGGGGCTCCTCGTCGAGCGGGTAGACGGAGAGCACCCCCATTATGACGCCGTGCTCCCTTATCCTCTCCACGAGCATCCTGGTGTCGACCCTATAGATGCCTGGCACGCCCTCCCCGCGGAGCCACTCATGGAGGCTCATGGCCGAGGCGTAGTGGCTCGGCTCCGGCAGCTCGGCGACCACGAAGCCCTCCACCTGTATCCTGTCGGACTCGTAGTCCAGGGGGATGCCGTACACCCTCCTAGCCCTGCTGGGCACCCCATAGTTCCCGACCATGGGGTGGGTCTCTACGAGTATCTGGCCACGGTAGCTGGGGTCGGTGAGGCTCTCCGGGTACCCCGTCATAGCGGTCGTGAACACTACCTCCCCCACCCTGGTGGCGGGGGCGCCGAACCCGCAGCCCTCGACGCCGAGGCCGTCGGCTAGCAGCAGCCGAGCCCCCAGCCCCGTGCGGCAGCGTAGCAGCGGCATCCTGTAGACCCTGATCTCACCTACCTGCATCCCCGGGCCGCCTCCTCCGCCCTCTCCACAAGCCTCCTCCACGAGCCGCTGAGCCTCCCGGCCAGCTCCTCCAGCTCGCCCGCGTCGCGGGCCAGCCTCTCCCTAGCCCCCGCCAGGTCGGCCGGGCCGCGGCAACCGGTGCGCCTCATCCCGACAAGCTCCATGGGGTCCTCGACCCCCAGCTCTCTCAGCAGCTCGCGGCCCCTGCCCTCGCGTATGGCCTTGGCGGCCTCCTTGTAGGCCTCGCGGAGCGGCAGCCCCCGGCGGAGGGCGAGGAGCTCGGCCAGCTCAGCGCCCCAGGCCATGTAGGCCTCGGAGAGCCGGCGGAGCCTCTCCGTATCGAATTCTAGGCCGGAGAAGAGGTCGGCCAGCACCCTCGCAGCCTCGGAGGCGTCTCGGAGAAGGCTGTAGAGGAGCGGGTTCGCCTCCTGGAGGTCGAGGTTGTAGCCGTAGGGGAGCCCCTTCTGCACAGCGAGGAGCCCCGCCGCGAGCCCCGCTGCACGCGCCGCCCGGGCCCGGAGGACCTCCAGGGTGGCGGGGTTCCTCTTATGAGGCATTATGCTGCTCGTCGCCACGTGGCCCTCGGGGAGCCGGGCGGCCGCCACGTAGGGGCTTGAGAGGAGTATCAGGTCCCCCGCTATCCTCGAGGCCTCAACCAGGAAGGCCGCGGCCGCCAGCCCGGCGGCCGACACGTCTAGCCTGCCCCCGGCCGCGTAGAGACTGCTCCCCAGCACGCCCCCGAAGCCCAGGAGGCCCGCCAGCTCGGAGGGGTCGAGCCCGGCGAGGCTGCCGGCCCCCGCGCTCGCCCCCAGGGGGCTCCGGTCCACGAGGGGCAGGACGCCGGCCAGCAGCCGGTAGGAGGAGGCGAGGGCCTCCTCCCAAGCCTCGAGGAGGCAGTCCAGGGTTGCCAGCTGGCTAGGCTGCTGGTGGGTGTGGAAGAGCACGGGCACGCCACGGTACTTCTCGGCGAGCTGGAGGAGCCTGGACCGGGCCTCCAGGATCCACCGGAGCGTCTCGGCGACGCGCTCGAGGGTGTAGAGGCGGAGAGCCGCCGATACGTGGTCGTTCCGGCTCCTCCCTATCCATATGTAGGCTGAGGCGCCCCCGGTCCTCGCCGCAAGCCAGTCCTCGAGGGCCTCGAACACGTCCTCGTAGCCGGGCCGGAGGAGCTCGCCGGGATCCTTGGCGAGCGCCTCTAGGAGGGCGGCGAGACTGCGGCACGCCGCCTCCCGGGGTATAATCCCGCGCTCCGCCAGGTGGAGGGTGTGGGCGAGGAGGACCCGGACAACATACCTATAGATCTCATGGTCGTGGCCGAGGCTGGTGGTGTACTCGTAAACCAGGCCCGAGCCCTCGCCGATGCCGGCCTCCTCCCGATACCTCGGCAATAACCCACCATCCTCCGCCCGCTGCTACCCCCTTATCAACGCAGCGCCCCCAGGGGGTTCGGGAGGCCTGGACTCCGGGAGCCCTCAGCCGCGGAGCCCCCGAGCCTTGGCGGCCGCTAGGCTGTGGAGGCTCCAGATGGTTATGAAGCCCCGGGCCTCCTCATCGCTCGGGTACCAGCCCTTGTTGTAGTCTATGACCTCGCGGCTGTAGCTGCTGTAGGGGCTCCAGCGGCCGACGACCTGGAGGCTACCCTTATACACCTTCATCTTGACTACTCCGGACACCCAGCGGTTGAGCTCATCCACAGCCTTCTCTATCACTAGCCTGAGGGGTTCGATCCAGAGGCCCTGGTAGACCAGGTCGCTCCACTCCTGGTCCAGGAGCCTCTTGAACCTCAGCTCCCTAGGGGTATAGACGGCCTTCTCCAGGTCGCGGTGGGCCTCTATGAGCGTGAGGGCGGCGGGGGCCTCGTAGACCTCGCGGCTCTTAAGCCCGACCACCCTGTTCTCTATATGGTCTATCCTACCGTAGCCATGCGCCCCCACGAGCTTGTTCAGCATAGAGACTATCTTGGCCAGGCTCATCCTCTCCCCGTTGACCGAGACCGGCACGCCCTTCTCGAAGCCTATCTCGAGGTAGAGGGGCTGGTTGGGCGCCTTCTCCGGCGCCACGGTCCAGGCGAAGGCGTCCTCTGGGGGCTCGGCGAGAGGGTCGTCGATGGGGCCCCCCTCTATGCTCCTGCTCCACAGGTTCTCGTCGATGCTGTAGGTCTTGTGGAGCCCTGGAGGCTCGAAGCCGTTCCTCCTCAGTATCTCGACTGCCTTCTCGCGTGTGAGCTTAAGCTCGCGGACCGGGGCTATGATCTTGAAGTCGTCGCCCAGGTGGTAGCGGAGTACTGTGTCGAAGCGGACCTGGTCGTTGCCCTTGGCCGTGCAGCCGTGGGCTACGGCGTCGGCGCCCTCCCTCTTGGCTATCTCGGCCACCTTCTCGGCTATCAGTGGCCTGGCCAGCGCGGTTCCGAGGGGGTAGCGGTCCTCGTAGAGCCCGTTAGCCTTTATTGCCATGGATATGTAGTTGTTTGCGAACTCCTCCACGGCATCTATAGTGTAGTGCTTGTAGGCGCCGAGCTTATAGGCCTTCTCCTCAACCCCCCGCAGCTCCTCCTCTTGGCCAACCGAGACTGTGACCGTGATTACCTCGTGGCCCTGCTCCCGGAGAAGCGCGAGTATAGCCGAGGTGTCGAGGCCGCCGGAGTAGGCTAGCACAACCCTCAAGCTCCTGCCCCCCGGGCTCCTGGGCCGATACTGTCTATTAAACTACGTGCACTAGCCGGTGCACGCTAGGGATAAAGCTCCTCGGAACCCGTTACACAGGACACTGCGTGTTGCAGGAGGGGCTGGAGGGGTTGGCGGCCCCGAGCTTCTCCGAGATAGTCCGCAGGTTGGTGGACGCCGATCCCTGCATCCAGGAGTGCCTGGCCCGCGGTATAGCCAACTACTCCGAGCTGGCCCGCCGTATCAAGCCGGTGGCGGAGAGAGAGGTCGGGCGGAGCGCCAGCCTTGAGGCCATAAAGGCGGCGCTGGTCCGCTACGCCTCGAGGCTCCGGGGCCAGGGGACGAGGACCCCGCAGAGGAAGCTGCTGGAGATCCTGGCGAGGAGCGCGCTGGAGCTCCGCACTGGGGTGACCGTGGCTACTGCGAAGATCCACGCCCTGCCCAGGCTTGCGGAGGCTGTCGCCGAGCTTGCGGGGCGTAGCAGGCTGCTCTTCCTCATGCAGAGCCTCTCCAGCGTAACGGTCACGGTTAGCAGCGAGTACTTCGGCCGCATAGAGGAGAAGGTGGGCCGGGAGAACTTCATAGAGGTTTACCCGGACCAGGCGGTGCTAGTGATAGTTAGCCCGCAGGAGGTGGTTGAGACGCCGGGCTTCGTGGCGCATATAACCAATATTCTTGCGAGGAACGGGATAAACATATACCAGGTGGAGTCCGTCTACACGGACACCATACTCGTCCTAGGCCTAGACGACGCGTTGAAGGCCTTCCAGCTCCTCCGCGAGGCGATTGAGGTTGCGAAGAGGAGCCTAGAGGAGGCCGGGGGAGGCCGCGGCTAGAAAACCTGCTCCACCAGCTTGTAGTAGAGCTCCGCTATCAGCACCCCGGTGCCGGCCGCACCCCGGAGGGTATTGTGGCCCAGCACCAGGTAGCGGAGCAGGGGCTCGCCCTCCAGGGGCAGCGAGGCCCTCCCCACAACCACGCTCATCCCACGGCCCGTCCTCCTATCCAGCCTCGGCTGGGGCCTATCGGGCTCGCGGCGCACCACTATAGGCCTCTCCGGCGCTGTGGGGAGCCCCAGCTCCTGGGGCAGGCTCCTCCACCCCTCCCAGGCCTCAACCACCTCCTCGACGCCGCCGGGCGCCTTGGAGAGCCTCGCCACCACGCTCTCCAGGTGGCCGTCGAGCACCGGCACCCTGGTGGCGGTGGCCACCACGCGGAAGCCTGCGGGCCTGACCTCGCCGGCCTCAAGCCTCCCGAGGATCTTCCTGCTCTCCCTCACAACCTTCTCCTCCTCGCCCTTTATGAAGGGGATTATGTTATCCACTATAGCGTAGCCGGGGACTCCGGCGAAGCCGGCGCCGCTTATCGCCTGCATGCTGGTCATGTAGACCTCCTCTAGGCCATAACGGTCCAGGAGAGGCTTGAGGCTGAGCGTCAGCACCGCCGTGGTGCAGTTGGGCACCTTGAGTATCGCCCCGCTCCAGCCGCGGCGCTGGCGCTGCACCTTGACCAGCTGTATGTGCTCCCAGTTGGCCTCGGGGTTCAGCAGGGGCACGTCCGGCTCCATGCGGTAGACGCTGGCGTTGGACACCACTATCTTGCCCATCCGGGCCAGCTCGGGCTCTATCCCGGCTGCAACCTCCTTGGGGAGAGCCACAAACACCACGTCGGCGTCGCGCACAGCCTCCGGCCTGGTGGGCCTCAGCTCCAGCTCAGCGGCCTCATCGGGGAACGGCTCGTCTATATACCACTCCACTGCCTCGCCGTAGCGCTTGCCCACCCTCCTCTCGCTGGCGGTGACCGCCTCGAGGCTGAACCAGGGGTGGCGGGCTAGAAGGCTCACGAACCTCTGCCCGACGAGCCCGGTTGCGCCGAGGACTGCCGCCCTTAGTCGATCCGCCACTGGGAGACCACCTCCTCGTGGAGCTTCTCGGCTATAGCCCAGGACTCGTCGGGCTCAACAAATGTTACGAGTATCGGGCTGCCAGGGGCCCAGAGGATGCTCTTCACCCCGCCGAGGCCCGCGGCCTTCTCCACCACGTTGCCCGAGACGTCGGGCTCGCGGAGCCCGTCGCCCACCACGCTGACGGCTGAGGCGTCCTCCACCTCCACCTCGGATACTATGTGGCCCAGCTCCTCGGAGAGGGCCTTGGCAAGCTTCTCGGCGCTGTCGCGGCGAACGGCGAGGCTTACCCTCGTCTCGGTTATAGGCTGCATTATGGCGAGTATGTTTATTCCCAGCCTGGCCGCGACTCCCGTGATCTTGGCGGCTGTGCCTATCCTCCCCACGAGGCCGCCGCCTACCACTGTTACGAGGGAGATACCCTCACTCACCACCACGGCCTTCAGGGGCGGCGGCCCGCCCTTGCTGTCCACCAGGGTGGACTGGCTGGAGCCGGGCATAGTTATCCTGACCCTGGTGCTGGTGCCCATGACCGGCTCGAAGGTCTTGGGATGCATCCTCTTAGCCCCCAGGAGGGCCAGCTCCATGGCCTCTGCGAAGCTGAGCCTCTCAATCACCCTCGCGTTCTTCAGCCTCCCGGGGTCGGCCGTCATGACGCCGGGTACGTCGGTGTAGAGCACCACCTCGTCGGCTCCGAGGAACCGGGCGAGCAGCGTGGCGGTGTAGTCGCTCCCGCCCCTTCCCAGGAGGACTATACGGCCCTCCCGGGTGCCGGCCACGAAGCCGGTGACCACGGGGACTACGCCGCGCTCGATGACCGGGAGGAGCTTAGACCTCACCATGGGCTCGGAGGCCTCGTAGTCGACTACCGCCTCCCAGGGGTCACCCTCCGCTATTATCCCGGCCTCGCGGCCGCCGAGCCAGACGGCCTCAACCCCGTTGCTGCGGAGCGCCGCCGCCATGAGGGCGGCGGAGAGCCGCTCGCCGAACGAGACTATAGCTGCCCGGGCGTTGCCGGTGGCCTCCCCTATAACCTTCACCGCCCAGACGAGCTTGAACAGCTCATCGAACAGCCTGCTCAGCTCCCCCAGCACGCTGGTAAGCTCCCTCTCGCTGCTCACCGCGCCCCTGGCGGCGGAGTAGTAGCGCTCCATTATCCTCCTGAGCCTGGGCTCCCAGCCGCTGGGGCTCTCGAGGATCTCTATCAGCTCGTCGGTGACACCCTTCATAGCCGAGACTACCACTACCACCTGGTAGCCCTCCTGCCGGAGCCTAGCCACCTCCTGCGCTGCAGTGATGTAGCCGGAGGCGTCGCGGAGCAGCGAGCCCCCGAACTTGGCGACCAGCAGGCCTCTAGCCATACTACACCACCCCCAGCGCGTAGGCCGCCGAGACTAGGTCGCTCAGCATGGCGGAGGCCGTCGCCGAGGGGCCCGCGCCGGGCCCCACCAGGGTTATCGGCTCAGCCTCCGCGGTCTCTATGAGCGCCGCGTTGTAGACCCCCTCGACCCTGTAGAGCGGGTTCTCGGGCCCAACCTCCACCAGCTCCACCACCGCCCTCCCCGCGCCCGGCTCGACGAGCGCCACGTACTTGAGCCTCTTCCCCCGGGCCGCCGCCTCCGCCGCCCGGCGGAAGGCCTCCTCGTCCACGCGGTTCAGCCGCTCCACCTCGAACACTGTCTTCGGGGTCCCCAGGGTGCAGGAGACTATAGCCGCCTTGGCCGCGAGGTCGTGGCCCTCGAGGTCCGCGCTGGGATCCGGCTCGGCGTAGCCCCTGGCCTGGGCCTCCCTCACCGCCTCCTCGAAGCTCATGCCCTTCTCGGCGAGGCCTAGCACGTAGTTGGTGGTGCCGTTGAGCACGCCCTGGAGTCTCTTCACCCGTCTGCCCGCAAGCCCCCAGCGCAGCACATCGATGAGAGGGGTGCCCGCCATGACGGTGGCCTTGTAGAAGACCCGGCGGCTCCAGGAGCCCCGGAGGAGCCTGCTGCAGCTAGTAGCGAGCGGAGCCTTGTCAGCCGCCACCACCGCGCCGCCCGAGGAGAGGACGCGCTCATACCAGGAGAGGGCCTCGCCCGGCGAGTCGTAGCGGCTTGGAGTAGCGTCGACGAGCACGTCGATATCAAAGCGCTCGAGGGCCTCGGCCACGCTCCCCTCGAAGCCGCCCTCCAGCCTGGAGAGGCCGCCGCGTGGCGCACGGAGGGCGGCCTCCACCCTACCCCAGTCGAGGCCCAGGCTGGAGCCGAGGAAGCCCCTGCTGTCAGCTATGAAGACGAGCCGCGGCTCGAGCCCGTAGCGCTCAGCGAGAAGCCCTTGTCTCTCGGCGAGCATGCGCGTAAACGCCCTACCAACATTGCCGAAGCCCGCCAGCCCGATGCGCAGTGTATGCGCCACTGGAGGCCCACCCTTGTGGGCCCGAGGCCGCCGGGGCTCTTAAGAGCCCCCCGGCTCCGGGGTCTCGACGCTGGCCTCAGCCTCCCTCTCCGCGCGCCTCCTCGCCCGCTCTATGAGACCCTGAAGGATGCTGAGGAACCGGAGCGGGTCTATCGAGACCACGCCTAGCATCTCGGCGAACCTCCTGACACCCTCATCGTTGGTCACCAGCACACCCTGGGTCTCAAGGGCCAGCAGCACAGCGTCCAGGTCCTCTATGCTGTCCAGCACGCCGTGCCTGGTAGCCTCCCTGTAGCGCTCCCGGAGCCCCCGTATCAGGGCGCCCAGCTTCTCCCTCCGGGCCTCCCTGCTGGCCACGCCGCTCGGGTACATGCTACCGGCCTCGAAGGCGCGGCGGACATGCTCCTCCGCCACCCGCAGGCCCCTCGTCACCCTGTTGCGCATCTCCTCTACGTAGGCCCTGAGCACCGTCGCTGGGAGGCTTATCTCGTGCCTCGCCGGCGGCTTTATGGTTATCCAGGTCGCTAGCGCCTCGAAGCTCTGTATAGTCACCCCGTTGGCCTGGAGGAAGCGTCGGGCCTCCTCGTAGACCGTCGGGGGCATGTATATCTCCAGCCCGTAGCCGAGCCGGGCCTCGGCAAGCATCCCGGCAAGCACCCGCACCGCCTCGTCAAGGCTGCCCGCGCCCAGGATTGCACGGAGCCGGGGGTCTGTGACCGCGCTAGTGTCAAGCACGTAGACCCTGAGCCTCCTCTGCAGCTTCTCCCTCATCGCCTCACCACCGCTGCCGCCGCCAAGGATCCCCCGGGGAGGACACATCAACAGCGCCCCGTAGCCCTCCCACTAGGGCGTGCAGGACAAGCCAATAACACTTGTCCCAAGAAGCGGGAGCCGACGTGTTATAGCCGCTCCCCTCCCCGACGCAGCGCCCGGAAGGCTGGAGGGGGAGCCTTGACAGCCTCTAGGCTCGCCGCGCTGCAGGGGGCGCTAGCCTTCACCACCCTTATAGGCCTGCTGGCCGTGGCCACCGCTCCGGCCAGGGAGCTAGTGCTACACTTCGCAGGCTACCTGGCCCTCGCCTCAGCCGTCTCCGCCGCCGCCGCCCGGATGCTGGCGAGGGGCTACGCCGAGGCACTGGCTAGGGCCCTCGCACACGTCTCCAGGCTAGGCGTGGCGGAGCTGGGGCCCCGGGGCGCCACCGACGCTACCCTCGTGGCCCAGAGCATCGCGGGGCTGGAGCAGGTGGCGGGCCTCTGGCCCCTGGCGGCGGCAGGCGCCGGGGTGTCAGGGCTGCTAGCCTCAATACTATCATACTACATCGCCAGGAGGGGCGCCGCGGCCCTGCTGAGGCTTGCCAAGAGCCTCGGGGCGGAGCCCGCGTGCAGAAGCCCGCCGGGGCTCAGCGTGGCCGCGGTCTCCTCGATAACCCTCGCCGGGCTCGGCGCCTCGGCTGTAATAGCCTCCCCCAGCTACGGGAGGCTGCTGAGGTGCATAGAGGAGGCCGGGGAAGAGCTTAGGAGGTCTCTCGAGAGCCGCGCGGCCCCGGCGGAGGCCGGGGAGGATGCGGGAGCGGCAGCCCCGGGGCCCGTGGAGCCGGTAGACGGGGAGGGGAAGGGTGCCGGGGAGGGGCTGTAGGGCTAGACTCGCAGCCCTCTTAGCGGGCTACATAGCCTATCTGGCCCTCCTCTTCAACCCTAGGACGAGCCGCTACACTGTGGAGGCCTCGCTAGCCGTCCTCGCAGGGCTCCTAGTCTACATGGCCGCCGGCTACCTTCGGGCGTCGTGCGGCCAGCACCCCGGCGGCGGGGGCGGCGAGCTAACCCGGACCCCGGTAGGCTAGTCTATCGGGGAGACGCCAGTCTCGAGGATCCGGCGCACCCGTATCCAGGTCTCCTTTATCTTCCTCATCCTGGCCCTTAGGACCCCGCCCTCCTCCCTGGCCTCGACCAGGACGACGTCGACCCCGAGGCTCTGCATGTAGTCCATGAACTCCTCTAGCTCATCCCTGCCGGCGAACTCCAGCTCGAACTCCTCGTAGACCATGTAGCCGCCGGCGACCTTCTTGACGGTCTCCACCGCCGGCTGGAGGGCGGCGCGGCCCAGCTCCAGGGCTATGGCGTCGAGCCTCGGGCCCTCCACCCCCTCCTCGTAGACCCGGAATATCTCGCGGAGGATCCTGGAGAAGAGGAAGCTCCAGCCCTCCTCCATGAAGAACCTCATGCCCAGCCTTATATCGCCTATATTGGTGGAGGAGGTCGTATACTTCAGCGGGGGCACCCGGTAGTCCGGGTCCTTCACCACGACGCCCTCGCGGCCCTCACGGTCAAGCCTCTCCACTATCCTCTTGAAGGCCTCCACATCGGTCTTCTCCAGCACCCCCAGCACCGGGACATGGGGGACCCCGTGCTTCTCCGCCGCCTCGTCCCGCATCCTCGGCGGCAGCGGCCTCCCGCCGCGGAAGATGTCGAAGACAAAGTAGCCGAAGCGGGGCGCCTCGGGATAGAAGTACCTCGTGTAAGGGTTTTCGAGGCCTATAACCTCCCCCGCCGCCACGTGGTCCTCGGGGCCCAGCTCGCGGAGCATCTCCCTCAGCCTGTCGCCCATGAGCCTCTCGAGCCTGGAGGTAGTGTAGGGGCAGATCAGCCCGCCCCGCGTAACGGCTAGTATCCTGTCATCGACCAGGACCACCCTGACATTGTACCCGTTGAGCTTCTCCTCCACAACAACCCTGTCCAGGAAGTGGCGGGGAAGCGCGACGCTTGGAAGGACCATCCTCTGTATCGGCGGGTAGCCGGGAACCACCCTCCACCAGCCCCTGCCGAAGACCACAGCGGTGCCCTCATGGTGCCCCGCCACCCCCCGGCGGAGGGAGGCGTAGAGGAGGCCCCTGAACTCGCGGAAGCGGAGCGTCCTCCGGGAGGCCAGCTCCTCCACCCGCTCCCTGGGCAGCCCTAGGGCGTCAGCTACCACGTCGAGCATCCAGGGCTCCGGCCGGTGTATCCACGTCAATGAGGCTGCACCCCTGCAGGTTTCTCCGAGAGGGCTGCTGGGGAGACCGGGGGCCGCAGCCCGCAGTGGGCGGAGACCCCCGCTGGCCTACGGCAAGCCCCTCCGAGCGCATAGCCTATGAGGGGAAAAAGCCCATCACCGTGTAGGTGGGAGCTACTGGCTCTCCGCCTTCTCTAGTACAGCTGCCGTCCCGTAGGCTAGGAGGAGCACCCACTCGCCGCCAACGCCGACGACTCTCCTGGTGTCGATACGGATGCCGAGGACGGCGTTTGCGCCTAGCTTGCGGGCCTCCTGCTTCACACGCTCCATTATAGCGTCTAGCTCGGCCTCAAGGCCGGCTACAGTGAGGCTTATCGGCCTTGAAGCATAGACTAGCCCCTTGAGCTCGCGCACCCTGTAGCCCTCGGCCCTCTCCACGGATAGCAGGAGCACATCCCCCGTCAACGCCCTACCACCCCAGCCTAGCTGGTTGGTGAACTGAAACCCTTACCCTCATTATATCTACAGCACCGGTGGAGGCTAAATTAGTCAAGTTACGTTAGACGAGCCCACAATCATTCATCACTTGCCGGGGCCCGTCTCAGCCCCAGCCCTAACGTGCTCCAGGAGCCGGCTGGTAAGAAGCTCGACGCGGAGCCTGCCCAGAGCACCGGCCAGTACCGCGCCGTGGAGGAATACAGTGTAGCACTTTATGCACGGCGTAACTATCTCCCTGACTCCCTGCTCCAGCATCCGCTCCACCCTCCACCTGTAGATCCGCTCGCGGATGCCTGGGAAGGGCTCCTCCTTCAGGTAGTTGACTCCACCTCCACCCCCGCAGCAGAGCGTGTACGGTGGCCTGTCCCTCGGCTGCCCGGCGCCAGCTAGTCTCAGCACCAGGGGGCAGACCGTGCGGTATCCAAAGCGGCAAAAGCCGCAGCTGGTGAAGACCATGGAGCCCCTGCCGCCATTACCGTGGCCGGCTCGAGGCGCTAGGCCTGCTACCATAGCCAGTCCGTCAGCTACCTCGACGCCTCCTCCCGGGACGAGCCCATACGCTCTAGCCAGGTGTATGAACTTTATGTCGGCGCCGCATGTAATAGCTACGACTCTCCTGGCTCCTAGCTTCTCAGCCTCCTCGACAGCCTTCTCGAGCAGGGCTAGCCCCACGTCGGGCCTGGCCGCGTCGAATGCTACATTACCCCCGAGGTCGAGGGCCTCCGGCGATACAGTTACCTTGGCACCCAGGAGGCGGAGGAGGAGGAGAACCTCCCGCAGCTTCTCCGGATACAAAGTGGTCTCGAAGGGCGAGGGCACGTAGAGGACGTCGCCCGGGCTGCCGGGCTCTACGCCTGCCTCTTTAGCCACCCTCTCCAGGACACGGCGGGGCTCCTCCCGCCTAGCTACGAAGCTGTGGCCGGAGACGGCGGCGTTCTCGGCAACCTGCTGAAGGCTCTTCGGAGCCCTGCCCTGCAGGCTGAGCTTCGCCCTAGCGGCGTAGACTAGCCTCCAGACCTCTATGCCGAAGGGGCATAGGAGGGTGCAGGCGCCGCACATGCTGCAGGTGTAGAGCGAGACAAGGTCGTCGCTCGTGGCCCTGCCCTCCAGGAGTACCCGTGCTGCAGCCTCTAGGCGCCGCGGCGGTGCCAGCCTCGGATCACGGACTGCACGGTAGGATGTACAGCCTGCTGCGCACATCATGCACCGGGTGCATGCTGCCAGCGCCTCCCGGGCTATCTCCTCTGCCTCGCCTATTATAGCGTCCACTGCATCCCTATGGATCACGGCCACACCTCAGCCCTGGCTTCCCGGGTGCCCCGAGAACACATTATATTATTTAATTACTTATATTCATAAAATTCAAAAATAAATATATGAGGGTCCTGCTCCTCAGACTTCGGGGCGGGCACCATGCCTCTCGACGAGACCGCACTGAGAGCAGCAATAGCCGATGTACTCCTCCGTACAGCAGGGCTGCCTACCTTAGACGAAGTAGGCAGGATCATGAGGCGAGCCGAGAAGGGCACCAGGGTCGTCATAGTGATCGACAACTCCAGGTATGCCAGGGCTGAAGCCGATAACCTAAAGAAGCTCCTGGAGAGGTATGAGGGCGTTGAAACGAGGATCGTTGAGAAGAGTAGCTGGGGCTCCGAGCTACCCCCGCCCCTGATAAGCATAGACGGCACCCTAGAGGGCAGGATATTCTTCTACGGGGCCCCCTCTGACATACTCAAGCCGATCTTCCTGCTAGCTGTCGCAGCATCCGCCGAGGCATGGAGGCCGGGTCGCTGCAGGGGGCTCGGCGGCGTGAAGGGGCGGGCCAGGCTCTACGTGGTGCCGGGCCTACCCTGCGCTAAGACATTGTACGACGCGCTGCATATACTCTGCTGCAGCACGGCTGAGCTGGAGGTCGTCAACGTCGAGGGCTACTATGCCACTGGTAGAGAGATCCCGGTGAGACGTGTGCCTACCTTCATCTCGCCCAGCGGCAGGGTGCATGTGGGTGAGCCGAGGGATCCGGAGGAGCTAGCGGAGTGGTGGGGGTAGCCAGATATTTTTAATTTTATCTCGTAATATACGCTAGTTACGTAGATTAGTAGGCCTTGTGGAAGAGCCTAGTGGGGGCGGGCATGGCCGGCGGAGAAGCAGTGCTCGACTTGACAGCCCTGACCACGGTATGCGGCGACTACACTGTGCACATACTCTCCAAGCTGAAGGCGCTAGCCAGCGGTGAGAGGCTTGTAGTCAGGGCTAGGGCTGGGGACCGCGGCCTAGTCGAGGCGGCTGCCCTAAGCCTGGAGAAGGCAGGCATCGCGAGGATCCTCGAGAAGGGCGAGAGGGAGGGAACCTTCTACGTAGTGCTCGAGAAGAGGGGGTAGGGGTGGCCCCGATCCCGGCAGCCTCCTACGAGGCCGCCGCCCTACTGGCCGCTGCGCTGCTCCCTATAGCCTATGCAGGGCTAAGCGGGGCTAGGGGCTACCGGTCTGCGGCCAGGGCTCTCCGGCGTCTCCTCCGCGACCTCCTGGTGCTCCCGGCCCTGGGGCATCCTACAGCGTTGCTGACAGCCCTCCTGGCAAGCATGCTCCACCTCGGGCTCGCCGCCGCCGTGGCTATGCACCTTGTGCTCGCCGGCGCCTGGAGCGGACTCTACACGGCGCCCCCCAGCGTCCTGGAGGCGTTGATCCATGCCAGGACTATAGCAGCATGGCTGGTGCTGGCCTCCGCCGCTAGCCTGCTGGGTATGCGGCTCTACACCCGCCTAGCACTAGGCCCCGGGGAGGCGAGGCAGCTACTCCTGGCTACCGGAGACCTGCTGCTAGCACTCCTCGCCGCCACCGGGGCCGCCGCCTACAAGACGCCGGGGCTCCTGGAGGCGCATAGTGTCCTAGGGCTGGTTGCCCTCGGCTACACCGCCGCCCTGCTAGCCATGAGCCACCGGCTGCGCCTTCCCGGTGGGAGCAGGGTGCTGGAGGTGTAGGCCCGGTGAGGGCCGCCGCAGCCGTGGCTCTGGGAGCGGCTGTCGCCCTCCTTTCCCTCACGCTACTAGTGCTCGCAGCCCATACCAGGAATGGTGGCCCGGGCCCTACCGCCACCCCGGCAGCCGGGGCCGAGCCTCCTGGAAGGTATATAGTGATCCTGGGCAGCGCGGCCTGCCCCCACTGCCGCGCCATGGAGGCGTTCTTCGAGGAGAAGCTGCCCGGCGTAGCCTACTTCTGTGATATAGACGCTAGAGGGTCTAGCTGCTGGAGGGCTTTCAGCCTTCTCGTGGCTGAGAGGGTTACGCTCGGCGTGCCCACAATCGTTGTCTGCGACGCCGAGAGCCATAGGGTTGATGGCATAGTTGTAGGGGAGTACGAGGATGCAGGCTGGTGGAGGAGCATCCTTAGCAATGGCGTGTCGACGGGCAATGCCACTACCATACCCGTGTACATTGGGGGCAGGCTGGCCGGGTTCGTCGGCGCCAGGCTCGGCGGCATGGGGAGCCTCTACAACCTGCTGTGCCGTGAAACCCTGGCTGATGCTAGGGCCCTGGGGTAGGGGCTATGAGGCTCCTCGGCGAGCTCGCTGCATTGGCTGCCCTCGACAGTATTAACCCCTGCACATTCTACATATACGCTGTCTTGCTGCTCTCGGTCTCCCTTAAGGAGAGGCGCAGCCGGGCAGTACTAGCCGCCGGGCTGGCCTTCGTAGCCGGGATCTATGCGGGGTACACGCTACTGGGCCTCGGGATAGCGGGTGCGGCCTCCCGGCTCTCTGCGTGGCTGTTATCGCTCGCCGCGGGCGCCTACGGGGTCTATAACATCGCCGTAGGACTCTACGAGCTGCGCGGCGGGAGGCCCGGACTCCAGAGGCCTGGGGTCAGGCTGGCCCCGAGGGCTGTGCGCACCGCCGGTCTACTGGGGGCTGCGGGGCTTGGGCTGCTGCTCTCCTTCACCCTGCTGCCGTGCAGCGGCGGCCCCCTGGTGGCTTTCATAGTGTTGGCTAGGGCCAGCGGCTACCAGGGGCTGGCGGTGCTCCCGCTCCTAATGCTGTACAATGTTATCTTTGTCTCGCCGCTGGTAGGCATGGGGCTCGCCGTCTCGGCCCTGTACCGCGTGGAGCGTGTGCAGCACGCTGTTACCCGGGCGGCGCCCTACGCCTCCATAGCTGCTGGTGCCGCGCTGGTTGCCGTGGCCGTCTACGTGGCGGGGCTGGGCTAGTATACCACCCTGTAGCGGCGGCCCCTGAGCCTCCCTACCAGGGCCTCGTACTCCCCTCTCCGCATGACAGTGACTATCTCCACTACCCTGCCCCGCGCCGCGTAGACGACCGCGACATCGTTCACGCCGAGGGCTAGGTAGACGTCCTTCTCCTCGTCGTAGACGAGCTGCACCGGGTTCTCGAGGGCCTCCAGCACCTCGTCAAGGCTTACGCGGCGCTCCTCCATCCTCTCCCGGGCGTGCCGGGAGACTCTCAGGCTGTACCAGCAGGCCGCCACGTCCTCCACGCCCGGGGGAGAGGGGGCACGAGGGAGGCTAACAAGCCCAGGGGCTCCCGGCGGCCGCCGCGGGGCTAGGCTGTGAAGCGGCCGGCGTTTATGCTCAGCACGTGGCCGGTTATAGCCCTTGAGGCGGGGGTGGCGAGGAAGTAGACTGCCTCAGCTACGTCCTCCGGCTGTATTATAATGCGCAGCGGGTGCATCTCCTCAACCCTCTTCCTCTTCTCCGGCGTGTCTATAAACTCCCTCACCATGTCCGTCTCAACGAAGCTGGGGGCGACGGCGTTCACCCTTATCCCGTGGGGCGCCAGCTCCACCGCAAGGCGGCGGGTGAGCCCTATCACCCCGGCCTTTGAGGCGGCGTAGGCGGCTGAGGCCACCACGTTCCCCGTCTGCCCCGCTATGCTGGCCAGGTTGACTATGCTGGCCCAGGGCGCCCTACGGAGCATCGGGAGGAAGGTCTTCGTCGCCAGGAAGACGCCGGTCAGGTTGACCCTTATGACGCGCTCCCAGTCCTCGAGGCTCGTCTCATCTATGCCGCCGAAGTGTATGATGCCGGCGTTGTTTACCAGCACGTTGAGGTGAGGCCAGCGGGACTCGAGGACCCGGCGGGCCTCCTCGAGGCTCTCCGGGCTGGACACGTCGAGCCGGAGCACCACCACGTCAGGGGCTCCGAGGCGGCGAGCCCTCTCAGCAGTCTCCAGCGCCTGCTCGCGCTTAGAGCGGTAGGTCACCGCCACAGCGTAGCCCTCGGAGGCGAACCGGAGCACCACAGCCCTCCCTATGCCGCGGCTGGAGCCGGTAACCAGGACATAGCCCGCCGGCTCCTCGTCCCGCTCCGTGGCCGCTGCCGAGCCGAGTCTAGCATGCGCAAGAACGCTGGACGCCGGCATAGCCCTGGCCCTCCGCGCCCTGCGAGAGCCCTCTCGGGGGAGAAACACCTGCCGGCCTGGATAAAGGGGGCAGCAGGCGGGCCCACTCTCCAGCCAGGCGGCCTAGGGGCCCCGAGGGCCCCTCCGGGAGGCTGCGCCGGGGCTGGGAGGGGTGGAGAGGTCGACTCACCTGGTGTTCGCGGTAAGCCTCGCAGTCACCGTGATGGCTGAGCTTGGGGAGCCCCCGGGGGCGGTCATGCTAGCCTCCACTGTAGCCGCGCTGGCCGCTGCGATACCCGACCTGGATCTCCACACCGCGCACAGGGCACTGCTCCACAACGTGCCCGTCATGCTCGCGCTAACCATCCTAGCCTACGCCGCGTCCCTCGCCGCCGCGCCCTGGGCCGCCTGGCTGGTGGCTGCAGGGTTCCTGCTCGGCTACTCCAGCCACCTGCTCCTCGACATGCTCACCGTCCGGGGGGTTGCGCTCCTCTACCCCTTCCAGCGCCGCTTCTACAGGCTGGCCAGGCTGAGGAGCAGCGACCCGCTGGCCAACAAGCTGCTACAGGCCGCCTCGGCCGCCGTGGCCGCGTACAGCCTCGCGTCGGCCGGCATGATAGGGGCGCGCTAGGCCCCTCCGAGCCCCCAGGGCGTAAATGGGGAGGAGGCCGCGGGGGAGAGGGCGGGAAAAAGACAGGGGACTCACTCCAGGCGCTCGGCGACGTAGGCGGCTATGTGCTTCACCTCTATATTGAGCCCGTAGAGCTGGGCGCCGCCTGCTATCGAGTGCATACAGACCGGGCAGGCTGTAACCACTATCTTGGCGCCGCTCCTCCGGATGTCATCTATCTTCCTCTTGACGGCTATGGACCAGGCCTCCATAGTCTTCTCGACGAACCTCTTCTCCTTCTCGCCCTTGAGCAGGTACTCCGGCGGCATGCCCACCAGCTTAGCCATCTCCTCTATCATCTGCAGGTTCATACAGCCTATCCCGCCGCCGCCACCGCAGCAGTAGCTCTCAGCACCGTGGTGGGGCAGCTTCCTGAAGCCCTTGCTCGCGGCGCTGAGCACCAGGTTGGGCTCCTCCGTCACGCCGCCGCGGCGGGCGAGCTGGCAGGGATCATGCCAGGTGACCTTATCGTCGCTGGGCTTTAGCTTGAGCCTGCCCTCCCGGATCAGCTTGGCCAGCAGCTCTACTATGTGGAGGACACGGTAGCTGGGCCTGCGGCCGAGCGCCTTAGGCAGCTCGAACCTCATCCAGGGGTAGACGAAGCCTCCGTCAAGCACCACCACGTTCTTGGGGTTGTAGCTTGATATGTCGGAGTCCAGCATCGTTAGCGTCTCCTTGGTCTGCTTGGAGAGGGCTATTACAGCCGCTATCGGCGGCCGGAAGGCCAGTGGCTTGCTGGGCAGCGTCCAGTCGAGGCCGGCCCTGTCGAGTATCTTGATGGCGCCTATGACGCCGTCGGGGTAGAACATGACGTCGGACAGGTTTACCAGTAGGAAGTACTCGGCACCCTTCTTATCGTAGGGCAGGGGCTTGCCGATAGCCTGCTCCGCCTTCTTCATGACGTCGCTCCATATCTGCATGAGGGCCGGCATCTTTAGGAACAGCCTCTCGCGCTCAACGACTTCGAAGATAGCTATTAGCGTCGGCACGCGGCCGGACTTGGTGGCTATGCTGCCCAGCATGCTCCTTATAATAGCGCCACTGTCGATGCCGAAGGGGCAGGAGACGTAGCAGGCGCCGCAGTTGGTGCACCGGTAGAGAGCCTCGACTATCTCGTCGAGATCCTTTGCGCTCTTCGGCTTCCTGGCGTTCAGCAGGGGGCCGAACAGCTTGCCGAGTATTGTTGCCTCCTTCCTGTATATATGGCGGGCCAGCTCCGCCTTCTCCACCGGCCCGTACTTCTCTGAGACAGGGTAGTAGGGGCACGCCGGGGCGCAGGCAGCACAGCCCACACAGTTCTCCAGGTAGTGGAGCTTGACCGGGTCCAGCGAGGCGAGTGTCTCGCGGATGGCCTTCTCTACACGCTCCTTGTCGAAGCCCTCCCAGTCTATGCTCGCCTTAACCTGCTCTATGAGCTTCTGCAGCTCCGAGGCTGGAGGCTCCTGGGACATGCCTATCCACCCTCCCTACCACGCACCCATTTGGTTTTGGTACCCGGCCTTCACAGCTATCAAGGCCCTGTGAACATGAGCTAAAAGGGGTATGGGGTTAGACGAGCCCCTTCTGCACGCGGACATCGTACCACTCGTGCAGCTTGCCGTACCAGTAGCCGTACACGAAGTGCCAGAACTTGCTGAAGGGTATCAGCATTAGCAGCAGCTCGGCGCCCAGTATGTGTAGGCCTAGGATGGTCCTATACATTCCTACATCCACTATGCTGGCGCCGGTGGAGTGCCTTGCAGCCGCGTAGCCCGTGAGCAGTATGAAGAGCAGCAGCCCTAGGGAGAAGTAGTCGCTCCACCGTACGTGCCGCAGCCCAGTGGCCTGCTCGGCTATCTTCATGCCTATCTTGAAGGTCACGCCTATTATTGCTAGTATAGCCAGCACATCGCCGTTAAGTATGGCTGTGAGCGGGCCCCATATGCTGTTAACGAACTCTACCTTCACGGGAGAGGTCACTGTGAGCGTCGATGTTGTCGCGCTCAGGGGTATCCATAGCCCGGTGTCAGCCACCAGCCTCTTGTACCACGGGAACCAGTAGGAGAAGAACGCCACGTGATGGGCCAGCAGGAATATCAGCGGCAGCACGCCTAGCAGGTGGAGGGCAACGAGCCCCGCGAGGAAGTCGTGGGGCTTCTTCTTGATGCTGAATATAATGGGGTCTATGAACGTTCTTATCAGCCCTATTATCCTGGCGCCGATGCCGCGGTTGCGGGACTCCGCCTTAACCACGCGGCGCCAGAAGAGTATCTGCTTCACTATCCTGTAGGCTGCACCGAAGCTGAACACTAGCAACGCTACCCAGAAGAAGTAGTATACCGCGAAGCTGTAGATGTCAGTCACCTTACCGCCTAGGTAGCCTACCATCCTACCACCCTACGTCCACGCCTCCACCTCATACACGTGCCTGCCCGCGGGCTTTGAGCCGAAAGAGGGAGCAGGGTTGGAGCATCACAGGGTGATGCTGGTGGGCCGTCTAGCTGCTGCGGCGCTGCTCCTCCTTCGCCTTCTCGGCCTTGCTCTCGACCCACTTCGCAACCCCGTAGGCTATGGCCGCGCCAGCCACTGCTGAGGCCGCTGCGCCGGCCTCGGTAGTGCTTAGGCTCGGCGTGGTCGGCGCGTTAAGCGGCTTGTAGAAGGGCTCGTAGGCGTCGGTGAAGCCCGGCATGGTGCAGCCTATGCAGACGCCGCCGGTCCTGGTGGGGCCGCCGACGCCGTTGACCCAGCCCACCTTGTTCCACGGGCAGTTGCTTACCGGGCCCTTACAGCCCACGGCGAAGAGGCAGCGGTAGTCGGCGTCGCCGGGGTTCTTGCGGAAGTCGCCCGCCGCGTAGCTAGCAGCCCTCGGGCACTGCTCGTGGACCGTGCGGCCGAAGATGTACTTTGGCCTCCAGTAGCGGTCCAGCTCGGGCAGCGGTAGCAGGCCCTTCGCCCAGAGCACAATGTTGGCTATTACGCGTAGCTGGCCGTTGCCGTTGGCGGGGCAGCCGGGCACGGCAACGGCCGGGCGGCAGTCGCCCCTTATCTCGCCGGGGCCGAGCTTGCACTTGCCGTAGATGAAGTTGCGGAAGGGCCTGGCCTCCTCGAGGAGGTCTACAAGCCCCTTGTAGCCCCTTATCGGGTCGGGGAAGAAGCCCACGGCGCCGGTGGGGCTCGGGCTCCAGCCCTTGCCGCTCCACTGCTCGAACAAGTCGTAGCCCATCTTCTTTATGAAGTCCTTCTCCACTATCTTGTTTGCTACCAGGCCGCCGTAGGAGGCACAGTTGCCCACAGCTATGACGGCCACTGCGCGTGGCAGCAGGCGCCTCATCCACTCGACGCAGGATATAGGCTTCCCGTTCTCGTCGCCTATGTAGCAGAAGTAGTCGCTATACTTGGGGCCGCCGGCCTTCTCGTCTATCGAGAAGCTGCCCTCAAGTACCAGCACGAAGGGGTCGAGCTTGCCCTGGGAGGCCAGCCTTAGAACGTCTATGGGGCTTGTCAGTAGCAGCCCGGGGTTGTAGCCTAGCTCGAGGAAGGCCTGTAGCGTCTTCCTGAGAGGATCGTCGGCGGGGAGCTTCTCCACGAAGGCCTTAAGCTCCTCGGGGCTCATCTGGGCCAGCTTCTTCGCGTAGCTGGGGGTCTCCTCGCCCCAGCTGAGCATAACCGTCTCGTGGAAGAGCAGCCTGACGGTGCCTGGGCCTGCTATGTGGCTGCGGCCGCCGAGGACATCGACGAGGTCGGGCTTGGTGGCCTGGATTAGAGCTGTAGTATTGCCCGCACAATCCTGGGCCTCGAACCAGATGACGTTTATGCTGCCGGACTTGACCTCTGCTATCGCCCTCTTTATCAGCTTATCCCAGTCAAGGCTGGCGAAGAACGCCGTTGTGCCTGCGAGCTTGAGGAAGTCCCTACGAGAAAGCCTGGCCACCGCGACTCCCCCTATTCCCTACGGTACCACCAAAGTCTCCGACAATTTATGTCCATAGATAAATAAGTTTCGTGTATTGGAGGGCCAGCAATAATTAACCGGCGATAACTGCGTGATGCCACGCCGCTGAAGAGGATCCATGGGGAGGGTCGGCAAACCCCGCCAGGGCCTCACAGCCCCCGGGGGCTCCGAGGAGCTCGGCCCCCGTAGGCCTGGGAGCTCCTCACCCCCAGCCTCGGGCTGCGGAGGGTTTAACGATAAGCCCGTAAATTTACCCTAGTAACAGGGGTGCCGGCTTGGCGGATCCCGGGGAGAGGAGGAGGGCGCTGCTGGAGACGCTGCGGGAGCTGCTGAGGCTAGGCGGCCGCGCCGCAAAGACCGTTGAGGAGATACGCTCCGAGATAATAGGGGCCGTGGAGGACGCGCTGGGGGTCGAGCTGACGCCGGAGAAGAGGATGCTACGGAGGCTCTACAGCTTTAACCCGCCGCCCCAGCCAGGCCTAGAGGAGCTACGGAGGCTCGTCGCGAGGAGCATGGGGCTGGATGATGCATCTCAGCTCGAGGAGTACCTCCGGGGCCTCGGCCGGGGCGGGGAAGCTGGTGGTGGTAGTCCCGAACCCCATAGTGAAGGGGGGAAGCGGAATACTAGCCCTATCGCTGGAGCTGACGGGGAGGCAGGGAGAGGCGAGGATAGGCAGCTGCACGGTGATAGACGGGTCCATGGACGCTCTAGCACTGATAGACGAGGCTGAGAGGAGGGGCGCAGGCGAGCTCTTCCTCCTAGGCGCCTCCCACGTTGAAGGACGGGGCGCCGGGGTGTACGTGGCCCGAGTGGAGCCCAGGGACGCCCGTGCGCTGACGCCCCAGCAGCTTACAAGGGAGCTCTGGATGAACCTCACCGGCAGCCTCGGCCTCGACGACTACGCTGCAGCGCTAAGCCTGCTCTGGAACCGGCCCTTTATCCTAGTGGAGTGCGATCCCGGGGATGCGGCGGACCCAGAGGAGGAGTGTAGGAGGCTTGCCAGGGAGTGGGTCCGGAGGGAGTGCGGCGCATAGCCTGCTAGTGCTTGGCGTGGGTAACACCCTACACGGGGACGACGGGATAGGCTACTGCCTGGCCCGCGGCATAGAGGCATGTGGCGGGGTAGGGGGCGCCAGGCTGGCGGCTATACAGCACCTCAGCCCAGGCCATATAAGCATCCTAGAGGGCTACGACACGGTCGTATTCATAGACTCCTACCTCTCCGAGGACATGCCGGAGGACGCGCGGGTGGCGGTGCTGGAGATAGACCCGGCCAAGCTGAGCGAGGCCGAAGTGGCCGAGCTAGTGCAGGAGATAGACCCTCACAGTCTCAACCCTGTGAGGCTCGTGGTTCTCGCCTACGCCGCCCAGCTGTTCAAGGGTAGGGCCTACCTGGTGGGGGTAAGGCCCTACAGCATAGAGTTCATGGAGGGGCTCAGCGGGGAGGTGAGGAAAGCCGTCCCCAAAGCCTTGGCGGAGTTGGAGAGGCTCCTGAGGAGGCTCGGCGCCAGGCTCCGGGCTCCAGCGGGCTGCGTGATGGAGTGGATCGAGGAGAACTGCGGGAGGCCTCTCCTAGACTAGCTCTAGAGCCTTCTAGTCGAGGCCGAGTTTTCTCCTGGCCAGCCTGGACTCCCTGGCCGCCTCCTCATCGACTATGGGCAGCCCCTTCCTATAGAACCATTCCCCGTAGTCGTGGTCGCTCACGAGTATGTGGTTCCTCACCCAGTCGGAGAGGAAGCGGAGCACGCTGAGCGTAAGCTGTTTCTCCCCGGCCTCGTACTGCTCATTGAACTCTGTCACCTTCTCTACGAAGCTCTGGTGCTGGCGGCGGTGGGCCTCGGCGCGGGGGTAGCCGTACTTGTCGAAGAGCTTCTCCTCGCTGCGGAAGTGGAACCTAGTATAATCGACGAGGCTCTTGAGGACGTCATCCACCACCTCCTTCTCCTCGCCGGCCAGGAGGCTTATGTAGAGGTTATTCAGCACCGTAACGAGGTAGCGGTGCTGGTTATCCAGGCCTTTTATGTAGACGCTCAGCTCGGGGCCCCAGTGGTAGACGTAGGGCCTCAGCCTAGCCGCCACAACTTTGACACTGCCGGTCCACTCGTCAAGCGCGTGGAGCGCCTGGAGCCCATAGCTGACCCCGACGCCAGGCTCTTCAAGCCTAACAGCTGTCACCACTACCCCGTAGGTGAGGAGCCAGGCGCTGAGCCTCTCCCCTTCCAGTATCAGCAGCCTAGGCCCCGCCTTCTCCGCGAGCCTCCCGGTAACCAGGTGCCTAACCTGGCCCCGGAGCCCCGGGAGCCTGGCCTCAAACTCCTCCCGGGCCTCAGCGGCCTCGAGGAGCTGGAGGACCAGGCCGGGGTCGTCGAGTAGCCTACTATTCCACTCTATGCTGCTGGCCGCGTAGTTGTAGGGCGGCGGGAGGGTGTGGGGCACCGGTTTGAGGGCCTCGGGTATCCGGTCTACACCGACCTCCACGATATAGCGTACATCGGGGTCGCGGATGTGCCACCAGTATCTAAGACGGCGTAGTAGCCCGGGAGACACAGGTAGCTCCCAGTCACACCTCCAGGCTAGTTGCGCATACTTATACACGTTTTGCATTAATTATTCGCCCCGGCTACGCTGCACTATATAGCCTGGTGCAGGGGCACTGCCATGGGGTGTGCGCGCTTGGGGGAGGAAGGCTGCGGCAGGAGGGCTAACGAGATAGTCTACTTCGTCGCGTGGCGGCTGGAGAACATGAAGGACTATCGGGCATGGGCCACCAGTATGCTGAAGGCGTGGGGCGCGCTGCTCAATGAGGCTAACAACCAGCGCTCGCTCCTCCCCTTCGCCTCGCTGGCACTAGCCCATCTCGGAGTAGGGCTCACGGCAACCTACGCTATAGAGGGGGAGGACCTGGAGAAGGCGCTCCAGAAGGCCAAGGAGGATCTCTGCGCGGTCTACCGGGCTGGGCTCGAGCTTCTGGAGCAGGCCTACCAGAAGGGCAAGGTGCTGGAGGTCATACAGGAGGCTATGAAGGGGGAGGAGGGCGGGGAGGCCTCTGAGGGCTCCGCGTCGTGAGCGGGTTCGAGCCGGGCTACCCGGGCCCCGGCCCTAACGCCCCAGAGCATAGAGGGTTTTGGGCCTCGAGACCGGCCGTCCCGGCGGGACGGTGCTAGATGCCGCGCTTTGCCAGCGTCTCCTGGAGGACTGTGAGGCCCTGGCCGAGCTTCACGTTGACTCCGAGCGCTTTGAGCGTCCTCTCCAGGGCCGCTACTGTCGCCGCTAGCTCCGGGCAGCCTACCTGGCCCATGTGCCCTATCCTGAATACCCTGCCCTTAAGCTCCTCGAGGCCTCCGGCCACCTCGACTCCACGGGTTCTCATCTCCCTATAGAAGCTGGGCCAGTCCACGCCTTCGGGCAGGTAGGCGGCTGTAAGGTATCGGCTCTGAAGCCCTCCTCCGCGACGAGGCTGACTCCCAGGGACTCCAGGACGGCTCTAACCGCCTCAGCCATGATCCTGTGCCTCCTGTACCTCTCCTCGAGGCCTTCGGAGAGTATGCTCCGGAGGAACCCCCTCAGAGCGTAGACTAGGTTGACCGCTGGGGTTATGTAGTAGTTCCTCGTAGACTCCATCTCCTTGAGGAGGCTCGGGGGTTGAAGTAGAGTCTCCACTGTCCCCTCGACTCGACCTCCCTAGTGTAGGACTCGCTGTAGGCCACCAGGCCGAGGCCCGGGGCCCCGAGGGCCTTTCTGTGACCCAGTGAAGCAGATGTCAACACCCCAGTCGTCCATCCTCACCTCCATGCCCCACGGGGGCCACTCCGTCCACAACCAGCGGCACGCCCCAGCTCCTCGCAGTCCTGGCCAGCTCCCTGACCGGGTTGGCGACGCTCGTCGAGGTCTCAACGTGCTGCAGCGCGACTGCCGCGGCGTCTCTATTCTTCTCCGGCAGCCTATCCAGCTCAGCGGCTGTGAAGCCCCTGCCCAGCCCAACTTGAGCGGTGGCGGCCTCGCCGCCCAGGGCCTTAACACTCTTCTCAAGGTAGTCCCCGAAGAAGCCAGCCTTCAGCACCAGCACCTTTGACCCCGGCCTGACGACGCTTCTCAGGGCCAGCTCCATGGCGCTGGTCCCGCTGCCTGGCAGTATAACGACCGCCGCGGGTGTCAAAGACTTCCTTCAGCATCTTCACAGCCTCGCTGTGAACCTCGTCGAACTCCGGCGATGCATGGTTAACCGTAGGCCTAGCCATTGCTAGCAATGTCTCAAAGTCCACAGGGGTGGGGCCGGGGTCATTAGCAGGAGCCTTCCATGGGGCAAGGAGGAACACCGGTTATTACTCCAAGGCCCTTATTCGAGTGTTTAAAGCTGAGCGGTCACGACGCTATTAACCGGCGCCGGGCAACTCCCCCGCGGGCTCGGCTGGGCCCGGCATGCTGGGCGCTGTAGGGGCCCGGGAACCCGGGGATAGCCTCCCGGCCTGGTAGTACTCCGGGGGCGAGGTTAGTCCCAGCCGAGAATCCTGGAAGCCGCCACAAGCACCTGGCCCGCCGCTATCCCCCCGTCGCCCGGGGGTAGGCGGTGGGGGAGCCTCGCCTCGAGCCCGTGGTCCTTCAGCGCCTCGCGCACCCCCTGGACTATCAGCGTGTTCACCGCGGCGCCGCCGGAGATGTAGACGGGGCCGCTGAGCCCCCTCGCAGCCCTCGCAGCCGCCTCGCCGAGGCCCCTCCCCAGGGCCCGCTGCACCGTGGCTGCAAGGTCTGCCGGGGGGAGCCTGTCCAGGTTATCGAGCACCCATTCGAGCAGGCCGCGGGTGTCCACCACCAGCCTGCCCTCCATCTGTACTAGCCGGGGCGTGTAGCCGTGGTCCCTGCCGCCCCTCGCAGCCGCCTCAAGCCTCATCGCCGGCTCCCCCTCGTAGCCCCTATGCCACGCCACCCCCAGCAGGGCTGCGAGGGCGTCTAGGGTGCGGCCGGTGCTCGTTGCCAGGGGGGCCTTGCCCGCGGCGGCCAGCCGGTAGCTCACCCTCGCCTCCAGCTCGCCGTGGGGAAGCTTGTCGCGGGATAGGAGGCCGCGGCGGCGGAGTATTTCCAGTACCTCCTCCTCGCCGAGGCCCGAGGCCTGCATGAGCCCCACGAGGGCCTTGACCGGCCACTCGGCTGCCGCGTCTCCCCCGGGGAGCCTGAAGGGGTGGAGGCTGGCGGCGCGGGTGAAGCCGGCGTAGCTGGCCACGAGCACCTCGCCGCCCCAGACCGTGCCGTCGGTGCCGTAGCCGGTGCCGTCGATTGTTATAGCCACCCTCTTCTCGCCCGGCGGCACCCTGTCCTCCAGCATAGCAGCTGCCGCGTGGGCGTGGTGGTGCTGGACCTCCACCAGCTCCGCCCCGTACTCCTCGGCCAGCCTCGCCGCGAGCGGCCTGTTGTGGTAGCCGGGGTGCATATCCACCGCCACGGCTCTCGGCCTGAGCGAGTAGACCTCTATGAACCAGCGCAGCTCCTTCTCCAGCTCCTCCACCTGCCCGGGCTCGTCCATGTCCCCTATATACTGGGTCGGCACTATCTTGTCCTCGAACGCCACCGCTCCAGCCGTCTGCAGCTCAGCCCCCACAGCCACCATGTCGGGGAGCTGCTCGGGAGAGTAGAGCCAGGTGGGGGCGTAGCCCCTGGCCCTCCGGAGGAAGACGAGCTCCCCCTCGGTGTAGCGGAGCACGCTGTCGTCGACGCGGTGCACTATCTCCCTGTCATGCGCCACCACGTAGTCAGCTATCCCCCTCAGGTGGGTGAAGACGCACTCCAGCGTAGTGCACATGGGGTACCCGGACTTGTTGCCGCTGGTCATTATCAGGAAGCCGTCACGGACGCTCTCGAGGAGCAGGGCCTGGAACCCCGTGTAGGGGAGCATCACCCCTACCGTGTCCAGCCCAGGCGCTACCAGGGGGGAGACGGGGGAGCCAGGGCGCCGCGGGAGGAGGAGTATGGGCCTCTCAGCCGACTCCAGCACACTGCAGGCGCCGGGCGGGGGCTCAGCTATCTTCTCCACCACGCTGCAGTCCCTCGCCATGAGGGCGAAGGGCTTGGTGGGCCTCCTCTTCCTCCTACGCAGCTCCTCCACCACGTCGTCCCGGCTAGCGAGGGCTGCCAGGTGGAAGCCTCCAACACCCTTCACCGCGAGTATATAGCCCTCCTCTATCTTCTCCGCCGCCCACTCGACCGGGTCCTCGACGGGGAGCCTCCTCCCGTCCATCGTGTAGACATAGGTCCTGGGGCCACAGCGGGGGCAGCTGATCCCCTGGGCGTGGAACCTCCTTATGTTGCCGGGGTCCTCGTAGTCCCTCCTGCAATCCCTGCAGAGCGAGTACTTCCTCATAGAGGTGTTCTCCCGGTCATAGGGCACGGTGTACATCATTGAGAACCTGGGGCCGCACCAGGCACAGCTATTCCAGTAGTAGCGGTAGAACCTGGTGGATGGGTCGTGGACCTCCTTCAGGCAGTCCCTGCATATGCCGAAGTCGGGGGGTATCATGCTTCTCTTGCTCTTCCTCTTCTCGCTCCTCTTTATGGTGAAGCCCTTGAAGCCCTGGGGCCTCACCTCTTCTATCTCGAGCTCCTCTATCCTGGCGGGCGGCGGCCTCTCGAGATAGAGGCCCTCTATGAAGCCTGCGAGCCGGGAGGGGCTGCCCTCAACATGTATCTCGACCTCGCTGCCGCCGAGGTTAACCACGTAGCCGGAGACGCCGCGGGAGATGGCGAGCCTGTAGACAAAGGGCCGGAAGCCAACTCCCTGAACTATTCCGGTGACGCGCAGCCGCAGCGCCCTCCGAGGAGGCTCGTGCAAGGCCTATTGGCACCTTCCACTGGAGCCGGAGCGGCTGCGAGAGGGGAAGAGGAGGAGGTGGGGCAGAGGCTCTGCCTAGCATATGCGGGGCACTATCTCGCCGCTGGGGGGCTCGAGTATCCTCACGCCGCCCGCCATGCTCTTCAGGAGCACCCTGCCAGCGTGCCTGGGGTCCTTGGGCTCGTATACCTGACCCACTATGGCGGCGTCCCTGAAGCCAAGGCTGTGGATGTACTCTAGTATCTCCTGGGCCTTGGAGGGCTCCACCGCCAGCACCGCTACGCCCTCGCTGGCGAGGCTGAAGGGATCTACCCCGAGCATCTCAGCGTACTCGCGTACCTGCGGCCTCACGGGCACCTTCTCCTCCTCAAACACTATCACCGTCTTTGTCTTCTCCGCCCAGTCGTTGAGGAGCATTGAGAGCCCTCCCCGGGTGGGGTCGCCGGCGCCATGTATGCTCTCGCGGTGCTTCTCCAGCAGGGGGAGCATGAGCCTGGTTAGGGGCTTCACGTCGCTCTCAACCTTCATCTCGGCGCCTATAGCCTGCTGGGCTGCCAGTATCGCCGCCCCGTGGTCGCCGAGGTAGCCGGAGACAATTATCTTATCGCCAGGCCGTACCTCGGTGTCGACGATGGGCCTGCCCTCGACCAGGCCTATGCCCATAGAGGCTATCACTACGCCGTCCAGCTGGCCCTTCGGCATAACCTTGAAGTCCCCGCCTATCAGCGCCACACCCTCCTCCTTTAGCGTGTTTATGAAGCTGTCCATGATCTTCTTGAAGTCCTCTACGGGGAAGCCCTCCTCCACGACAACGCCGTCGAGGACCGCGAGGGGCCTAGCACCCACCATGAGGAGGTCGTTTATGGTGCCCGAGGCGGCTAGCCTACCTAGATCACCGCCGGGGAAGAAGAGGGGCTTAACAGTGTAGGTGTCCACGGTCACCGCTATGTAGCGGTTCTCGCCGACGGGTATGAGGGCGGCGTCGTCGAGTATGTCGAGCCCCGTCCCTCCCTTAACCTTCCACAGCTCGGGCGGCACACTCTGGACTATGAGGTTCCTGACCAGCTCCTCGGTCTCCTTCCCGCCTGCACCGTGCGCCAGGGTTATATATTTCCAGAGCCTGATGTACCAGGTCATCCCTGGCCGGCCCCGCGGGGCTACTGCTTCTCCACCATCTCCTCTACCTGGAAGAGGCGCTCCAGCTCGTCGGCCTTGCGCTCCAGGTCGGATATGAAAGCTTCTATCACCCGCATCATCTCCCTAGCGCGGTCCTCGTCCAGTCGCTCGATCGCCACGCCCGCATGCACTATCACTATGTCGCCGGGCTTGAAGCCCTCGAGCGCGCCGGCATCTATCTCGCGGAGGACGCCGTCGCCGAAGTCGACCACGGCTATGTTACCCTTTACCTCCTTCACCTCTGCGGGTATGCCCAGGCACATGGGAAGGGTGAACCCCGGGGATCTATGCGTGGCGGCACGGGGCTTTATAGCTTTATACTATACACCGCGAGGCCATGAGCAAAGGCGCAACCCGGAGAAACATCGTGGAGCTAGGCTATGCCTAGGCTGCGGGCTATCTCCTCGGCTAGCCCGCCGCCGCCGCCGAACCGGGCCCAGACGGCGCATGCGCCCTCGCTGCTCACCATGCAGGGGCCGTAGGGGGTGCCGGGAGTGCAGACTTTCATGAAGAGCGGGCAGTCGGTGGGCTTCGCTATTCCGAGCGTTACCTCGGCGCAGCGGCAGCCCGGCGGCAGGTCATACTTCCACTCCTCGGGGGTCAGCTCTTTTATCCCGTACTCGTGGAACGCGTCGACGTGGCGATACTTGTCGCGGAAGGCTAGCCCGCTCTTGGGCACGAAGCCTATGCCGCGCCACGCGGCGTCCACGACCTCGCAGCACTCATCTATCAGCTTCTGGGCTCTTTTATTACCCTCCCACTTAACAGCCCTGCTGTACTCGTTCACGAGCCGCGGCCTGCCCTCTATGTGCTGCCTCAAGATCTCCAGCACCGCCAGGAGAACGTCTATCGGCTCGAAGCCGGCTACCACGGTGGGGATCCCGTACTCCTCGACGACGAATTTCCAGGCCTTAGCGCCTACTATGGTCGAGACGTGGCCCGGTGCTATGACGCCCCTGATGGGGTTATCGCGGTGGGTGGCGAACGTGTACCTCATTATCGGGGGTGTGAGCCGGTGCACATTGAGTATCTTGAGGTTCTCCGGCACCATACCGGCCACGACGGGGCTCGCGGTGGCGGGCGCGGTGGTCTCGAAGCCTACTGCTAGGAAGAGGCTGGGCTTCCGATCCCTACGGGCCATCCTTACCGCGTCGAGCACACTGTATACCACTACGACGTCGCCACCGGCGGCGCGGGCCTCCTCTAGGCTCCTTATGTCGTGGCCGCGGCGGCCGGAGCCGGGGAGCTTGTAGGCGTCCCCATAGGTGTAGACCCTTATCCCCTCAAGGCTGAGCTTTATGGCGACGTCCACGTAGTAGGCTGGCGTTATGCAGACGGGGCAGCCGGGGCCGGCTACGAGCTCCACCTCCGGGGGCATGAGGCTTCTTATACCGTAGTGGGTTATGGTGTACTCGTGGGTACCGCAGAAGTCCATTATCTTTATCGGGGTCTGCCCGACGCGCTTAGCCGCCAGCGGGGCGAGCTTGTGGATCTTCTCCACGATCTTGCGGGCCAGATCCTGGCTACGGAGCCTCTGCTCAAGCACCTGCAGCAGGCGCTGCTGCGCCTCCAAGCTCTCAGAGCACCGTCATCCTCCACCATTGGGGCTGCTTAAGTAGCTTCTGACGTGTAGGACTATCGTAAACCAAGACGCTTAGTAGATGCCCTCCCCCGCGTATAGGAGGCGTAAACCCCGAGCCCATCCAGGGAGGGGCCTAGGCCGTGGAGGAGGGGGGCTGTATTGGGTACGGGGGCGTTCTGGTATGCGAGGGTGAGATGGCGGTAAACACTGTAGTAGTCCCGGGCGCCCTGGCGGTGGATCCCTCGCTGCCCCTCGAGCCCGTCAGGGCGGTGCTGCTTACCCATGGTCATGCCGACCACTTCCGCTACGCGGGCGCCCTCCGGGAGAGGGGTGCCAGGGTCTATGCGCCGCGGCACTGCCTCCCCCTAGTCGAGAACCCGTCGATAAACTACATGGCTACCATGGGCTGGGCCGCTGGCTTCGAGGAGAACTACATAACACCCTACTTCGTCGGAAGGGGCGTCCGTGTGGACGAGCCCGTGGAGCCCGGGCGCGCCGTGTCCGGGGAAGCCCTCGTCGATGCGCTCCACGCGCCGGGGCACACGCCAGGCCACCTGGTGTACATCATAGAGGCTGGCGGCGTGAGGCTCCTCGCCGCCGGGGACACGGTGTACGGCGGGGAGTACTTGAAGGGCAACCCGGTGCTCTACCACACCGACACGCTCTCCTGGATGAGGACACTGGGTATGCTGGAGAGGCTCGACTTCGACATACTGGTGCCGGGCCACGGGGCCCCGGTCGAGAGGAGGGAGGCGCGGAGGCTCATAGACCTCAACCGGGGGAAGATAGAGGAGATGCTCCGCCTCGCCGAGTCCGCGCTGGACGATGAGCCGGCGGCGGGCGACGAGGTGATAGAGAGGCTTTTCGAGGCCACCGGGCTGGCCAGGAGCAGGAGGGCCTACTCGGTATACATGCCGAGTGTGAGGGCTCTACTGAACGCCCTCACCGCGCTGGGCAGGGCGAGGAGGGTGGTGGAGAACGGGGTGCCGAAGTGGCTTAGGAGGTAGCCGGGGCCGGCGGCAGGGATACAACCCCCTCGGGGCCTCCTCAGCACTCTCAGCCGCCGCGGCCCCGCTAAGACGGCTGGAGGGTGCAGAGGGATGGACTCAGTGGCCCGGGAGCAGGGGGTACGAGGCCTGGTGCTGAGGACCCTGGCGCTCACCCCCAGCGGGGCGCTCAGCCCGGGACCCCTCTCCGCCAGCGCGGTGGCGGTGGGCGCCCTCCTCGGCCCCCTGGGCGGCGTGCTCGTGGCACTCGGCCACATGCTGTTCGAGCTGCCCTACGTGGCGCTTCTGGTCAAGTGGGCCGAGAGGTTCGAGGGGGTGCTCCGCCGGCTCGAGAAGCCCCTAGATGTGGCCGTGGCGGCCTTCATAGCCTACTTCGCCTACGGGCTCTTCCAGAGCGCTGCGGCGGCCCTCCACGGGGCCGGCATGGAGGGAGCCGGGGTTGCCGTGGGGGGCGGGGCCCTCGGGGCCATCGCCACCGGGCTGGCGCTGACCGGGCTCAACCCCTACTTCCTAGCCTGGTGGGTCACGGTGGCGCTGCCCCTGGTCCGGGGCGCAGCCGCCCACGGCGCCAAGGGGTTCGCCGCGATGTACCTCGGCCACGTCTGGATGGACTACGCGTGGCTGGCCCTCCTGGCGGCCGCCGGGGCCGGGCTCTCGAGGATGACGGGGCTCTACGCCGCCCTCCTGGCCGGGCTAGGCGTGCTGCTCCTGGCCTTCGCCGCCGACATGCTCGCGAGGAGCCTGGCTGGGAGGCGCCTACTACCCTTCTAGACCCGGGGGGCCTAGGCTCCGCGGGGGCGCGTCGGGGATGCTGGACCCTAGGAGGGAGGCGCGGAGGCTCACGATCCAGCTGGAGAACTTCATCAGGGTGCTGAGGAGAATTCCGGGTCTCGAGAAGCCGAGCGCCAAGACCATGAGGGGTGTGATAGCCGATTTCCTGAAGTATATGAGCGACCTAGCGGTTTACGCGCAGCGCCTGGGCGTAGGCAGTGAGAGCCTCTACGCGCTCATGGCCCGGTGCAGCAAGCTCCTCACCGAGGTGGGGTGGGCCATAGGCACCCTCGACGCGGCCGCAGCGCTGCAGGAGATAGACACTGCTAGGGCAGTCAGGAGCCTCGCCGAGAGGCTCGTCTCCGACCCCTGCATGGGGGAGCTCGAGGAGGAGCTCCGGAAGATAAGGATGATGGTTGAGGGAGGAGAGGGCTAGCGCTTAACCCTCTCCATGAAGTAGCGGTGGAGCCTCGTATCGCCGGTCAGCTCCGGGTGGAAGGCTAGGGCCAGCTTCCCGTCCTCCTCTGCAGCCACGGCAACCCCGTCTAGCTCCGCGAGCTTCTGGGTCCTGCCCCAGAGCCTGGTTATCGCGGGGGCTCGGATGAAGACGCCGCGGAACGGCTTCCCGCCTATCGCGGGTATCCTCAAGTCCACCTCGAAGCTCTCCCTCTGCCTCCCGAAGTAGTTCCTCACCACCTCGATATCCATGACCGCTAGGAGGGGCTGCTTGGTCTCGCCTACCACGCGGTCGCGGACGCTCTTGGCCAGGAGCGCTGCGCCGGCGCAGGTGCCCATGGCGGGGAGCCCGGAGGCTAGGAGGTCGCGTAGCTCTTCTAGGAGGCCTAAGCGGCGGGCCACCACGCCTATCGTGGTGCTCTCCCCGCCGGGTATTATCACGGCGTCCACGCCGCGCAGGTCGCTCGGCTTCCTGACGAACACCGGCTCTATGCTCCAGCCTGTCTCGCCTGCAAGCTTGCGGAGCATGTAGTGGTGTTCGTAGAAGCCGCCCTGGAGGGCTATTATCCCGATCTTCAAGGGCTACTCTCCCCTCACCTGGAGCAGCTCCTCGGGCTTGAGCCTGCGTATATCTATCCCCATCATGCTCTTCTGCTCGCTGATCATAGCCTGTGCCTCGGCGACTGTCTCAGGGTCGTGCCACATGCTGGTGGCCAGGACTATGGCCTCGGCCCTCTCCCTGGGGTCCTTGCTCTTGAATATTCCGGAGCCCACGAAGACGCCGTCGGCGCCCAGCCACATCATGAGCGCGGCGTCGGCGGGGGTGGCTATTCCGCCGGCGGCGAAGTTCACTACCGGGAGGCGGCCGAGCCGGGCGGTGAGGTCTACCAGCTGGTGGGGGACCCCGTACTCGCGGGCCGCCCTGAGCCTCTCCTCCGGGGTCATGCTCCTCAGCTTCATTATCTCCCCGACTATTATCTTCATGTGCCTCACCGCCTCGGCCACGTTGCCGGTGCCCGCCTCGCCCTTGGTGCGTATCATCGCCGCGCCCTCGGTTATCCTGCGGAGCGCCTCGCCGAGGTTGCGGGCGCCGTTGACGAAGGGCACCTTGAAGAGCCACTTGTTGATGTGGTGCTTCTCGTCAACCGGCGTGAGCACCTCACTCTCATCTATCATGTCGACGCCTATGCTCTCGAGCACCGCGGCCTCGTAGTAGTGGCCTATACGCACCTTAGCCATCACTGGTATGGTTACCGTGTCCATCACCTGCTGTATAACCCTTACATCAGCCATTCTCGCTACGCCGCCCTGGCGGCGGATGTCGTAGGGCAGCTTGTCGAGCACCATGACGGAGGCTGCGCCCGCCTCCTCCGCTATCCCGGCCTGCTCGGTATTGGTGACGTCCATGCAGACGCCGCCCTTCTGGTACACGGGGAACCCGTACTTGACGCGGAGCGTGCCGCGGGCCGGCACCTCTATGTAGTCGGGGAGCCTCTCGGGCCCATAGTTGAGCCAGAAGCCCTCCTCCCTCAGCTTGTCAGCCGCCTCGGCGAGCCTGTAGAAGAAGTCCACTATGGTCTCGAAGCCGACCTCGTAGAGGCGGGCCCGCTCCACGACGGGGTGGTAGGGCGGGAGCACCATAGCTGCCAGCCGAGGGTTTGCTCCAGGCAGTCGGGGCTGGATAAACTTAAGCCTCCACGCCAGCGTGGCAGAGGCCGTGCATGGCCGCGGGGAGCGGTGTGGCTAGCTTTATCTAGAAGGGTTCTCCGGATCCGTTTCGGGTTCGGAGAAGGCTGCCTGGGGGCGGTGTGCCGGGGATGACGCTGGATACCGTGGATAAGGTGCTTACAGGCCTGATAGTGCTTCTTATAATAGGCTATGTAGGGATCAACCTCGTGGCTCCTCTGCCCAGGTTCCTCGTGGGGGAGAACATTGTTCTAGCAGTGGCCTACGCCGCTGGTCTAGCCTGGCTGCTTAGGGGCTCGCGGGCCACCTACCCCTACCTCGTGGCCCTCGCCGGGTTCAACGCGGGAAGGGTGTCCAGGAGCGTGGTGGAGCCCACGGGGGCGCCGGGCAGGCTCGCCGCCCAGCACGTGCCGCTCCTCCTAGTAGTGCTGCTCGTGGCTCTTCTAGCGCTCTACCAGGATCTCCGTAAGAGGCAGTAGGGGCCGCGCCCCCGGGAGCCCCTGGTGGGAGGGTGTGCTCGTAGCCGGCGTGGACGCGGGCGCCACACGCACCAGGGCCCTCGTCTACGACACGGGCAGCGGCGGTGTTTGGGCCGGGAGCGCCGGGCCCGGGAACCCGGTGAACGTTGGGGCTGCCTCCGCGGGCGCGGCGGTGAGGGAGGCTGTGGAGGCCGCGCTCCGGGGCACGGGGCACCGGGCCAGCAGGGTCTCCCTGGTGGTCGCCGGGTTCGCGGGGCTCGACAGCAGGCTGCTGGCGGGGCAGCTAGCCGGGCTCATAGCCTCTGCGAGCGGCTACGGGGGCAGGCTGGTGGTTGAGCACGACGCCCATATAGCGCTCGTGCACGCCACGGGCGGCGGGCCCGGGGCACTGGTGATAGCTGGGACGGGGAGCATAGCCTACGCCCTCACCCCCCGGGGCGAGAGGATAATAGTCGGGGACCATGGCTGGCTCCTCGGCGACGAGGGCAGCGGCTTCTGGGTGGCCAGGGAGGCGCTCCGCACGCTCCTCCGGGCTCTAGACGGCCGCGGGGAGCACAGCTGCCTCACCAGGGTGCTCGCGTCTACCCTGGGCGTGACCAGTGGGGACGAGCTGGCCTACTGGTTCTACCTCACCCGGGGAAGGGTGGATAAGATAGCCTCGCTCGCGCCACGCGTGGCGGAGGCGGCAGAGGAGGGCTGCATGGAGGCTCGCAGCATCCTCGAGAGGGGCGCCGTGGAGCTGGCGGAGGCGGCCCGGGTCGCGGCGGAGAAGGCCGGGGCGGAGATCGTATACACCACCGGCTCTATGTTCAAGAGTAGGGTGTTCGCCGAAAGGTTCCGGAGGGAGCTCGAGGCCCACGGGATAGGGGTGAGCGGCAAAAGGGTCTACCCAGTGGTCGGGGCTCTCATGCTGGCGCTGGAGAGGCTTGGCCTGAGGCGGGAGAGGGACGCGGTAGCCGAAGACCCCGTGGTGCTGGAGGCCGCCAGAGGCCTCTACGAGCAACAGTAGGAGGGCAGATAGCCGCGCGGGCCCAGCTCCGCCCCGGGGAGAGGTGCTCAGGAACGGCTGCACTGGTCATAAGCTTCTGGGGAAAGGCTGCGCGGGCAAGACAGCCAAGGCTGGCAAGAATACTCAAAGAGGGGGCTGCATTGAGGCCTGCTGAGGAGGGAGGGGGAAAGGCTAGCGGCCCTTGAACCTCGGCTTCCTCTTCTCCAGGAATGCCGTCACACCCTCTACTACGTCCTCTGTGCTGAAGAGTAGGCCGAAGAGGCTGCTCTCCAGCGCCATGCCGGCCCATATGCTGGTCTCCATGCCTATTTGAACCGCGTACTTGGCCGTCATGAGCGCCAGCGGCGGCTTTTCCGCGAGCTTCAGTGCAAGCTGGCGGGCCTCATGCTCCAGCTTCTCGGGGGCACAACCCGGTCGACCAGCCCCATCCTGGCGGCCTCGCCGGCGGGCACCATGTCGCCGGTGTAGATCAGCTCCTTGGTGCGGCTCCTGCCTATCAGCCTGGGGAGCCGCTGGGTGCCGCCGGCGCCGGGTATGAATCCCAGGTTTATCTCGGGCTGGCCGAGCATAGCTGTCTCGCTGGCTATCCTGAAGTCGGCTGCCATGGCGAGTTCTAGGCCGCCGCCCAGGGTGTAGCCGTTTAGCGCTGCTATGATGGGCTTCGTATAGTACTCTATCTTGAAGAGGACCTCCTGGAACTTCCTAGAGTACATCATAGCCTTGACCGGCGAGATGCCCGCGAACGCCGTGATGTCAGCCCCTGCGCTGAAGGCGCGGCCGCTGCCAGTCAATACGACCACCCTTACCCTGTCATCCTCCTCCAGCTCGTCCAGCGCCTCGCTCAGCTCCCGCAGCATCTCGGGGAGAGGGGCTTGCCCGTCGCCACCGCGGGGCAGGCGTTGTGGCAGCGGGCGCACTGAGTGCAGGCGTCGTAGTCCATCCTCTGCTTCCAGGTAGTGTCGGACAGCTTCACCACGCCTATGGTGCCGCCCTCCTCGACCCTCTTCTCCGCGTCCGGGACCGGCCTAAACGCGGCGGGATGGTCGAGCCTGGAGTAGAGGGTGTTGAAAAGCCCGCTCACCACTATATGGGCCAGCTTGGTCCCCGGCAGGGCGGCTAGCATTAGAGCCGTTAGGGCCAGGTGCACCACTCTGGTCAGCGTGTAGAGCTCCAGGAAGCCGCCGGGTGCCAGGCGCTCCAGCAGCGGGGCCAGCAGGCGCCCGGAGAAGTCCCACCAGGGTATACCCTGGCGCATATGCGCAACCGCCGTCCCGGCATCGAGAACCATGCCGGTAACCACTATGAGCGCAAGCCAGAGAAGCACCAGATGGTCCTCGAGGCCCGTGGGCAGCCCCGGGGTTAGGCCTAGCAGACGGCGCAGCCAGGCAGCAACCACACCGGCTCAGGAGCAGGACGCCGCCGAGATTCACTAGCACCCTGAACACTGTGAATACCGGGCCGCTGGGGTACCGGGTCCCAGGCGGGCCGGCGAGATAGACCAGACCGGCCAGGAGCAGGAGGACGCCGCCCAAGTATATCAGCAGGTGTATCCCGCCACCCAGGGGCTGCCGGAGCACGCGCGACTGGAGCAGCCCCACGGCAGCCAGCCTGCGCAGCCTCTCCCCGAGACGGTCCCAGGGGAGCCGCTGCCCGCCGCGAGTCCACCGGGCTAGGTAACAGTAGAGCCCGTAGAGGAAAACCAGTAGGCTGCCCAGGACTACAATGCCGCGGAAAAGGTTGTACTCAGTTCCCTGCACCACCGGGTAGCGGAAGGGCCCGCCGGGGGTAACGTGGCAGGCCAGGCACCGGCCGCGCACCTCCCCCACAGTGGCTGCGGCAGCACCGAGGGGCCAAGACGCCAGGAGGGCCAGGGCTGGCAGCAGCCCATGCCGCACAAAGGTGCACCGGGTACAAGAGAGCCTTCAGGGCAGAGGCGGCGTTAAAAACACAACATGGCGTTCTCAGCCCCGGGGGAGGCGCCTGGCACGCACCAGGGTGATAGGGCCTCCCTAGAGCCCGGCGGAGCGCAGGCCGCCAGAGGCCGCGGGAGGATCCATTGTTCCGAGGGTGTGGCGCCGGGGGCGGGATTTGAACCCGCGCGGCCTGCGCGGCCACCGGCTCTCAAGGCCGGCCCCTTAGACCGCTCGGGCACCCCGGCGCCCAGGATGTGTATGAGCCCCTGTGCCCATGTAGAAGGGTCGGGAAGGCCCGGGGCTATTATTGGGTTAGCCCTGCGGGCTGAGGGGAGGAAACCCTGGGTCTGGAGGACCGGCTTGGAGGGGAAACAACCTAGCGGAGGCGTATCTCGATATAGACGTCCTCGGGGACGCGAACCCTCATTATCTGCCTCATAACCTTCTCATCCGCATCGAGTATCACTAGGCGCTTATGTATACGCAGCTCCCACTTGTCCCACTTCTTGGAGCCCTCGCCATGGGGCAGCCGGAGGGTCGGGACTATCAGCCTCTTCGTAGGCAGCGGTATAGGGCCGCGGATGCGGACCCCCGACTTCTGCGCAATCTTCTTGATCTGGTCTGTAACCATGTTTAGGTTCTCCACGTTAGTGCTCCAGAGCTTTATCTCGGCACGCTGCACCATAGCCTAGTGCCCCCTGGAGCTAGGCCTCGCTCTACACCGGTTTAAAGGGCTTACACGCCGGGGGCCGCCGGAGGGCAGGCCATACCCGCTAAGAGGACCAGCCAAGGGAGGCAAGGACAAGAGAGGACGCGTGGGCGGAGAGGGTTGCTGGGCTGTAGGAGGGGCTTAAAAACATGGCAGCTCCTTACTTCTTCTTTATCTCCACCTTGGCCGGCTTGACGTCGATCACTACGCCTATGCCGACAGTCTTACCCATATCCCTCATAGCGAAGCGGCCGAGCTGCGGGAATTCGCTGTACTTCTCAATCACCATAGGCTTGATAGGCTTGAACTTCACTATGGCGGCATCGCCCATCTTTAGGAACTGCGGGTTCTTCTCAACCACCTGGCCGGTCCTCGGGTCGAGCTTAGCCTGTATCTCCACTATCCTAGCAGCCACGCTGGCGGTGTGAGCATGTATCACCGGGCTGTAGCCGACGGTGATGGCGCTGGGATGCCATATCACGAATATCCTGGCGGTGAACTCCTCGGCGACGGTGGGCGGGTTGTCGGGGTGGCCCGCAACGTCGCCGCGCCTTATATCCTTCTTGGAGACGCCACGGACGTTGAAGCCTATGTTGTCGCCGGGCTCAGCCTGCTGTATGGGCTGGTGGTGCATCTCTATGCTGCGGACCTCGCCGACTACACCAGGCGGCATGAAGACTACCTTGTCGCCGACCTTCAGTACGCCGGTCTCGACGCGGCCGACAGGCACTGTGCCGACGCCAGGTATGGTGTAGACGTTCTGTATGGGTATCCTCAGGGGCTTGTCAATGGGCTTCTTGGGGGGCTGTATGTAGTTGTCGAGGGCCTCCACCAGGGTGGGGCCGTTGTACCAGGGCATGTTGGGACTGCGCTCTATCAGGTTCTCGCCGGTCCAGGCTGATACCGGTATGAAGGGTATCTGGTCCACCTTGTAGCCGAGGCCCTTCATGAACTTCTTGAGGACTGCTACTATCTGCTCGTACCTCTCCTTGCTGTAGTTTACATCGGGGGCATCCATCTTGTTAACGGCCACTATTATCTGGTCAATACCCATAGTCTTGGCGAGTATTAGGTGCTCGCGGGTCTGACCCTCAGCGCTCATACCGGCCTCGAACTCACCCTTCCTGGCAGACACGACTAGGATGGCGGCGTCGGCCTGGCTAGCACCAGTGATCATGTTCTTGATGAAGTCTCTGTGGCCAGGAGCATCAATGATGGTGAAGTAGTACTTCTTTGTCTCGAACTTCACGAAGCTGAGGTCTATAGTTACACCGCGCTCACGCTCCTCCTTGAGCCTGTCCATAAGCCAGGCAAACTTGAACGACTCCTTACCCTTCTTCTTAGCCTCCTCCTCCAGGGTCCTGAGGGTCTTCTCGTCGACGAAGCCTAGACGGAATAGCAGGTGGCCTACCAGGGTGCTCTTACCGTGGTCTACGTGGCCGATTACTACCAGGTTTATGTGGGGCTTCTGCTGGCTCATGGCCCTTCCCCCAGCACCTTCTCCTTTTCTTGCCGAGGGGCAGCTTCCGGGAAACGCTCTTATAAAGGTTTAGTGAAGAATGCTTAGTGGAGTACTCCGAGATGCTACCTGGAGCTTAGCGCTATCCTCTCAATCTCCTCCTTCCTGCGTATGGCGTAGCTCTTGGGGTCGTTGTTGGCTGCCGCTATTATCTCGTCGGCTAGGCATTCCTCTATAGGCTTGGGGTTGTTGAAGGCGCAAGACCTGGCTCCCTCGGTTAGGTGCTTCAATGCCACGTCCACACGGTGCTGGGGCGCCACGTCGACCGCTACGAAGTAGGTTATACCACCGTACATTATTCTTGTCACGTCCTCGCGGGGCGCCGAGTTCTCTATAGCGCGTACGAGTACCTGGATGGGGTTCTCGCCGGTGCGGAGGTATATGATCTCGAAGGCCTGCTTCACTATGTTGTAGGCTAGGTGCTTCTTACCCATATTGCGGCCGGGGCGCATTAGCTTGTTGATTAGCCTCTCAACTATAGGTACCTCGGACTTGCCGAAGCGGCGGTATTCGTGCCTGCCACCGGTATGCGGTAGCCAGACAGGCTTCAGGCTTATATAGCGTTTGAGCCCTGGGTCCCTAATCTCTATGCCCTCGAAGCCCCACTTCCCGAACAGCTTGATCCTGGCAGGATCCATGCCAGCCTTGAAAGACTTTTCCTGCTCGGCTACAGCCACAGCACCACCCGTGTAGAGGGCAGCCCAGCCGGCCCCCGGGTAAATTTAGGCTTGCAGCACACCGTCCTCTAGAGGGGGAGCATGCCCCAATGGCCTCTAGACCCGGGCACCGTGTAGAAGAGTAATAGAGCCTTGAAGCCCTGCACCAGGAGTCTCGGGGTTGAGCCGGAATGCCCCCACCCCGCTCCAGCGACGTCCTCCTCGAGGCCCGCAGCGTAACCGCCATGGTTATGCCGAACCCGCCACACATACCAGTAATAGTGCTGGAGCTCGAGGATGGCAGAGAGTTCACGCTCTACAACGTGCCCTTCGAGATAGTGCAGGCGCTCAACAGGCTGGAGGAGAACAGCGCTCCAATGCAGGAGAGAAGAGAGACAGTCTTCGACGTCCTCGCCGACCTCCGCTCGCTGATAGAGGAGCTGGGAAGACACCTCGAACAAGTGGTTATAGACGAGATAGACTACAGCACCTTCCTCTACACGGCCAAGGCCAGCTTCAACCTAGGAGGCCTCTACATGATACGGAGAATGGTGCCCAGTCACGCGATCTTCCTGGCAAGGCTATTCAAGAAACCCATCTACGTATCCAAGAGGCTCGTAGACGAGCAGGAGATGTATGAGAGGTCATCTAGCGAGGAAGGGGGAGAGGAGGACGAGGATGTAGAGCCTTAGACCCTCGAGGACCCTGCCCTCGGTTTCTTCCCAGCCGGGGAGTAAGCCCTCAGGGCGTAGCCTAAAACGCCGCTGAATGCAGTGAGGCTGAGGCAAGGAGGCGTGTGGGGGTCAGCGCTGCGGCTTCTGCTTGCGGCCCTCGAGTATAGCCTTCAGCGAGACCCCGTTGACGGTGACAACCTTGTAGCGTACACCCGGGATATCGCCCATGGAGCGGCCGCGGGGGCCGCCGATACCCTCTATCAGCACCTCGTCGTGCTCGTCCACTACTAGTAGCCCGCCGTCACCGGGCACGAAGGCTGTGACGACGCGGCCGTTCTTGACGAGCTGCACGCGGACGCACTTACGCACGGCGGAGTTCGGTTGGCGCGCCTCGACACCGACCTTCTCAAGCACTATCCCACGGGCCATAGGGGCGCCCTCGAGGGGGTCGTACTTCCTCTTAAGGCCCAGCATGCGTATCTTGAACTCGCGCTCGCTCCAGCGGAACTTGAGCCTCTTGCGCCTGAGCTTCCGCGCCGCGAACAGCCCGTTGGGGGACTTCTTGCCGGTCATGGTCCTGCACCCTCCCGTCTAGCCCCGGTGCTGGAAGCCAGGCTGGGGCGAGGGGTTATCTTATCTTTATCTCGTCTATGTCGAAGTACCGCTTCAGCACTATGCGGGCTACCGAGACCTTGCGGCCTCCCTTCCCTATCGCGCGGCCCTTATCGTTGGGGTCCACGGTGACGTAGAGTATCTTCCTCCCGTTGCGCTGCACCACCCTGACGCCTAGTATACGTGCGGGGGCGAAGAGGTTCTTCACCATGGCTTCTAGGTCGTCGGCGTACTCTACAACCTCTATCTCCTTGCCTAGGAGCTTACGCAGCCTATTGATGTTAGAGCCGCGCCTGCCGATAGCCTTGCCCGCGTCTCCGGGCCTAACCAGGAAGATCACGCGGTTGTTCTCGTTATCCACTATGCAGTCGCGTGCTATCGCTCCGGTGAGGTCCTGGAGGAGCGCCATGTAGCGCATCTCTTCAGCCGTCAGCTTTATATCCACCAAGGCCGACTACAGCACCTCCGCCCGCCTACTTCTCCTGCTTACCCTGGGCAGCCTCTATGAGGTCCAGTATACGGGAGCTGCCGGAGTCGAGGACTGCCAGGCTAGCTACCGTAAATGGCTTACCGCAGACGGCTCCGAGCTCTACACTCGTGCCCGGGTAGACGTAGACCGGTATACCGCCGAGCCTCGCGTAGTAGATAATATCGTTCCTTATCTCCGGCGGGGCGTTGGAGGCCACGATAACCGCCTTGGCCTTGCCGGTCTTAACGTAGCGCAGCGTCTTCCTCGAGCCTATCACAACCCTACCCGTCTTGAGCGCGTTTACAAGCTCCCTCTCTATATCCGTGACCTGGACCATGCTCACTGGGAGCCACCCCGCTGCTCGATCCTAGCCTGAGCCATGGCCTTTGCGAGCTGGGAGAGGTTCATACGTACCTCTACCATCCCGGTACCGACCCGTATCACGCCACCCACTATAACGCTCTCGGTCACCCCTAGGAGCTTGTCCACCTCACCCCTCGTAGCGGCGGCGAAGAGGTTCTGTGTAGTCATCTCGAACGCGGCCCTGGCCAGCGGGCTGGGCTTCTCGCCGCTCACACCGTGGCGGCCTATCTGCCTAACCCTCCCAGTCATGGTCATTATGTCCGCCACCAGCATTATGTGGCGTATATCCACGTCTAAGCCCTGCTCGTCCAGCACGTCCTTCATCTCCTTTATCAGCATTGCCCTGGCAGCTTCGATGCCGAGAACCTCCTCTATTTCGTGTATGTTGTTAGTGTACACCCTCCGTGGATCCACCCCGGGGACCTCAAGCACCTCCTTGAGGTTGCTGCCCTCGGTCACAAGGAAGTACTCCGTCCTGCCTTCCTCGTTGGTCATAGACTGTATTATCACACGCCTTATCTTCTTAATACCCTTGATCTTCGCATTGAGAACCTTCTCCCGCTTCTTCTGCAGGTCTATGAGGCTAAAGCCCTCGCTAGGCTCGAGCTGTATGTAGAACACCATGGGGTTCGAGGGATCCTGGTCCACCTTGCCCAGCTTCAGCCTCTCCAGGGTCTTCTTAACCTGGTCCACAGTGACGCCCTTGTCCTCGAGCATCACTGGGTCCAGGCGGAGGACTATGCGCAGGTTGGCCAGGTCTATGTCTATCTCCGAGGCCACGTTGACTATCCTGGTGTACTCTATCCTCCGCGCCACCTCCTTGGCCTTGTTCTCGTCGTAGCGGTGCTCCTCGTCGAGGTAGATGTACATTATGGGGGTGGAGGGCTCGCGGCGCGCGTCGACAAGCTCGATAAAACGTGGGAGGCCCAGGGTTACGTTGAACTCGCGGATGCCCGCGTAGTGGAAGGTACGTAGCGTCATCTGGGTGCCGGGCTCGCCTATGGACTGGGCCGCCACCGTGCCCACGGGCTCGCCCGGCTCCACCATGCTATACTCGTACTCGTCCAGCACATAGCGGATTATCTTCTCAGCCTCCTCCACCGTGAGGCCGTGCTTCTCGACGGTTTCGCGCAGCTTCCCCTCAAGCTCCTCGTATATGCGCTTGGGCAGCTTCTTGCGGGCCTCGGCCAGGTAGCCCTCTATGCGGGGCTTAAACTCCTCCCAGGAGTATATGAGGCCGTCCATGGCTTACACCCTCCAGCCTATCACACGCTCTATCTCCCGGTCTATATCCACGGCCTTCCCGTGCGCGCTCTTCATCGGGTCCACCCCGTCTTCGCCATACACGAGCTGCACGACCTCTCCCTGCGGAGTCCTAACCGTGCCATCATACTCCACGCGCAGGTCCTGCAGCGCGTTGACCAGCCTTCTCTGCATGTAGCCGCTCTGCGAGGTGCGCACAGCAGTGTCAACTAGGCCCTCGCGGCCACCAGCTGCGTGGAAGAACACCTCCAGCGGCGAGAGGCCGTCATAGAAGCTGGAGTAGACGAAGCCCCTCGCCGCCGGCCCCAGGTCGCCGGGCTTAAAGTGCGGCAGGAACCTGCCACGGTAGCCGCGGTGTATGCGCTCGCCACGCACCGACTGCTGGCCCAGCAGGGCGGCCATCTGGGTGATGTTCAGCTCGTTGCCCCTGGCGCCGGTACGAGCCATTATGTATACGTTGTTGAATGGGTCTAGGTAGTCTACCACCACGTCCTCTACCTTCTTACGGGCGTCGGACAGCACGTCAAGTATGCGCAGCTCCAGCGACTCCTCGAGAGTGCGGCCGGGCACGGGCTCTAGCTTGCCCTGCTTGTATATCTCGATCAGCTCGTATACCTTCTTCTCGGCCTCGCGGAGTATCTCGCGGATCTTCTCCTTGGCCTCCTTGGGCAGCGCCACGTCGTCGACTGTCATCGTGAAGCCTCTCTTCTCTATGAACCTTATGAACATCTTGAACATGTTGTCGTACACGTAGCGGGCATAGTCGGTACCATACTCCTTGATAAGCCAGTGCATCATATTCTTGGGCTGTTCTGCTCCAATAGCCTTCTTATCGAGCACACCGGTGAGCAGCTCACCCTCCTTAATGGTTATGAACGAGTCGTTCCAGCACCACTCGTCCTCGCAGAGGAAGATGCCGGCAGCCACGCGCGCCTTGCTGCGGAAGTTGAAGTCCTTGGGCAGGAACAGGCTCACCAGCTGCTTGCCGGTCCACCTCTTCTTTGGGGAGAGTATCGCCGGCTCTGGTATCTCACCGCGGTAGCCGGCGGCCGAGAGCAGGTCTACCACGTCCTCCTGGCTGAGGAGCGTCGCCTTGCTCGTGAGCAGATAGGCGCCGCTAATGTAGTCCTGCAGGCCGCCTATTATCGGGCCGCCGTAGCGCGGGGATAGTATGTGGTACTGCACCAGCATCAGCTCGCGGGCCTCCGCCTGCGCCTCCTCGGTGCGCGGCACGTGGAGGTTCATCTCGTCGCCGTCGAAGTCGGCGTTGTAGGGTGGGCATACTAGCAGGTTGATGCGGAAGGTCTTGCCCGGTAGAACCTTCACTACATGAGCCATTATGGACATGCGGTGGAGGCTAGGCTGCCGGTTGAAGAGCACTATATCGCCGTCCTTGAGGTGCCTCTCCACATACCAGCCGGGCTCAAGCATCTCTGCTATACGCTTCCTATCAGCGTAGCGCAGGTCTATCTTCCTGCCGTCCTTGGTTATCACGTAGTTGGCGCCGGGCCAGCGGTCAGGCCCGTTGAGCACGTAGCGGCGCATCTCCTCCAGGTTCCAGGGGGTCACCGGCACCCTCACGGTCAGGGTCTTCGCTATAGCTTCGGGCACGCCGACCTCGTTGATGCTGATGTTCGGGTCGGGGGAGATCACAGTGCGGGCGGAGTAGTCGACACGCTTGCCGCTGAGGTTGCCGCGGAACCTGCCCTCCTTGCCCTTGAGCCTCTGGGCCAGGCCCTTCAACGGCCTACCGCCACGGTGCCTGGCCACTGGTATGCGGGGCAGCTCGTTATCTATGTAGGTGGCCACGTGGTACTGGAGGAGAAGCCAGTGCTCATCTATCAGCGCCTGGGGCGCACCACTCTCCAGCAGCTCCCGGAGCCTCTCGTTGGTACGCACTATGTCCGCGAGCTTGTGGGTGAGGTCGTCCTCAGCCCTTATACCGGTCTCCAGCACTATTGAGGGCCTCACATGTATCGGCGGCACCGGGAGCACCGTGAGGACCATCCACTCCGGCCTAGCCTCCTGCGGGTCCAGGCCCAGGAGCCTCGCGTCATCATTGGATATCCTCTCGAGCCGTGTCCTCACCTCCAGCGGGTTCAGCTGTACACGGCCCTCCGGGCGCTCCTCGTAGAAGCTGTAGGGCTTCTCAAGGACTATCTTGTACTGGCGCTCGCCGCAGTGGGGGCACTCGGTGACCTTGGCGGCCTTCTTCTTAACAACGGTGACGAGGAGCTGCGCCAGCAGGGGCCAGCGCTGCTCCAGCCTCTCGAGCAGGCGGAGGTAGCGCTGCAGCTCGTTCTCCGGGAGCAGGAGGCGGCCGCAGCGCCTACATGTGGCGCGGAGGGCATCATAGATGTAGCGGACAAACCCGACGTGGATGACTGGCCGGGCTAGCTCTATGTGGCCGAAGTGGCCGGGGCAGTGTTTCGCGTCATTGCCGCAGGTGAGGCAGATCTGCCCCGGGGCTATGGCGCCTAGCCTCGGGTCCATAAGGCCGCCCTGTATCGGGCGGCCGTCCTCGTCGTAGAGATCGCTGGTGACTATGGCTGTTACTGACATCCGGCGTATCTCGTCGGGGGATAGTATGCCGAACTTTATCTCCTTGATTATCTTCTCCTCGACTACCATGGTTACTCACCCTGCGGCTTCCACTCGTGCTTAGGGGCGAGCCGGAGCCTGGGCATCACACACATGCTCATAAGCTCCTGGAGGAGTAGCTTGAACGCGTAGGGGACAACAACCGCGGATATCTTGCCCTTGTCGCCGTGTATCGGGCAGATGTACTTCCTCTTGTTCCGGTCGAACCAGGCTATGTGGCCACACTTCTCGCAGACGTACATCACGTACTTGTCGCTGCTCTCCAGCATACGCTCGCGAAGCAGCATAGCCGCTCCATGGCCGATAAGGCAGTCGCGCTCCATCTCGCCGAACCTCAAGCCGCCCTCACGGGCACGGCCCTCGGTGGGCTGGCGGGTGAGCACCTGCACCGGCCCCCTGGCGCGGGCGTGCATCTTATCCGCTACCATGTGGTGCAGCTTCTGGTAGTACACGATGCCCACCAGTATCGGGTTCCGGAGCAGCTCACCAGTGCGGCCATCATACATTAGCTCGGTGCCGTCGGGGGCATAGCCGGCCTTCAGCAGCTCTATCCTAAGGTTCTCTATAGGCTCCTTGGCGAAGGGCGTCCCGTCCACGAACCTGCCGTATATGGCCGCGTACTTGCCCGCTATGGCCTCGAAGAGCTGGCCGAGGGTCATACGCGAGGGGAACGCGTGGGGGTTGATTATTAGATCCGGCGTTATACCATCCTCCGTGAACGGCATATCGTACTGGGGTATGAGCATGCCTATGACTCCCTTCTGGCCATGGCGGGAGGCGAACTTGTCGCCCAGCTCAGGTATGCGCTGATCGCGGACACGCACCTTGACTAGCCGGGAGCCCTCGATGTTCTCAGTTAGTATCACCGTGTCGACATAGCCCTTCTCGCCGTGCCTCATGGTCACCGAGGTGTCGCGGCGCCTCACTGAGACCGTGCCGAACTCGCGGTACTCCTCCATGAACCTCGGCGGACTGGTTTTGCCTATAAGCACCTCCCCGCCGGCAACCTCCACCTCGGGGCTTATGATGCCGTCAGCATCTAGCTTGCGGTACATCTCCGGAGGCTTTGAGCCCTCTACACTTGTGTCGGGCTTCTCTATCCTGTCGCTCAAGCCGCCCGCGTAGCGGCGCTCCTCAGTGGCGTATAGCCGGAAGAAGGTGGAGCGGGCTAGGCCGCGCTCTATCGAGGACTTATTCATTATGATGGCGTCCTCTATGTTGTAGCCGGTGAACGACATGACAGCAACTATCATGTTCTGGCCGGCGGGGCGGTCGTTAAAGCCCATCACGTCAAGTGTGCGGGTCTGCACCAGAGGCTTCTCCGGGTAGTGGAGCAGGTGGGCACGCGTATCGACACGTATCTGGAAGTTGGCAGCATAGAGGCCCAGAGCCTGCTTGGCCATAGCCGCCTGGTAGGTGTTACGCGGCGACTGGTTGTGCTCCGCGTAGGGTATGACGCTGGCGGTCACACCCATGATGGCAGCAGGCCATATCTCCATGTGGGTGTGCTCGGGGGTGAGATCCTCCGGGTTCAGGGCTATGTAGGTGTTCTCCTCCTCCTCCGCGTCCAGCATCTCCACCACGCCGTGGCGGAGGAGGTCGGTGAATCTCCACTCTCCCCTACGCAGCTTCTCGGCGTGCTCGGGGCTGTAGACGAGCCTACCCTTCTCCGCTACGAAGACTGGGCGGAGTATCCTGCCGGGATCGGTGTTTATATAGACCTCGTTGATGTACTTGGTCTTGTAGAGCGACACGTTCACATCGGGCGGGAGCTTGCCGCTGCGCCGCAGGCTCCGGATCTCCCTAGCCAGGGCCTCGCCGTCGGGATGGTAGCCTATCAACCTACCATTGAGGAACACCTTGCTCCACTGCTGCAGCTCCGGCGGGTAGTAGCCGGCCTTACGCACCTCGTTAAACAGCGTAACCGCGTCCTGGACGCCTAGCTCGAAGAGCAGCCTCTCTACCTCCTTCTCGTCGGCGCCAGGCGAGACGTACGCCATTAGCGCGAGGTTCTTGACAAGGCCACAGTTGGGGCCCTCAGGGGTCTCGAAGGGGCATATTCTGCCCCACTGGGTGCCGTGCACATCACGGGCCTCGAAGTGGGGCTGGCTGCGGCTGAGCTGGGATACTACGCGGCGGAGGTGGCTGAGCATCGAGAGCCAGTTGGTGCGGTCCAGTATCTGGCTTACGCCGGTCCTCTGCCCGGGCCAGTTGCCGGTGGCGAGAGCCTCCCGCAGCCTATTGGTTATAATATCGGAGCGTATGATCATCCTGACTGTCGCGTGCCTGCCGCGGGCACGGAGCTTTTCCAGCTGCTGCCTAATATCGTAGGCAAGGGCTCTCATGGCTATACGGAACACCATAGCTATGAGGTCGCCGGCTAGGAGGATACGCTTGTTGGCATAGTGGTCTTTATCGTCCTCCTCGCGGCGGCCCAGCACATACTCTAGGAGCTTAGCGGCCATCTGGCCCAGGAAGAGGGCCTTCCGCAGCCGGTCCTCCGGCCGGGTACCGATGTGGGGCAGGAGTATGTGGTCAAGCGCCCTCTCGGCCACGCGTATACGCTGGTCCCTAGGCTTGCCTATACCCTCGCGGAACCTGCTACCCACGAAGTCTAGCGCGTCCTCCACCGTGTTTATCGCGCGCGCCTGCTCAAGGGAGGGGATAAGCGTCTGCTGTATCTGCGGGTCAGGGCTAACTGCCAGCACTATATCGCGGTCGCTCTCGAGCCCGAGGGCACGCATCACTATAGCGAAGGGTATCTTGCTTAGCGCACGGCTCATGGATATGTGAAGCGTGCCGTCCTTATGCATATCAAGTATTAGCTGGTACCTCGCACCTGCATAGGAGGAGATCACCTTAGCGGTGTAAACGGCGCTTCCCGTGCCGGCCCTGGCCTTACCAACCAGTATCCTGTTGAGCGCCTGATCCTCCTGCATAACCACTACACGTTCCGAGCCATTGATTATGAAGTAGCCGCCAGGGTCGCGCGGGTCCTCGCCAGCCTCTACGAGTATGCGCTCACACTCCTCCCTGGGCCTGCCCTCGTAGAAGCAGCGGGCCAGCGGATCCGCCTTGGAGCGGAGCATTATGGGGAGGAAGCCTAGTATAACGTCCTCCGGCTCCCTCTCTATCCCGTTCTCTACTATCACCACCTTGGCCTTTATCGGGGCCGCGTAGGTGAGGTCGCGTATACGGCACTCCATCGGGGTGACTGGGTGTTCGCTGCCGTCACTCTCTATGACCATTGGCTCGCCTAGCTCCACGTCCACTATACGTACCTCGTACTCCCTCCTCGGTGTAGATATAACGCCAAATTCCTTAACTATTTCCTTCAGCTCCTTCTCTACGAACCTGTTGTAGGAGTCTATATGCTGCTTCACGAGCCCGAACTCGTCTATAAAGGATTTCATTACAAGCCATCTATCCTCAGCACTGGGAAATGTCTGCTGAGCCAGAACACATCACCCCCACCACACGGCATGAGAGCGGGCAGGGATGGAGACGCGCAGAGGGTGAAGTGAAGGCCTAAGCATGACAATGCACCGGAAGGCCTAGTAGCCTACAACATAGCGGTACACAACCACCTCTCCCGAGGTAGGGCTCTTCCTGTAAATCCTCACAATGTCACCGGGCTTAGCCCCTATAGCCCTGGCTACAGGGTCTGTGACACGAAGCCAAGGCAGCTGCTCCGGCCTCACACCCAGCTCACGCAGTATACGCGCCGCCTCCTCCGGGGGCACAATCTCATGCCGAGGTACCAGGTCATGCTCTAATATGTTAAACTTCTTCTGCCGTGCCACGAGCTACACCCCTCGAGGGGCTTGAGGCGGGCGAGGGGTCGATGGAGCCCCAACACCCGGCGGCTAGCGGAGACGGGTTCTGTTAACCTTCTTGTTCATCCAGGAGTAGCGGCGGAGCCTTCTGCTCCTACCGTAGCCGCAGGCGGCGCAGTAGCCCTTGGCGACGTTGTAGGAGTGGCGGCCGCAGCGGGGGCAGCGTATGTGGGTGTAATTCTTACTCATCTTGCCGAACGAGGGGGTGCCTTTACTCACTGCCATCACCCTTTTTAGCTGCAGGCTTCTAGGGCACTAGAACTGCGCCGGCGATATGAGCAGCACAGTGTCGCCGCGTATAACTATAGTGCCGAGCTTCCTAGTCCTACCATCCTCGTATATTTCCTCAGCATCCTCAAGCACTAGATTCAGGTGCTGGTCATAGCTCTTCAGCTTGCCCCTGACCTCGTTGGTGCCCTTAAGCTTCACTAGAACTATGCTACCTATGCTGTCGCCGAGCACGCGGTGCGTCGTCTCAGCCATAGTCCTGCCCACCCCGGAGCCCGAAGCAGGTCCAGGGGGCTTTATAGGGAATTCCCCTACATTCCACGCCACGCCGGTGGAGGATATCATGCGCAGATGGCAGCTCTCCAAGAAGGATAAGCGGCTGCTGCTGCAACGCCTCCGGGAGCTTTACCCTCGCTTCGACGTGTCCAGGTTCAGCAGTATAGAGATAGCGGTAGAAGACGGTATTAAGCTCTTCGTATTCGACGGGGTGCCCGCCTTCATAGAGGCCAGCAGGGTCCTGATTCCACACCTGCGGCTTCTCCTGCGCCATGGCTACCGGGACTGGCTACCCTACATAGTGGTCGATCAGGGCGCCGTTAAGCCTATCTCACGCGGCGCCGACTTGATGAGGCCCGGGATAGAGAGCATAGCCTCGGAGTTCGATAAGGACGCTATAGTGGTAATAGTGGAGCCTTCGAGGCTCCTGCCCCTTGCAGTGCACAGGGCGCTCTACAACAGCAGCGAAATAAAGGAGATGGAGAAGGGGCGCGTTACAGAGAGCCTCCACCATCTAGGGGACAGGTACTGGAAGCTGGCTGAAAACCTCTAGACCTGGCCCGCCACGTATAGGGAGTCGAGCACTGAGGGCGTGTAGATCCTCACGTCTGGCGGCAAGCCTAGCTTCCGGCTCCTCCTTCTTATAGTCTCTGCCAGAGAGCGTATAGCATTGGGCTCGCCATGGTTGAGTATGATGTTGCGGGGCTTCGGCCTCATATGCTCTAGGAAGTTGAGGAGCTGCTTCCTGTCAGAGTGGCCCGAGAAGCCCTCGATGGGCACCACCTCCATGTTGATCCTCACCAGCTCGAGCTTGCCATCCTCGCCAACCATCGCTATATTCCTCTCGCCATCAAGTATCCTTCTGCCGAGGGTGCCTTTAGCCTGGTAGCTGACGAACACCAGCGCATTCCTCGGGTCACCCGCCAGCATGCGGAGATACTCCACCGAGGGACCTCCCTCAAGCATGCCCGACGGCGCTAGTATTACCGCGGGCTCGTTAGACTTAGCTATCTCCTCGCGCATCCGTTTATTCTCAATCTTTATTATATTATCATGATAAAATGGGTTCTCGTCACGGAGTATCCCAGCCCTCACACTGGGGGACAGCAGCTCTGGGTAGGTGAGATGTATCGCCGTAACCTCCCTAATGCTACCGTCAATATACACCTTGGTCTCCTTGGGCAGGCGGCTCTTCCTAAGCGCATCAGCCAGCACAAGTAGTATCTCCTGCGCACGGCCTACAGCCAGCACTGGTATGAGCACCTTCCCGCCGCGGGACACTGTCCGGCTTATGACCTCCAATAGCTCTGTCTCAGCCTTCTCCCTGGGAGGCTGGCCACGATCCCCATAAGTGCTCTCCATTATCAATGTCTCGACCCTCGGGAACACTGTGTTGGCCTTGTCCAGGAGCCTCGTCCTAGCATACTTCATGTCTCCGGTGTAGACTATGTTATGGAGCCCCTCACCTATGTGCAAATGGGCCATAGCCGAGCCGAGGATATGCCCTGCATTGTAGAAGGTGAGCTTAACATCGGGCGCTATGTCCGTGACCTCCCCGTACTCGAGCGGAATCGTGTGGAGAATCATCTTCTTGACCTCGTGCTGGGAATAAGGCGGCCGCTGCCCGTTTCTCTGCATTATATCCAGCAGGTCCAGCTGGAGAATCACCATGAGGTCTCTGGTGGGCTTGGTAGCGTAGACGGGGCCGCGGTACCCGTACTTGAAGAGGTAGGGGACCAGGCCTACATGGTCTAGATGGGCATGAGTCACGACTATGGCGTCGAGCTCCTCTGGCTTAAGCTGGTCCACGTCTATACGCGGGTACAGGTCATAGCCGCTGCCGCCAGGGTTTATACCCAGGTCGAGGAGGATGCGGCTCTCGCTAGTCTCGACAAGTATAGCGGAGCGGCCTACCTCCATGAAGCCGCCGAGGGCTGTTATCCTTACATACCTGTTCTCGAACACCACTCCTCGATGTATGCGTTCTCCGCTGCTCCGTAGGAAGCTTAGCCTATAACTGCTCTGCGAAAGCATGTAGTCTACAATCCTGTTTATTGTCTTCATGTCCCGCTCATCGACTGGAGGCACTCTTATGACATTCATTCTCCAGCCCGTCTCCGCCAGCACCTTGTTGTATATCGAGCGGCCCTTACCGTAGACCAGGCCAACCTTCCGAGCCTTGATTATAACCTCTCCAAGAACTTCATCAAACTTTATTTCCTGTATACCTGCCTCCTCCGGGACGAGCTGCTTAATCACCTCCTCAGTTTCTCTCTTACTCCTCCTTATTGAGGGATCTGTGCGCAGCACTATCCTCTTCTTCAGCTTCTTAGCTATACCCTTAGCTATATCGGGATGCTCAGCAAGCACCTTGGGGTTCTTTACATATATCGCTATCTCTGGCCCTTCGAACTCTATACGGGATATTTGGATATCCCTAGGCGCTAGCTGGGACATTATGGTTAACACTATGTTCTTTACCTCACTCCTCCTGTACAAGACCAGATGCACCCCATTAAGCATTAGGGAGGCCTGCACCAAAGCGCCTAGAGGCTTGCCGCAAATGCGTGCCGCAGAGAGCGACACCTCTCATGAAGGCTCCACACCGGGCACCGGCCAACGTGGCGACTAAGGCACGAGCCTAGGTAAACCCGGAGGGAAGACGGAGGGCGCTCTCCGCCCAAGACGACTACGAGGCGGCTTGACTGCGTAAAGCACGGCGCCATATGGTAAGCGAAAAGTGTCATTGACATGGTCCTTACAATATGGGCCGCACGGTAGAGGTGTCGCGGACCCCTCCTTTATAATCTTTTTGTGCATGCTGCTGCTTCGGCGCTAGAGCATTTATGCTCTCTCCAGTTTCAATGCCTCCTCAATAGTGTAGTGGTACTCCTGATAGAATCCTTTACCTATAGCCACGATGTCTATACCATTGCCGCTGAAGGCGTCCCTGCGGGTGGCCGACAGCACGGCGCGGCGCGCCAGGCTCACAGCGTCTTCAAGGCTCATATCCTCTCTATAACCGTCCTCTATAACACCTATCGCCGTGGGCGAGCCTGAGCCCGTGGCTACGTATCTCTCCTCTGTCATGCTGCCAAACCAGTCTATGTTATAGAGCCTGGGCCTGTCGTCGTAGCCCCCTAGGAGGAGCTGCACTATGTAGGGGTAGAGGCGGGACGAGTGGAGTATAGCTGCGAGGTACTGGGCTGCGGCGCTCACGCTCATCCTCTTGCCTGTGACCATTGAGTAGTAGTGGAGGTGGCTTGAGAGCCACTCTGCGAGCATCTGGGCATCGGCGACGAGCCCTGCGGTGGTCACGGCCATGTAGTCGGCTATCCTAATGATCTTGCGGGTCCGCTTATGAGCCACATAGTAGCCTGCTGTGGCTCTACGGTCAGCTGCTAGTACCACATAATCCCTTACTCGTAGCCCTACAGTGGTTGTGCCGTGCAGGCCCTTCTCCAGAGCCGCGGCTAGCCTCTCCTCGCCGGGTAGGCGGCGCTGCAGCAAAACTCCTCTACCATGCTAACAAGCGTGGGTGAAGACCGGGAGTTTAATACTATATCCGCGGATTGGCGGCTATAGCTTGCAGGCGGGGCCTGGAGGCGGGATGCTGCACTCCATAGAGCTGCCCTCGAGAATAATCATAGGGAGCAACGCGCTGAGGTCTCTGCGCGAGCTGGTAGAGGCGTTTGGCGCTAGGGGCGCCGCGGCCGTCGTCATCACGGGGCCGAACGTGTGGAGAAAGTATGGCGAGAGGCTCCGCTCGGTCCTCGAGGACGTTGTGGAGCTCGAGGCCCTGGAGGCTCGAGAACCTAGTGTAGACTACGCTGAGCGGCTGAGTAGCGAGGCTGCAGAGCGCTCGCCTAGGCTGGTCATAGGGTTTGGCGGGGGTAAGTCGGTGGACCTGGCTAAGTATGTTGCCCACAAGTTAGGGGTGCCGCTCATCAGTGTGCCTACGAGCCCGTCCCATGACGGGATTGCTTCACCATTCGCCTCGCTCCGGGGCCTCAATAAGCCCTTCTCGGTTCGAAGCGCGACGCCAGCAGCTATAGTCGCGGATATAGATATAATCGCGTCGGCCCCGCTACGGCTTATCAGGGCTGGCGCGGGAGACCTGGTGGCCAAGCTTACCGCGATAAGGGACTGGAGGCTCGCGCACCGGCTGAAGGGCGAGTACTACGGCGAGTACGCGGCTAAGCTGGCCCTTCTCTCGGCTAAGCATGTGATGGAGTACGCTGCTGAGATAGGTAGAGGGTCTAAGGAGGCTGTCCGTGTTCTGGTGGAGGGGCTTGTGAGTAGTGGTGTAGCTATGTGTATAGCCGGCTCTACGAGGCCTGCCAGTGGCTCCGAGCACCTCTTTAGCCATGCACTCGACCTGCTAGCGCCAGGCAGGGCGCTACACGGGGAACAGGTGGCGCTTGGAACAATAATGATGATGTATCTCCATGGCGGCGACTGGAGGCAGGTAAGGAAAACCCTTATGAAACTCGGGCTCCCCGTGAGGGCCCGCGATCTCGGCATAGACGATGAGACTGTGATAAAGGCTCTAACCATGGCCCACAAGCTTAGGCCAGAGAGGTACACAATACTCGGGGAGACTGGGCTAACCTGGGAGGCCGCCGAGAGGCTAGCGAGAGTAACGGGTGTGATAGACTAGCCGCCGGTGAAGTCCTCGATCCTCCTTAGGCCCTTCTTGAGCTGTCTAGGCGACACGGCGCCTTCGTCAAGCATTCTAGCCAGGCGTTTCGATATCTTATCCGCATAGTGGGTTGGGAGCGGGAGTTTTGTGCCGCGGAGGAGGCTGAGAACCACCTGGAGCGCCGAGCCAAGATCTATATAGGCGCCTGGGCTCACGTATATCGGGTTCCTCGTCCTCCTACTCGGAAGCACCACATAGGCCATACGCCGGCTCTCATCATCAACGAGGTAGCCTAGAACACAGGGGTGGCTGCTGCAGCTGCTAGGATCCTGCACGCGGATCTCGGAGCCGTGGAGCCTTTTCTTAGCGACACCCACTGTGGGCTTACCTATCGCCAGCCCTACATGTGTCGCTATGCCCGCCCTCCGGGGGTGAGAGATCCCGTGGCCATCTACGATTGCTAGGTCAAAGTCCTCTCTAAGGTGCTGGACGGCCGTGTAGAAGAGGGGGGCTTCACGGAAAGCGAGGAGGCCGGGGATGTATTCGAGCGCCGGCTCGCCCAGGGCCACGGAGTAGTCTAGCAGCCGTCCACTGGCCGTGTCGACGAGCGCTGCTACAGCAAGCCCGCCGTACCTCCTCGAATAAGCCGCGTCTAGCCCCACTGCTCTCCGTGGAGGCCTTGGTAGCGGTTGGAGGGTCTTCCAGACCCTGCTCGCTATCCTATACTGTATCTCCATGAGCCTTTCTATGCTCGGGTACGGGTTTCTCATGGATAGCCCCTACGGTGGGCCGGAGCTAGAGCCTTATGGACTCATCCTTGGACTCCACGCCTTTATCGGTCCGCTTTATCACGAGCAGGTCAATGCCATCGCCCGATATGGCGTCGCGCGCTATGGCGGCCTTTATAGCGTCTATGGCTAGCTGCCTGGCCGCGTCAGCGTCGAGGTCGCTGCGGTAATCCTTCTCGAGCACGCCTATAGCTACCGGGGCGCCCGAGCCTATAGCCGCATAGTCGTCCTCTATCAGCGAGCCCAGCGGGTCCATCACGTAGAGCCGGGGGGTGCCGTCCGGCTCTATGCCGCCTATCAGCGTCTCGGAGAGGAATGGGAAGTACTTGTTCGAGTATAGTATGTTTGCTAGGAGCTTGGCAGCCGCTCTAACGCTCATGCGTCTACCCACTACCAGGCTATGGTACTCAATCTCCGCTCTCAGCATCTTACTTATTGCCTGCATATCGGCGAACAGCCCCGCCAGGGCTATGCCTATATAATCGGTTATCTTGTAGACTTTCTTGCCCGACTTGCTTACTATGAAGCCTCCATAGCTTATACGCTTCTCCGCAGCGAGAACCACGTAGTCCTTGCCCCGTATGCCGACAGCAGTTGCGCCAGCGTAGTCCTGGTAACTCATGCTTCCCAGCACCCAGTGGACGGGAGCCACTACATGAGCTTAAATCGTATTCGCCGTCGCCGTGGCCCCCCTACAGCACTAGAATACTTTCGGTTTACCCGGTGCCATACGTGTACCAGAATCCTGCAACCATCTTATGGAGCCACCATCCGAAGGCCAAGCCGGGGTGCAGCCCTCATTGAGTAGCCGCGAGTACCAGAACTACTACACGGCAAGCACTACCAGGAGGTGCCCCCACTGCGGCTCCGAACAACTAGTCCTCGACCCCCAGCAGGGTATACTCGTCTGCCGCAGCTGCGGCGCCGTGATAGACGATACCGTATTCGACGCAACACCTCACAACGCAGCCCCTATCCAAGGGGGCGAGCCTGCTAGGCTAACGCAGACGGAGAGAAGCAGAGTTAGGCTAACAGTTCTACAAGTCTCCATTACACGCCGCTTATCAAGGATGCTCGACACGATAGATATCGGTGACCTACTAGACTACGCTAATACAAATACGGTTGAAATAATCGAGTTGTACAAGACCCCCTGCATCAAGAAGCTCTTGAAGTCCCTCCATAAGCCGGAGGAGAGGAAAGCCGCGCTGGAGGCAGCAGTGGCTCTGAGAAAGGGTGACTACCCCCTAGCCTCGATGCTCGCAAGCCAGTACAGGGTAGGCAGGAGGAAGATGAAGCTTATCATACGCAGAGTCATGGAGTGCCTAGGCATAGCGAGAGCCATGGAGGCTCTGGCTACAGCCTAGGCCGGAGAGGTGGTGGGGCCGCCGGGATTTGAACCCGGGACCACGGGGGATCCTGCCGTCCAGGGCCCTGCGCCTAGCCCTGGAGCGGTCCCAAGCCCCGCATCCTGCCAAGCTAGACGACGGCCCCGTCCGGCTGCCCCGGAGGCTGGGGCTCCAGGATCCAGGGGGTTAACTGCTCTCATGCCCCTATAGACCCCTATAGAGCGGGGAGGATGAGGCGGGAGGGCGGGTTAATGGTAGCCGGGCGGGGATTCGAACCCCGGTCACGGGGGCCAGAGCCCCGCATCCTTGACCGCTAGACGACCCGGCTACCCACCCTCGCAGCCATGTCAACCCCCAATGGCTCGCGGTTTTTAGCGTTACCGGGTATCACACGGGTATAAGCATTGACGAGATGCTGTGCCTTCACCCCTCGGGCGCCATGCTGGTCTAGTGGTTAAGCAGGTATCACGGGCAGAGATACACTCTGGGAGTCTTCCATGGCGCTGCAGGAGCTGAGGATAGTAGCGCCTCTGGCAACAATTCACTCGCTCTACTATATCGCGGGGCTCCTGGGCTGGCGGCATGGCTATAGCTTTAGGCTGACCCCTAGGGGGCCGTTTAGCAGAAGGCTCGAGGAGGACCTAGCGGCGGGCAGGGCTCCCAGGCCGCCGAGAAGCGTGGCAAGGAGGCTACGGCTGCTTGTGTCGAGGCTCTGCAGCGGCAGCGGGGACTACTGCGGGCAACGCATCGTTGTAGCGGCGCTGCTAGCGGCCTACTCAAGACTATATCCGCCACCCAGGAGCCCTGTAGACTACTACCTCCAGACACATCCCGGCGTGGATCCATCGGTTGTCAGGAGGGTTGCCTCAATCCTGGCCTCGCTAGGCATTATACAAGAGGCGGGGAAAGAATCATAACCCCCGATAGAGTGTCGAGGATTAAAGGGCATGGAGGGGAAGGCCGGGTAGTGCCGCCGTAGCTCAGCCTGGTTAGAGCGCCGGACTCATACGGGACGCCCCGGTCCACCGGAGTCGGCCGCGGGGGTCCCTGGGGGATCCGGCGGTCCCGGGTTCGAATCCCGGCGGCGGCACCACGCAGCATCCCCCGGGACCCCTACACCCATCCCCTACCTTCTCTGGCCGCGTCTTCCCCCAGCAGGGCCCGGGTGTCCAGCGTCTTGAGGAGCATGGAGCGGGTAGTTAGGCCGCCTGGGGGAAAGACTCTTGAGATAGCACTCCAGCTGGACGACGGCTGTAGGGTTAGCCAGGTATCTATTACGGGCGACTTCTTCGTCTACCCTCCCGAGGCCCTTGAAGCGCTGGAGGATGCGCTCAGAGGCTGCAGCAGCACTAGCTGCATAACCAAGGCCGTGAGGCAGACGGCAGAGAGAGCCGAGGCGCTTGGCTTCACTTGGAGCCAGCTTGCGGCAGCGCTTACACGCATGTATGACGAAGCCTGCAGCGCTCCTAGCAGCAGGCAGCCCCCTTAGCCAGGCCTCCGGACTGCAGGCGCGGCTGTCTGCTGGAGAGGGCGGCGGGAGGAGAGCTGAGGATATGGTGGCGGGCCCGCGGGGATTTGAACCCCGGACTACCGGCTTAGAAGGCCGGCGCCCTATCCTGGCTAGGCTACGGGCCCCTCCCCGCCGCCCTTCCTGCACCACTGGCTGTGCATCTCCCCTAGCAGCAGGGGTATATTGTTTACCTTGGCCCCGGGAAGGAGACTAGCCACGGCGAAGCCTGCCAGGTCAAAGAGGCGGGCTACCCTGGGGCTTGCAGCTATAGCTATGTCGCTGCTGGCGGCCACGTAGCCGGAGGCCGCGTATTCGATAACCCTCTTGTCAGCCGTCCTCGAGACCTCGACAATAGCCTCGAGCCCCTCCAGGGCTCTGCGCACTACCACAGCCGCCTCGCCACTATGGCTCGGCTGGCTGTCGAAAACAATAATCACGCGCCCCGGGTTTACCATTCTGAGCGCCGAAGCCAGGAGCGCTGCAAGCCTGTCTATGTTCTCCACGACGGGGCGGGGCCCGGCAAGCAGCGCGTCACGCGTGAGCCCGTCGACACAGCGGAGTACCGGAGCGCCGGTCAACGCGGCATATATGGTTGCAAGCTGGTTAAACCCGTCTACGACCAGTTTGCCCCCTCTGAGCCTCTTGGCTGGAACCAGCTTGGAGGCCACCATAGCAGCCACTCTGCGGGGATGGATGCATCTTGAGAGAAGGACCGCACTTCTCTTTGAGAGACGGTGCCTCCGCTTAACTAGCTCGAGGGCCTCGCTGCGGGGATAGCCGCGGGAAAGTAGGAAGAACAAATCATAGAAGGCCTCGGGGGGCGCCCCGAGGCTATCCCGTGCCACTCCCGCCCTTCCCCTCGACCAGGCTGCGGAGCGCCGAGAGCAATGCGTCCAGGGCCTCCTCGGCAGAGAGCCCCCTAGCCATCATGGTGACGTGCGAGGGCTTACCTCCTCCACGGAACCCTCTAGATGCCAGCAGCCTAGCAAGCTGCCGTAGATCGACGCGCTCGGAGGCCTTGGAGCCGGCGCCAACCTCTACCACAACACCCTGCTCAACTGGCACCAGCGCTACTGTGACGCCCTCCGGGTCCTCCAGGCTCAGCTGCTTAGCAGCCTCCTGGTAGAGTTCGCGGAGGGGGATATCATCCCTCAGCACGTAGACGCGGAGCCCGTCTATGGCCAGTGGGCTGCTCTTAGCCTTCTCCACCATATCCTTCACGACGTATTTTGAGAGGATGTTAACGCTCTGCCTGGTCTTATTGTAGTCGCGTATAAGCTTCTCTACGCGCTTCTCCACATCAGCGGCGCCGCCACCCACCATCCTGGCTATATTGTTTAGGCGGCTCTCCAGCTCGGAGGCATAGCGCGCCACCTCGCTGCCGGCCACGAGCTCGAACCTCACCACGCCATCCTGGAGCTTCTCCACCCTCGTTATCTTGACGGAGCCTATCTCAGCACTGTTGGACACATGTGTGCCGAAGCACGCCTCCACATCCCAGTCCCCTATCCTGAGCACTCGTATCTTAGCCGACATGGGGACGCCGCCCTGATATAGGCGGAAACCATAGACCTTCTCCGCCTCGTTCCGGTCCATTATCCTTGCCTCGACGGGGATGCGCTCAAGTATAGCCTTGTTGGCGAGCTCCTCTATCCTCCTGACCTCCTCGCTGCTTGGAAGCTCGTAGTGTGTTATATCGAGCCTTGCCTTCTCTGGCGTCTTCTCGGCACCCGCCTGCCACACATGATTGCCCAGCACCCTCCTAGCGGCACCTAGGAGGACGTGGACAGCCGTGTGGTGCCTCATAAGCCGGTAGCGGCGCTCCCAGTCAATCCTCCCCCAGGCCTCGCTGCAGCCACCAGGCGGCTCCCGGTCAAGCACATGCACTATGACGCCATCCACCTTCTCTACCCTCACCACCCGGTATTCCTCGCCACAGAGCCTCACCACGCCAGTGTCGTGGAGCTGGCCGCCGCCCGTGGGGTAGAAGGCTGTACGATCAAGGACAAGGTAGACACCCTTAACACCAAGCACTCTAGCGGTGAACTCCCTCATATAGGGGTCCTCGTGGAATAGCCTTACAGTCTCTGGGAAGCCGCGGAGCCACTCAACCACGTCCTCGGGGAGGCTAGGCTTCTCGGACCTCCTAGCCACGCCCCCGCCGGCACCATGGCGCCTGGCGACGATGGCGTAGAAGTTATGCGGCACATGAACCCTGACACCAAGCTTGGCAGCCGCCTCAGCCACCATGTCCGGAGGGAGCCCATGGGAGTCGTAGAGGAGTATGAGGTCGTCAAGGCTTAGACTCTTCTTGCGGCGGAGCAGCCTGGCTACCTCCCGGAGGCCCCTCTCGATACTCCGGTCGAACCTCTCCTCCTCAAGCCTCGTAACCTTGACTATGTAGTCCAGGTTCTCGAGCATCCTTGGGTAGTAGTCGCGGCCCCAGAACCTGGCCTGCCTCTCAACAAGCTCTACAAGGCTCGCATCGCTCCCAAGCCTCCTTATCAGCCTCAGCGCCCTCCTTATCACAAGCCGGGCCAGATAGCCCTCCCCAGTGTTGCTGGGCACTATCCCGTCGCCTAGCATCAATGCTATAGTCTTGCTGTGGTCTAGGAGAGCATATACAGCGGCAGCACGGCGAAGCAGCTCCTCGGCCTCCCGGGGCTCCATCCCGGCGTCACGGGCGGCGCGCTCGTAGAACCTCCTAACGCTCTCCGGGTCCTCCGGGTCAAGGCGCCCTGCATCCCTAGCAGCCGCCCAGAGAAGCTTGGATGGCGGGGGCTCCACGCCCAGCAGCTTATGGAAGTCTTCTAGAAGGCTCCCGTATATCGCGTGAAAGGCCGTTGGGACCCGCTGAGTGAACCAGGCTATCCTCTCAATACCATACCCGGTATCGACAACCTTAACCGGTATAGGCTCGTAGCGGCCATCAACTACACGGTACTTCATGAACACCAGAGTGGCTAGCTCGAGGCCGCCCACCGTCACCTCAAAGCTGGGGCCCGCATTGCCTCCACCCTCCCACCACGACTCCTTGAAGGTAACATGCTCCGGGGGAATCCCAAGCTCCTCCGTGAAGAATTCAAACGCAAGCCTCACCGTCTCCTCCTTCCAGTAAACGCGCTTATCGGGATAGTTGAAGGCGTGGTGCCCGCCCATCTCAAAGCTAGTCAAGTGCCTACCTAAAGTAAGGCCCACATTATCTATATCTTCAAGCCTTATGCTAGGCTGCACTATGACCAACGGGTTGGCGGGAGGCGGCACGATCCCGCTAGTCACGTGAGGCTGGAAGACGACTATACTGGCAATGGTGAGATATAGGTCCTCCCTCCACCGCGCCACAACAGGCCTAGGCTCTATAATCTCATGGCCGTTTCTCTCGAAGAACCTGAGAAACTTCCTCCGAGCCTCGGCGACGCTCAGATCAGTGGACCTCTTCGGCACATCCCAGAAATAGTACTCGACGCAGGGAGCATCGTTACAATGCTCCTGCTCCGGATTCAGGGTCCAGAAGTACTCGCCGCCTATCCTGCAGCGACGGCGTATGAAGCCCTTCTCCTTGAAGAACTCCAGCTCGTACTCCTTAGGGTCTACATGCATTACCCGATAACCCCTCGTCGGGTAGAGTAGGGCGGCCAGCTATTTAGTGTTACAAGGCCACAACAGCCCGGGATAGGAGGCAGAAGCAGGAGGATTGAGAGAACACTCGGGGGTGCCCCTGGAAGGCTGCCCGCCGGATGACTAGAGGGACAGAGCCCCCGGGGGCGTGCGGCGCTAGAACCCGAAGAGGCTCTCGAGGCCGGCGGCCAGCTGCTCCTCGCTGACCTCCTTCTTCTCCTCTTCCTTCTCCTCCCCCTCTTCCTCCTCCTTCTTCTCCTCGGCGGCGGCAGGAGCGGCTGCGGCCGTCTGGACCTCTATCCCCAGCTCCTTTGCTGTATCGCCTAGAGCGGCCGCCACCGCCATAGCTCTAGCCACTGCAAGGCCTATCACATACTCCGCGTTGTCTGGCGTCACGTAGCCGGCCTCGGCCGCTACAGCCAGTGCACGCCTGACAGCAATGGGTATTGCCAGTTCAAGTACCTTGGGCTCTGGATACGCTATCTCAACGCCGACCATCAATGCCGCTAGATGGGCCTGTGCCACGTCGTGCCGGTAGGCCTCCAGGTCGAGGATGAGCTTGTCAGCAGGTATCACGACACCGTCTTCATAGGCAGCCTTGATCTTGAGCTTCACTATTATCGGCTCTATACCGAGCTTCTGAAGTATAGAGGCCAGCTCGGGCGATATAGTGTCGCCGGGCTTGGCTACCTTGGTATCCTTAGCTATCCATATTGTGCCTCCCTGCACGCGTATAGGCACACGGAGCTTGCCGAAGACGCTCATTATTGGGCCAGGCTTGAAGCCGGTATCACCTGCAGGCAGCACGATTTCTGTCGGAGCCACGTCACCGGGCTTAGCAGGCTTCGTCGCATATATCTTGTCTATAGCTAGTGCCAGCTCGAAGGGGTTGACATTAGTGAATATGAACATATTGGTGCCAGTGAGGTAGGGTTCCAGGGGGGACGGGTCGATACCCGCCTTCTTGAGGGCCAGCTTGAATAGGGTGTTCTTAGCTACCCTGAGCACAACCTTGTCTCCAAACTTCCTCTCTATCTTCCTGCGTATACGCTGCAGCTGAGCGGTCGGCGTGTTAGAAAGGTCCACTATAGCTATGACACTGTACTTCCTGGCGAGCTCTGCCAGCTCCTCTACCTCCCTAACCTTCCACTCGGGTATGCGCCTGGTATGAGCCTTAACGCTCATCGCGACACACCCGGGCTGCAAGCATTCTGAAAGCAAGGGAAGCCTGTGAAACGGGGAGGACTCCAGGGGCCCGTCTACCTAACCATTATCTCCACCGGCGGGCCCATAGTGGTCTTCACTATTATACGTGCTACATTGTTCCTCGCGTTAGGCAGCTTGCCCTCCAGCGTAGCCAGCACCTTGTATATATTCTCCACTATGTCCTCCACCTTCATATCCTCCGTGCCAACCCGACACATAACCTGAGGCTGGTCCTTAGCCCGGAGCATCACCGCGGCACGGTACCTCTCGACGAAGCCAGCTATGTCAGCATTCGGGGGCACCGGCACCGGTATCTTGCCACGCGGGCCGAGGGCAGGAGCAAGCGTCCTGCCTGCCAGGGGCATCAGGTCGGTGCGGACGAGCACCCAGTCGCAGAACTCGGCAATCTTCTTAGCCGCCTTACGGTTGCCCACAAGGCCCTGAAGCTCCTCCCTGGTTATAACCCTCTCAGCTACGTCGCGCGCCTTGACAGCCATGTCGCCGTCAGCGACGACACAGATATTGACCTTCTTATTGGGCTTATGGGGCAGGAAGACTACCTCCCTTATGCGGCCCTGGGGGCTCTTGAGGTCTATGTCCCGGAGCACCACTACCAGGTCAACGGACTGCTTGAAGTTGCGCCTAGGACTCGCCTCTATAGCCTCCCTAACCGCCTTCTCCACCGCCTCGCGAGGCACAAACGACATGTCCCTACACCCCAGCTGAGCGGTACCAGCCTGGGAGGGGTCTAAGCCTTCTCCCACTCCTCCTCATACCTTGAGAGAACCGCGTCGTAGAGGCCTTCCTCAACCTCCCTGGTTACCTGCTTGGGGTCCTTGCCATCCACGGTTATCCCTATGCTCCTAGCGGAGCCGAGTATCGTCTTGACGGCGGCCTTCAAGGTCTTAGCGGTGAGAGCGGGCTTCTTCATTATGGCTATCTCCACTATCTTCTCGAAGGGGAGGTCGCCTATCTTCTGGTGCATCGGATCCCCGGAGGGCTCCTTGGCGCCAACGGCTTTTAGCAGGAGCTCCGTGGTTGTCGGGGGCTTCACTTCTATCTCGTACTCCTTAGTGTCCTCATCTACTATTATCTTGACCTGAACCTCGAAGCCCTTGTAGCGCTCAGTCAGCTTGTTTATCTCCTCAACTACCTTGTTGACATCCAGCCCGAACTTGCTTAGGGAGTCGCTCAGGGGCGGGGCGGGCGAAGCCTCGCCACCCTTAACCTTAGCGTTGATGACCCTAATCGCGCCCATTGCTAGCTCCCTCGCTCCCTAGCCGGCCTCACCGAGTCCCCTGGCACCGTGATTTGAAGCGGATACTCAACCTCTAGCACATTTAAAACTACCTCATTCTTACCGGGCTGCACTCGCACAACCTGCGCCTTCATGCCGCGGAAGGGGCCGGATATGATCTCTACTATGTCGCCGGGCTTCAGGGTCTCGACCACGGCCTCCGGCTTCAGGAGGCTCTCCACATCCTCGTAGCGGAGAACCCCGGGTACAACACCCTTGGCGTATCTTATCCCCTGAATAGCGTTAGCTGCGTGGAAGGCTGCAGATGTCTCCACTATCACGTAGCCGCGTATCTGGGGAGGCACTATTATGGCGTAGATGGGTATATTCTCGTCCTTCACCCGCTGCTCCATTATCAGCGCTACATCCAGCTCCCTGCCCGCAACTGTTCTCACGGCGTAGAGGCGGGGCTGCGCCCTAGAGGAGCGCTGCTCCGCCGCGCTCTGCCCCACACGCCACACCCCCATTGCTCCCACGGGGCTAGCCGGTGAGCAGCGTCGTAGCCACTAGATGGATGACATAGGCTACAGAGCCCACGAGTATTATGGCGAGCCAGATAACCTTGGAGGCCTGCAGGTACTCGGAGCTATCGGGCTTCTCGACACGCTGCAGCACCAGCCTCCACTCGTGCAGTGTAGCCTTTACATAGTCTATGATGCTCTCCCTCTCCCTAGCCGCCATTAGCGCTGCCCCCGGGCAGACCATGTCTAGCCCAGGATAGAAAAATATGTACACCGAGGCCCTAGCCGGAGCCCTGCACTATGTCTGAGAGTATCCTCTCCACGAATCTGCGCGGCTCAAAGGGCTCCAGGTCCTCGTAGCGCTGGCCCACACCCATGAACAGTATCGGCTTCCCCGTCACCGCCGCCACGCTCAGAGCCGTGCCGCCCTTCACGTCGGCATCAACCTTTGTGAGCACTATGAAGTCTATCCCCACGGCCTTGTCGAAGAACTTAGCCTGCTCAACCGCATCATTCCCGGTTAGAGAGTCCACTATAAGCACGCGGTAGTCGGGCTTAGCCACACGGGTTATCTTACGGAGCTCCTCCATGAGGTCCCTGTCGGTGTGCAGCCTGCCAGCAGTATCTATCAGCACTACACGGTAGCCGCGGGCCCGCGCGTACTCTACGGCATCATATACCACTGCGGCGGGGTCGGCGCCATAACGGCCCCCTATGAAGGGGGCTCCTAGCCTCTCAGCATGCTTCCGCAGCTGCTCCTGAGCACCCGCACGGTAAGTGTCTGCAGCAGCTATCACAGGGGTTATACCGTGGCTGCGAAGCATGTAGGCGAACTTGGCTATGGTAGTAGTCTTCCCCACCCCGTTGACTCCAAAGAACACTATCCTGAGGGGGTTCTCGGGCTGCCGCCGAGAAGCCTCCCCGAGCAGGTCAATAGGCTTGTAGCTGCGGCTCAGAACTTCCAGTATGGACTCCTCAAGTGCTTTGACCACGTGGTCACGAAGGTTCTTGAAGCGTGGGACCTTGCTGCCCACAAGCTTCCCTCGGAGCTTCTGCGCTATCTCCTCGGCCACCTCGAAGGCAACATCACTCTCGGCAAGACTCAACACAAGCTCCTCTAGTATAGGCTCAAGCTCCTCCTCGCTTATCTCCTTGGTAGCTACAACCTCTGTGACATTGTCAACGAACTTCTTCAGCGCCTTCTTAAGCCTCCCGAAGACCACACATACCACCCCGAGGGACAGCGCGCCGGCGTCTAAAAGAGAAGAGTGTGGCGCGCCAAGCCCAGGGGCAAGAGCCCTCCTGAGCTCCGAGGGGACGGCTACGTGCTAGCGCCGCTGCCCTTCTCAGCCACGAGCCCCCCTCTGCTGCTGGGCCGCCTGCAGAGCCTGCTCCACAGCCGAGCGCAGAGCCACATAATGCTCGGTGAGCTTGGCCAGTTCCCTCCTATAGGCGTCAAGGAGCCTCGAGACTGATGCCCTCTCCTCCCTTAGAAAGGCCAGGGCCTTATCCCGGGGAAGCTCGACGAACACATCGAGCCCAGCGTGAACTATGACCTGCTCCAGGGGCTTTACCGAGGCGCGCACAAGCACCTCGCCGCTGGTGTCGAGAGGCACTAGGGCGTCTTCAGCACCATCATGAACATCCATAATGGCTTCCTCTACCGCAGAGAGCTGTGCCAGCCTAGACTCTAGCTCCGCTGCGGCCGTCTGAAGCTGCTTTATCTGGCTCTCGAGGAGGGAGAGCTGCTCGATAGCCTCCTCAAGGGTTATAGCACGCTGCCCCTGCTGCCCGCCGGCACTCAAGGCTTAACCCACCTGGTGAGCCTCGCCAGGGCTAGGAGACTGCGATCCGGAACCTCATCGGGGGGCACCTCGACAACGCGATCAATCTTTATATGGTACCTCTTCAGCTTGTGGTTGCTGCCTAGCTCCGATAGCACCTTCTCCACAGCATGCTCCGGCTTCAGCGCACGAACGTACTTGCGGAACCTCCACCACTCCGGCATCTTATGGGGCCGTATTAGCATCCTGCCCTCAACGAGGAAGAACTTAACCTCGCCCATACCGTGCCCCCGGGGGTCTGTGGGCCAGCGCTAGCCTCCAAGTCTTAAGGCTTGCTGGATCCTCATAAGCTCCGGGCCTGTAGTCTCGTCGCCTACGAGCGCTCCCTTGTTATTAGCCACGAGCCCTGCCTTCACGAAGTAGAGGCCAAAGTTGACGGTAGCTGTAGATACCTCCACGCGGAATATGTTGCTGAGAAGCTTCCTCTCCTCCTCGCTGACTCCCGGATGCACCACCCCGCCACGATCCGTGACAACGATCATGGAGCCCACGGTAGGTATGTCTGCTAGATGCCTCTGGTAGACAGCCTCAACACCCAACACGTTCTTAATCTTCTCGAGAGCAGGCTTATCAATAGTGGGCGACACCAATGCGCCATAGTTGTTAGCCGCTATAAGGTTCCCGAGAGCCGTCTGCCTAATCTCGAGTATCTCCAGCCTAACCGCATCACCAATGTATTCCTTCAGCTCATCATACTCCTCGGGCTTTATAATCCTCGGGAGGAGGAGGCCCCGGTCATTCCCCGCCACCATGACGCCATTGATAATCATGTCGGCTATCTTGACAGCGACCACTTCCACGCCGAGAACGTCGGCAACCTTCTTCCTATCCTTCTCAGTTATCGTAGGCGGGACCAGCGCTATCTTATTGTTAGCAAATATGTAGACACCTATGTTCGGGTTCCCATGCACGTTCATGTATTCGATCAATCAGCGTCCCCTGGGATCGCTGCTCCACGAGCCTAGGATAATTAGGAGTACTGCCTCAGGAGGATGAAGCGAGCCGGGGCAAAACTCTAGGCCTGGGCCTTGGCAGCCTCCTTCCTCCTGCGGAGGAGGAGAACCTTAACCCTGCCGGTCTCCTCGTCCTTAACGGCCTTCACTGTTATGCGGCGTGGCGGCTTCTCTATCCCGCGAGACCATATGTACTCGTTGACGCTTGCATGTATCACTACGTCAGACGGGTCTACGCCGAAGTGCCTAGCTATGAACCTCCGTAGAAGCTTTACCGCACGGGCCGCCCGGTTAACGCGGCGCCCCCAGTAGACGCGGGATAGGGGTATGGTGTATACCGCCTCCTTCTTATCCTTGGGCACCGGGACGCACCCCCATCAGCGCTACTAGGCCTTGAGCTTCACCCTCCTCCAGTGCCTGCGCTTCGGGTGGTCGCGGAACCTCCTGCTAGTCCTTATCACCACCCATATGGGCACTGCCCGGTTCTGCTTGAGTGCCCTGGCGAGCCTCAGCTTCTTACCCAGCGGCTTGAAGCGAGCCATACCACCTAGCCCCCGTGCATCACGGCCCCCGGGGCTACTTTCTTTTAATCTTTATACGCGGCTCGCGCCTCGTCCTCTCGTATATGGCCTCAAGGAGCCTCTTTACAACATCCTCGCCGACTGGCGGCTGCAGCTGTCCCGCCTGCACAAGCGCTATTATATTGTCCTCGACGGCTCTGGCTAGCTCGGGCCTCACGAGCTTCACGTTGGCGAGCCTCTCCCTAGCCTCCGGCGTCAGTATGTTGCGAAGGAGCGCCTCCCTCCTCGCGGCCTCCTCCTGCCGGCGGCGGCGCATCTCCTCCTCCATCTGGAGCCGGCGCTGCAGCTCCTCCAGCTTCTTCCTCTTGATAGCCTCGAGATCCTCGTCGTAGTAGTCGGACACTGCCCCACACACCCCCCCGGGGCTTTTAGGGAGCAGGTTCTACTTAGGGTTTAGGGCTGAGACTATGCAGGCCCCGAAGTATCCTCCAGCCCCCAGAGGCTGCAGAGCCGCGAGAATGCTCTGAGGGCCTCTCAGGAAACAGGGATGCCGCCTCTAGGCGAGGTACTTGCGGAGGGCGGGGTTCTTCTCAGCAAGCTCCTTCAGTATCTCGTAGGCGGTGTTGTCGAGCAGGCTGCGGCCTCTGGGGCTTAGGCTGCGGCCCCTACCCCTCACCTTCACTACGAGTCCTGCGCGCTCGAGCTGCTGGAGTATCTTCCTCACCACGGAGCCGGAGCCCTTGGCGAAGTGCTCCGGGGCTACGCCGCGGTTCACCCTGCCGCCGTAGGCGGTGCGGAGCCTCTCAACGCCCACGGGGGTGCCACGCTTATAGAGCTTCCTGAGTATCGAGGCCGCGCGGTAGTACCACCAGTCGGGGTCCTCCGGGGGCCTCTCCTTGTGCACCCCGGTCTTCGCGTAGTAGGCCCAGACGGGGGGCCTTATCTGGGGCATCTGCTTCAGCTTCTGGGCCAAACGCTCTATGAGCAGGTCGGCTGGGACCTCTAGCGCTGTGACCATACCGTCCTCCTCCCCACTGCGCCCCGCTCCCGGCTGGACCGTATTTTATTCCTTACATTAGCCTCTGGGCGCTCCCGCCGCGGCTCCGGCCGATAGAGGACAAAGGTGCGGCCCCTCACGTCGAGCAGCCGGGCCCCCAGCCTCTCGGCCACCCGACGAGCGAGCTCCCTACGGTCTAGCCCCGTGACCTTTATGGCGCTCTTGAGGGCCTTAACCTTCACTATGCTCTTCTCCTTCAGCCGGCGGTCTATCTCGCCCAGCACGCCCTCGCTCAGCCCGTTCTTCCCTATGATCACGTCCGCGGGCCCCTGCTGAACCAGCTCCTTCAGCCTTGATAGATGCCCCCTCCGCACGGCTCCTCCGGACCCTTACGATATAGCGGTGCAGGTACCCGCATATAAGGCATGCCACGACCAGCCTCGTAACCCTCCCATCCCGGACGAGGCGGACACGCGCGGTGATGCCTGGGACTAGCGGTGCACCACAGCCACGGCAGACACCGCGGCGGAGCACCCAGGGCTTGGGGAGCCGTAACCTCCTCCTCAGCTCATCCGCCTCCCTCACCAGTGCCCTGGCGTAGTCTACGTCGCCCCGCCTAGCAGCGTCTACAGCGAGCCTATAGAGCCTATGTACTGCCTGCATCGCTATGTCGCGGGCAAACTCCTTAGCGCTCCTCGGTCTCCGAGCCACGCTCTGGCCACCACCCCAGCGAGGTGCCCGGTGAAGGATGCAGCGTAGCGGGGAGAAGCCCAGAGTTAAACTCGTGCTAGCCGAGGCGGCCCTGGAGACAGTGCCGAGGGAGATCTGGGGGCACCCCGCCGTCTACAAGAGCGCCAGGAGGAGAGGGAAGCCGCCGAGCAGCATCCTGCTCGACAGGAGCATTCACCACCAGGCAATGAAGAAGCTACCCGGCGCGGAGAAGAGGGGCAGGCCCGATATAGTCCACTTCTCTCTCCTCGAGGCGCTCAGCAGCCCCCTCAACCGGGAGGGGCTCCTCGAGGTATACGTGCACACGCTGAACGACTACGTAGTGTTCGTAGACCCCTCCACCAGGCTGCCCAGAAACTACAACCGGTTCACGGGGCTTATGGAGCAGCTCTTAGAGCTGGGGCGGGTGCCCCCCAAGGGCAAGCCGCTCCTCTGGCTGAAGCCAATGAAGCTGGAGCGCCTCCTGGAAGAGGTGGGGGCCAGCTATGTAATACTGCTCTCCGAGGACGGGGAGCCGAGGAGGCTCCGAGAGGTGGCCGAGGAGGCTCTGGAGAAGGCCCCCAGAGCCGCCGTCGTTGTCGGCGCATTCCCCCACGGAGACTTCACCGAGGAGACCAAGAGGCTTGCCACGAGGATCTACAGCATATACCGTGGAAAGCCGCTGGACACGTGGACCGTTGTATCCCACTTCCTAGCCCTAGCAGCGGACATGCTCAACCTAATTTAGCTCGCCGGGCCCCTGGAGGGGCCGCAGCGCCTGGATGGGGAGGCGCATCCCCCTTGGCATCCGCGCTGTACATGCTAATACCCAGCAGCACACTCGCTTTTATACAGGGGTTGGAGCTCTTCAACATAGTGCTCGTACTCATACTAGTGGCCCTCGGCATAGCGCCGTCGCTGCGGAGGCTACTCCTTACAATCATAGCGCTGTTGCACGTGGCCTATGTGAAGGCCTACATATCTACTTACGGCCTCCAGCTGGCCCTTAAGCCGGGCCTAGACGTCTTCGTTGATAGGAGGGGCCACGCGTCAGCTATGCTCGACCTCGCGCAGCTCTCGGCGGCAGGCTTACTGGTAGACCTGCTCTACGAGCGCTATCTTAGGGCGAGAAGGAGAACAATCAATATAAACCCCCAGGAGCCCTCTTAGCCATCAGCATGGATGGAACGGCGGCTGCGCGGCGTGCCGCGGTAGTATAGCCCGGCCAAGTATGCGGGCCTCTCGAGCCCGTGACCCGGGTTCAAATCCCGGCCGCGGCACCACCCATAACCAACCCCCATGAGGCGCCGCATCGCGCATAGGTCTCCAGCGGCAAGGCCTACATTACATGTTCACGCCGTTACACTGGCGGGGGCTGGGTCCTCAGGAGAACATGCTGAGGGATCCTCACTTCCGGCCGCTGAGGGGTTTCACTGCTCTAAGCTTCGGGCCTCCCTCCATGAAGCCCTCGGGGAAGTACATGTCGGCTATACCGGTGAACCCATGGGCGGCTAGCATCCTGCCTATCCATGTCTCCTCGGGCCTGGCTCCCCTGTCTAGCAGCGTATCAGTGTCTCTGTCGCCGGCGTACTCTATGAACAATGTCTCGCCGGGCTCTAGAGCCCCAGAGGCTGCCTCTACAAGCTTCTCTAGCAGACCTTGACGGGCTCTGCTCCAGTCTATGCCGTAGATCTCGAGCCAGCCCCGGTAGTAGGGTGGGCGGCCCTCGAAGAGCCTTATGTATGCTAGGTGGTGGTTCTCGGCGAGTACTTCCACGTCGTGCATCTCTCGTATCCTTGGCTTGCGGAGTGGCTGGGGCTTGAGGCCCATCCGCTTCAGGAGGGCTACCAGCGTCTCAAGCCTAGCCATTGCTGTCTACACCCCACTCGTCTCATTCATCTCCCTTGGGGCTTGCGCCAGGGGGTCCTGGAGGGCCCCGATCTAATGGGGGTGGCGGTGTTTCATCTCCTGAAGAGCTTCTCACAATCGATTATGCATTAACTGCCAGCCCCTCCTACACCCTTACCAGGCTACGAGCCTTGTTCATGAAGCACCCGCTAGATGTAACAAGGGATGTACTCGCAGGCGGCGACCTGGCTGACGCCGTGCGCCTAGCTATTATAGCTGAGCTTGACGCTATAAGCTTCTACCTCCAGGTGGCGCGGCGCACCCAGGATAGAGCTGCGAGGAAGGTCTTCGAGGATGTTGCGAGAGAGGAGAAGACTCACGTAGGTGAGTTCCTCGCCCTGCTGAAGCGGCTTGACCCGGATCAGGCAGAGGAGCTCGAGAAGGGCTTCCGAGAAGTAGAGGAGATGCTTGAGGAGCGGAGAGAGTCCTAGAGGAGCGCCCACCTCTGCTGGCCACTCTTCTCTGCTCCGGAGAGCCCTGCAGCACCCACCCACGGGGCCGGGGCCACACGCCCACCGGCTTTTATACCCATGTTAAAGCGGCTCCACCCCTGCACCCGGGGAGGCCTGGTAGCCGTGGTGCTTGAGCCCGGATCCGAGGCCCCGGTATTCGAGGCGGTCACGCACACCGGCTCCAAGCTGCGGCTCGACGAGCTCCGGGGCAGGATAGTGGTGCTCTACTTCTACCCCCGTGCCATGACACCGGGATGTACGAGGGAGGCTCAGAGGTTCAACGAGCTTCTCGACGAGTTCGAGCGTCTCGGCGCTGTGGTGCTGGGCGTCTCCACAGACCCGCCCGAGAGGAATCGAAGGTTCGCCGAGAAGCTGGGCCTGCGCTTCACCCTGCTTAGCGACCCGGAGGGCGAGATAGCCCGGCTCTATGGAGTGCTCAAGGAGGGTACCAAGAGGCCGAGCGCCCAGCGGGTGACATTCATAATAGACAAGGAGGGCAGGATAGTAGAGGTTCTGAAGAACATAAGGCCGGCCGAGAAGCATGCCGACCTGGCGCTCGAGGCAGTGAAGAGGCTGGCTGGGGAGGGCTAGAGGGGGGAGAAGCAACCTTGGGGCTGGCGTTTCCCCTGCCGCCTGTCCTGGCCTAAAATAGCCGGTGGAGAAGCTGAGGCTACTCTTTCTGCTCCTTCTGCTCCCCGCCGGCCTCTTTGCCGGGCTTCTCGCTGCCCGCCTCGCCGCCGGCCTCCTGGCCCTGCCTGCCAGCGGTTGTTCCCTCCTTCTCGCCGGCCTCCCTCTCTTCTTCGGGGAACCTCATCCTCTCCACGAACTCTATAGCCTTTAGATCATTCTTCATGTACTTGTAGGCCTCCATTATCACTATCCGCTTAACCACCTGGAAGTCGTTTATCCCGAACACCTTCTCGCTGAGCTCTACCCTAGCTGTCTTCGCCTCGGCGTCGTAGCTCACTTTCACATCCTCCGGAGTTATAGAGGGTGGCGTGCGCCTCAGTATGAGGTGCTGGAGCTTCTCCTCCGGGCTCCTGAGCACCTTTACTACCTTGACTTTTGCTACTATGGTCTTCCCAGCCAGCGGGTGGTTGAAGTCAACTACCACTCTGCCGCCGGTCACACTCCTTATCACTGCCAACTGGCTGTTAATCTCCACTATCTTCCCCGGCTCGGGGAACACCCCGCTCTTTATGAACTGGCCCTTTGGTATTATCTTTATCTTCTCCGGGTCTCTCTTGCCGAAAGCCTCCTCGGGGGGTATCTCGATCTCCCTCTCCTCACCCTCACTCATCTCCCGGATTGCCTTCTCAAGCCCTGGTATGAGGCGGCCCTCGCCCACTATGACTAGGCGCGGCCCATACCGGTCCTTGGGATCGTATATGCCGGCCTTCCGCGCCTCCTCCTCACTGGTTGTGTCGACTACCCTACCAGTATCCTTGACCCGAAGCGTGTACTCGATGAGCGCGAAGGCCCCATCCTCTAGCGGCATCGCTGCCTTCACACCCCGCTTCTAAGGTACCAGCCAGCGTCCACTATGTTCTCGATATAAATTCTGTCGCGGCGTCTGCGCGACCGCCCCCAGCCGAGTGGCTCCATACGAGCGTTAGCCACGAGGACGGGGTATCGGGAGCACTCTACTCCTGGCATCGGGGTGTAGCGGAGTATCGACTCGGGGAGCACGTCGCGGCCGTAGAGGAAGAGCTTCTCTCCCTTCTCCCCCACAACGGCTAGGCCGCGGCTGGGCCTCAGCCGGTGCCTAGCTAGGAGCGAGCAGAGGCCGAGAAGCGGGATGAGCCTCCCCTGGCGGAGCCTGGCTACATGCACACCCACCGAGGCGAGCGCCCCGCGGGCGGCGTCGGGCAGCCCCGCGAGCGCCGCGGCAAGGGGCCTTGACAGGGCGTAGATGTCCTCTACACCGTTATCCCTTCTCCTGCAGAGCAGCCCCAGGCCCAGATCCTCGAGGCTCCTGGGTACGCCGAGGCAGCTGAGCAGCTTCTCTAGCTCCCCTCTGGCCCTGGGGCTGCAGGCTACCCAGTCTTCACCAGCCTGCATATAGTGAAGCCCTCCGTGCGGTGCCGGTGGGGGAGGAAGCGCCTGCACCTTGAAAGCGAGGGGTCGAGGCGGAGGCCGATGTAGCTAGTCACGCCTGGGTCCCCGGGCACGCGGGGCTCCTCCACCACGAAGTCCCCGCGGGCCTCTAGGAGGGTGTTGACCACGTACTCGTTCTCCTCTACAGCTATGCTGCACGTGGCGTATACCAGTACTCCACCAGGCTCCAGGGCGTCGAGCCCTGCGTCGAGAAGCTGCAGCTGCAGCTCCACCCTGGAGAGTATGTCGCTGAAACTCCTCCTCCACCGGCCCCGGGGGAAGGGGAGGAGGCCCTCGCCGCTGCAGGGAGCGTCGAGGAGTACTGCGTCGAAACGCCCCAGCCCCGGGAGCCGCCTAGCGTCCATGTGGAGTGCTGCCACGTTGAATACCGCCAGCCTGCTCATATTGTTCTTCAATGCTAGCAGCTTCCTTGAATTAATGTCAAGGGCCAGTATAGGGGCCTCGGGGTTGTGCTGGGCTATCTGGCTAGTCTTAACGCCCGCGCCCGCGCACATGTCTGCTATCCTGCCCGCCTCCTCGGGCCGGAGGGCAGGCACCGCCATCATCGAGGCCGGGCCCTGGATAGTGTAGAGGCCTTGCATATATTCGTGGAGCGCACCTATGGAGTAGGGTGTCTCCTCGACGACGAGGCCGTACCATATGTATGGGTGGCGCCTGGTCACGACGCCCTTAGCGGCCAGCCTCTCCTCAAGCTCCTCAACACTGGTGAGCAGAGTGTTAACCCTTATAGTCTTCATCACGTCCTTCTCGCCTATGGAGAGGAGTCTCTCAGCCTCCCCGCCTAGGAGGGCTAGGTAGCGGAGGGCCTGGTGAATGTGGATAAAGCTGTACCTCGACGCCAGCTCCCTCGCCCGGGTCAATAGCTCCTCGTCCCGCTCCAGCCCCCTGAGCAGCGTCTCCAGCCTCTCCAGAGCCCTGCGGTAGACTGTTTTCCCGGCAGCCAGGACCGTGGCACCCCCAGAAGGGATCGAGGAGCCTTAGGGGCGGCCTGGCGCGGATGGAGGCGGGGGCCTTGAAGCGCGGCCTCTTTGTCGGGCGCTTCCAGCCTCCCCATTGGGGCCATATAGAGGTTATAAAGTGGTGCCTCGACCGCGTCGACGAGCTGGTAGTGGTTGTTGGCTCGGCGCAGGAGAGCCACACGCTCCGAAACCCCTTCACCGCCGGGGAGAGGATCGAGATGCTGCGGCTGGGCCTCCGCGACGCGGGGGTCGACGCGTCGCGCATCATGATAATCCCGGTCCCGGACATCGCTATGAACCATGTATGGCCTAGGTACCTGGAGCTGCTCCTCCCGCGCTTCCACGTAGTGTTCACCAGGAACCCGCTCGTGGAGAGGCTCTTCACGGAGTACGGCTACCCGGTAGAGGCCCCGCCCGCCTTCAGCCGCAGGGAGTACAGCGCCACGAGGATACGGGAGCTGATGCTCATGGGCGACGAGTCCTGGAGGATGCTCGTGCCCCCGAGCGTGGCCAGGTTCATAGACGAGGTTAAGGGGGTCGAGAGGCTCACAACCATATCCAGGAGGGACTAGGGCCGCCATGGAGCCGGTTGTAATCGATGGCAGCATGGGGGAGGGGGGCGGCCAGATACTGCGGACCACCCTGGCCCTCTCAGCCCTCCTCGGCAGGCCCGTGAGGATAGTAAACATTAGAGCGAAGAGGCCCCGGCCCGGGCTCCAGCGTCAGCACCTCACCTCCGTGAGGGCCGTGGCAGAGGTCTCCGGGGCGAGGGTTGAGGGGCTCCGGCTGGGCTCTACGGAGCTGACATTCCTGCCAGGGGGGCTCCGGGGCGGCCGCTTCCGCTTCGACATAGGGACGGCTGGGAGCATCACCCTGGTGCTCCAGGCCGTCCTCCCGGTCCTGGCCTACGCGCCTGGGCCGGTCGAGCTCGAGATAAGGGGAGGCACCGACGTGCCCTGGAGCCCCCCTATAGACTATGTCAGGTTCGTGCTGTCCAGGCTCCTGGAGAGGATGGGCTACCGGTTCCGCGTCATCCTGCGGAGAAGGGGCCACTATCCCCGGGGAGGCGGGATAGTCGTGGTGGAGGTGCCGGAGCCCCCGGGGAGGCTCGCTGCGGCGAGGCTCGACCGCGCCGGGGCTGTGAAGGCTTTCGAGGGACTGAGCCACGCCGTCCGGCTACCGAGGCACGTGGCCGAGAGGCAGGCCAGGGCAGCCAAGAAGCTCATAGAGTCGAAGTACCCGGGTGTACCCGTCAGCATCGAGACCGAGTGGTACGAGCCCGGCCGCGACCCACACCTGGGCCCTGGGAGCGGGATAGTGGTCTGGGCGTATACGGAGAACAGCGTACTGGGAGGCGACTCTCTGGGAGCTAAGGGCAAGCCCGCGGAGAAGGTCGGCGGAGAAGCCGCGGAGAAGCTTCTCGAGGACCTATCCACCGGCATGGCGCTGGACCGGCACGCCTCTGACATGCTCATACCCTACGCAGCGCTGGCCTGTGGCGAGTCCATGCTAGGCGGCGCGAGGCTCACCATGCACGCCTGGACAAACATAGAGGTCGTGAAGCGCCTGATTCCCGAGGCCCGCATGGAGCTAATGGAGGGGGGAGAGCTGGAGAAGCCCTTCCTCCTCCGAGTCGGTGGGATATGCTACCAGCGCAGGGGCTAGCCGCCGAAGAGCCAGGGCGTCTTCGCCCGGAGGCAGCGCTGCACGACGTCGAGCAGCTCGCCGAGGCCCTCCCCGGTAACGGCTGAGATGAACAAGGGCCGGGGGGAGCAGAGGCTCGCGGACCCGATTCCTTGAAGCGCGCCCGAGACCGTGTCCAGGGTCTCCTCCAGCCACTCTCTAGGCGTGGCATCCACCTTGTTCACCGCTACCAGGAGGCCCGCGCCCCGGCCCTCCACTATGCCATGGTATATCTCCCTGAGGAGCTTCATCTGGCTCTCGGTGTCCTGCACCTTCTCGGGCGACGGGTCTACTAGGAAGAGCACTATGTCCGGGAGCGACTTGAGGGCGGCATAGGCCTTCCTCTCTATCTCGTTGTGCTGCTCCACCGGCCTCTCAAGTATGCCGGGGGTATCAACCATGTAGAAGTAGATGCTTCCCACACGAGCCTTCCCGACTATAACCGTCTTGGTGGTAAACGGGTAGGCCGCCACCTCCGGCTCCGCTGTCGAGAGGCGGCGGACAAGGGTGGACTTGCCAGCGCTGGGTATCCCCGCCACAACCACTATCGGGAGGCCCTCGGAGACCACGTGGGTGCGCAGCAGCTCCCTCCTCACTCTCTCGAGGACCTCGAGCCTCCTCCTCAGCCTCCTGACCACGGAGAGGATGCGGCCGCTCCCCTCCCTCCTCAGCTGGGCCGCCTCCCGGGCGTCCTGGGAGGAGGCTATGAGGAGGCGGTACTGGTTCCAGAACTCCCTTATCACGCGGAGCGCCCTGCGCACAGCCTTCAGTGCTTCGTCATACTCATCCCCGACGAAGCTGAGCACCAGGGCCCGGTGGAACTCGCTCATCTCCCTGGTCGAGGGAAGGCGGGCCACCTGCACGAGGCGGGAGTAGGATACGTTGAACACCACCTCGAGCCTGCGCAGCTCCAGCTCTATCCTGCCCCGCAGCCCCCGGCGCCGCGGCTTGACACGCCGGTACCTCTCCCCCACAATCCTCACTATCTCCTCTGAGCTGTATACATGGGTCTCCCTGAGCCTCCTAACGGTCTCCACTAGCCGCTGCATCTCCCGGTGGCGGCGTAGCCACGGTAGCTCCTCCGGCTCCAGTGTTGACGCCACTAGGACCCCCACGGGGAGCCTAGGCTCCCCCGGGCCCCTTATCAAGAAGGAGGCCTTGAACGGGAAGAGGGCACTGCAGGGAGGGGTCCCTATCATATCTGGTATCTGGATAGGAGCAGCGGTGACCGCCCCGGAGTGCTAGAGCCTCCTCCGGTCGATCACCCTCTTGGCCTTGCCGCCCTCCTGGCGCGGCAGCTCGCCGGGGTCCAGTACCCGCACCCTCGGGTTTATCATGAGGACCTCGTGTAGCCTGTACTGCAGCTCCGAGGCCAGCCGCTGCTTCTCCTCCTCGCTCATCTTCCTGGCAGCCTCCACGAACACGTACATCCTGTCCAGGTTGCCCTCGCGCTCAACCACTATCTGGTAGTGGTGGTTCACCCGGGGCTCGCTGAGAAGCACCTCCTCCACCGCAGAGGGGAACACGTTCACACCATTAATCACAAGCATGTCGTCCGCCCTGCCCACTATCCTGCCTATACGCCTCATAGTCCTTCCACAGTCGCAGCTCCTGCTGTCATAGATGAAGGTTATGTCATTGGTCCAGTAGCGGAGGAGAGGCATGGCATCGTGTGTGAGCGGGGTTACGACCAGCACACCCTTCTCCTCCGGCTCCACCGGCTCGCCGGTCTTCGGGTCCACGACCTCCACCAGGTAGTGGTCCTCCCAGACGTGGAGCCCGTCGTGAAGGTGGCACTCCATGGCTGTGCCGGGGCCGTAGAGCTCGCTCATACCATAGATATCGTAGCTGTCCATGTCCCACAGCTTGTTTATCCTCCTCCTAAGCTCCTCGCTCCACATCTCGGCGCCGAAGACCCCCGTCCTGGCCTTGGTGTCGCGGGCCGGGTCGACACCCATCTCGAGGGCTACCTCGGCGAGGCGGAGAGCGTAGTTGGGCACCGCCGCTAGAACCGTGGCGCCGAGGTCCCTTATCATCATCACGTGGCGCTGTGTGAACCCCGTGCCCGCCGGCACCGCTAGGGCTCCGAGCCTCTGGGCCCCATAGTGGAAGCCGAGGCCTCCGGTGAACCAGTGGTAGCCAAGCGCTATGTACACTATGTCCTCCCTCGTCACGCCTGCCGCTGCCAGGCTGCGGGCCATGAGCTCGGCCCAGTTGTCGAGGTCCCTCCTAGTGTAGCCCACAACGGTCGGCTTGCCCGTGGTGCCGCTGCTGGCATGCACCTCTAGGATCTCGCTGAGGGGGACTGCGAAGAGCCCGTAGGGGTAGTTCTCCCGCAGGTCGTTCTTCACTGTGAAGGGGAGCTTTCTCACGTCCTCCAGGCTCTTCACGTCCTCGGGGCGTACACCCGCCTCCCTCAGCTTCTTGCGGTAGAACGGCACGTTCTCGTAGGCCCTCTTCACGGTCTCCCGCAGCCGCTGGAGCTGGATCTTCTCTATCTCCTCCCGGCTGGCCCTCTCTATGGGATGCAGGATCCTCGGCTTCCCAGCCACCGCGACCACCGGGGCTCCTAGGCCGAGTGCTGGGGGGCTCCAGCCTAAATGCTTGCCCCCTGGAAGCCCACCGCTAAAACTTTTAGCACTGCAGCCCGGCCCCTGGAGGCGTGGGGGCCGGGCCATGGCGTTGCTTCTGGCAGCCCTCATAGCCGGGTTTGCAGCCGTCATAGCCGGGTTTGCGTACAGCCTCTCCGGCGGCGCCTCGGAGGCCGCCACAGGCATTATCGATGAGAGTAGGAGTAGGCGGGTAGAGGTGGAGTAGCCCCCTTGATCTCAGAGAGCGTTGTCGCGGCCTACCTGGCTGCCAGCCTAGCCCTCGGCGCCGTCTTCAAGTCCAAGGCGGATACGATAGAGGGCTTCCTGGTGGCTAATAGGGAGATAGGCGACTGGCTGCTAGCCTTCACCTTCGGCGCCACCTACTTCTCGAGCGTTGTTATAGTCGTCGGCGGCGCCTGGGCGTACATGTGGGGCCAGCCGAGCCTCCTGATACCCCTTTTCAATGTTGTGCTCGGTGCCCTAGCCACCTTCATGCTCCTGGGGCGCAGGATAAACACGCTGAGCCTGGAGCACAACGCCCTAACGGTGCCGGAGCTCTTCGGGAGGATCTACTCGAGCAGGGGGCTGCAGAGGCTACTAGGCCTAATGGCCGCGGTAGGTCTCACGCTCTATGCCGCCACCGTGATAAGCGGCGCGGCGGCAATGGTTGGGACCGTGTTCCACGTGAACCTGGCGGCCGCGGCCTTCGTGATAGCCGCCATAATGGCTGTCTACGTGGCCCTCGGGGGCATGTACAGCGTGGCGTGGACGGACACCCTCCAGGGCGTGATAGTGGCCGCGGGCGTGGCTGTCCTGCTGGCGTTCTCCCTCGGGCATGCCGGGGGCCTAGCAGCCCTGGAGAACGCTAAGCCGGCGCTCCCGCCGAGTAAGATAAACCTTAGGCTCATATTCGACCTAGCGCTGCTGACCAGCATCGCTGTCTGGGGGCTGCCACAGCTGGTTAACAGGTTCTACACCGCCCGTGGCCCTAGGGTTGTGCGCCGCGCCACGGGGATAGCAACCCTCTTCGCCTTCATAGTGACGTATGGCAGCTTCCTCTCCGGGCTGGCCGCGGCGGTCATCCTCCAGAGCCACCCGCCCTCGGACCCCTTGAAGGCTATACCAGCGCTGGCGAGCATTGTCATGGGGCCGGTGGGGGCTGCCATGTTCTCGGCGGCTGTGCTCGCAGCCGCAATGAGCACCGCTGACTCGATAGCGCTCACCGTAGGGAGCGCCGTGATATACGATGTGCTAGGTGTGAGGGATACCAGAGCCCTGCGTGCAGCCAGCTTCCTCTCAATGATAGTGGCCGCCGGCATAGCTGTGGCCACCCTCTCCCTGCCGAAGGAGCTGGCGAGCGCGGTTACAACTATATTCAAGACCGGGTGGACTCTCACAGCCGGCGCCTTCCTGGTGCCCGTTGTAGCCACCGTGATGGGGGCTCGTAGCAGGGCAGCCGTGGTGGCATCCTCGCTGGTGGGGGCACTGGTGGCGCTCGCCTACGGGGCTTCGAGGGCCGCCCACATTGCCGCACCGCTCGCAGACCTCAGCTTCGCCGTCACCATCGCTGCCTCGCTGGCGGCTTACATCGCGGCTAGCATCGCTGCCCCCTGCGGCCGGGCCCTATCCCGCAGAGGGGCCTAGAGCCATTACGCCCCCGGGGGCCCGGTTCACTGGCCAGCTGTTTTCCCGCCGGAGGGGTGTAGTGGCAGCGGCAAGCCCCTTAAACCTCCCACTTCTAGCCCCCTGCGGGACCCGTTCAAGGCCGAGACCCTAGCTGGGTGGAGGACGTGCCGCGCTACCTGGGTGTCACGGCGCCGCCTGGAAGGAGGCTGCTCATGCTGGGTAACGAGGCCATAGCCCGCGGCTTCCTGGAGGCCGGGGTCCAGTTCGCCGCCGCTTACCCGGGCACCCCGAGCACCGAGATAGTGGAGGCGCTGGCTGCGGCCTCAAGGCTCTACGGGGGCAGGCCGTACGTTGAGTGGAGCGTCAACGAGAAGGTTGCCCTGGAGGCCGCGCTGGGCGCCGCCATAACCGGTGCCAGGGCTATAGCCGCTATGAAGCATGTCGGCCTCAACGTGGCGGCCGACCCGTTCTTCAGCAGCGCCTACCTGGGGGTCGGGGGCGCCCTGGTTGTAGTCTCGGCCGACGACCCCTGGATGTGGAGCAGCCAGAATGAGCAGGACAATAGGTGGTACGGGCTCCACGCCTACGTGCCGGTGGTGGAGCCGACGGGGGCGCAGGACGCTAAGGAGGCGGCCCGGCTGGCGCTCGAGTACAGCGCCCGCTACCGGAGGCCCTTCCTCCTCCGCACCACCACGAGGATAGCGCACACCCGGGCGGCGGTGGAGACGGGGCCGGTGAGCATAGAGGCCCTGGAGCCCCGGGGGGAGTTCTCCAAGGACCCGGCCCGGTGGACGCTGGTACCAGAGTATGCCAGGAGGCACCGGCTGGAGCTTCTGGAGGACTGGGACAGGCTTGGGAGGGAGCTCGCGGGGTTCCCTCTCAACCGCGTCGAGGGGGACGGGCCGGTGGCGATAGTGGCCTCGGGGATAGGCTACCGCTACGCCAGGGAGGCTGCAAGGATACTTGGCGCCGAGGAGGACGTGACCATCTACGCCCTGGCCACTCCAGTGCCGCTGCCTGGGCCCCTGGCGGAGAAGGCGCTCAGTCACGACACCGTACTCGTTGTGGAGGAGGGCGACCCGGTTGTAGAGATCCAGCTCAAGACCGCCGCGGCCGAGCTGGGCTCCGGGGCCAGGATACTGGGCAAGCGTGGGCCCGAGAGGCTGCTACCCCGCCACGGGGAGCTGGGCCTGGGGGTGGTGGCGGCCGCGCTCGCGAAGCTCCTCGGCCGGGAGCCCCCCTCCTGGGCCGGGGGCGGGGCCTGGGAGCCCGGCGTCAAGCTGCCCCCGAGGCCCCCGGTGCTGTGCGCCGGCTGCCCCTACCGCAGCTTCTTCTACGCCCTGCGCCGCGCCGTGAACAGGCTGAGGCTCCGGCCAGTCTACAGCGGGGATATAGGCTGCTACAGCCTGGGCATACTCCCGCCCTTCGAGATGCAGGATATCATTATAGACATGGGGGCTAGTATAAGCGCCGGCAGCGGCATGGCCCACACGCTCCGGGACGATAGGAGGGTAGTAATAGCCATCATAGGGGACTCCACGTTCTACCACAGCGGGGTAACCGGGCTAATGAACGCTGTCTACAACCGGGCGCCCATGCTCGTGATAGTGCTCGACAACCATACCACCGCGATGACGGGGCACCAGCCCCACCCAGGGGTGGGTGTTGACGCGGAGGGCCACAGGGCGCCGGAGGTTAGGATAGAGGACGTGGCTAGGGGCGCTGGTGTAGAGAAGGTGTTGGTTAGCGACGCCTTCGACGTAAAGGACTCGGAGGCGAAGCTGCTCGAGGCGCTGCGCTACGTGGTCGAGGAGAGGAAGCCCGCGGTGCTGGTGGCGAGGGGTGCCTGCATACTAGTGGCGCTCCAGCAGGCTCGCCGCCAGGGGGTGAGGCCCCCTGTCTACTATGTGGACCAGGAGAAGTGCACCGGCTGCGGGATATGCTACACTGTGTTCAACTGCCCCGCCATAATGAGGGGCGAGGGCGGCAAGGCTGTGATAGACCCTGCTCTCTGCACCGGCTGCGGGGAGTGCGTCCAGGTCTGCCCCTTCGGCGCCTTCAAGCCGAGCCATGAGCCTCCGGCGGAGTGGGAGAAGCTTATGAGGACAGCCAAGCCGAGCTAGGGAGGGGGTAGAGGGTTGGCTGGGAGCCTCAACATCCTTGTAAGCGGCGTGGGGGGCCAGGGCCTCATAACGCTCTCGACCATAATAGCGAGGGCGGCGCTGCGCCGCGGCGTGGACGCGCTGGTGGCGGAGACCCATGGGCTCAGCCAGAGGGGTGGCATAGTGACTGTCCACGTTAGGCTGGGCGACGTGGACGCCCCCCTGGTGCCCCGGGGAGCCGCGGACGCGGTACTCTCCATGGAGCTTATAGAGGCTGTTAGGAGCCTAGCCTACCTCCGCCCCGGGGGCACGGTGGTGGTCAACGACTACCTCGTGCCCCCGCCGCTGCCCGGCGTAGAGGTGCCCCCGGCCCAGAGGCTCATAGAGGAGCTGGGGAGGAGGGCCGGCAGGCTGGTAGTCGTGCCGGCCACCAGCGAGGCCCTGAGGCTCGGCGACTCGAGGGTTGCCAACATGGTCCTCCTGGGTGCTGCCCTCGAGGCCGGGGTGTTCGAGGGCTATATTGACGAGGCAGCCGTGGAGGAGGCTATACGCGAGGCCTGGCCGCGGGCGGCGGAGATCAACCTGGCGGCCCTCCGAGCCGGCCGCGAGGCCGCGAGGAAGGCGCTGGAGGCGGTGGCCGCGGCCCCGAGAAGCCCCTAGGAAATGGATAGCAGTAGCGCAGGGCCCCCGGGCTACTCCACTGGCACGAGCCGCCCAGACTCTATCCTGTATACCCTGAAGCCGGGGAGTGCATCCGCCACACCTCTCTGAGGAGAGGTGGCTACCACTGCGACTCCGCGGCGTAGCAGGCTCTCTAGAAGGCTGCTCAGCGACTCCGACGCCTCATCGTCTAGGCCCGTGAAGGGCTCGTCTATGACCAGCGCCCTGGGCCTATGGAGCAGCGCGCGGGCTATGTTAGCCCTCTTCTTCCACCCGAAGCTCAGCTCCCCGGCCCTGGTGTCGAGATAGCGGTGGAGCCCGAGCACCTCTACCACCTCGTCGCCCTCCGGCTCGTAGCCCTCAACGCCGTAGAGCCTGGCGTAGTACTCGAGGTTCTCCCGGACGGTGAGCTCGTCGTAGAGGAGGCTATGGTGGAGCACGACCCCGACGAAGCGTCTAGCGCCCGGGAGGCTGGGCGGCTGCCCCTCCACCAGTACCCTGCCGCGGCTCGGCCTGGTCAGCCCGACGAGTATACGTAGGAGCGTCGTCTTGCCAGACCCGTTGGGCCCGACTATCAGCACTCCCCCGCCCGCCCCGGCGCAGAGGTTCACCCCCCTCAGCACCCAGCCACGGCTCCAGTCATAGCGTTTCCAGACGTCTATGGCTTCCAGCACACAGGCTTGCAAGGGGGATCCGCGCCCTCACGCACTCTAGGCCTGGGAGAAATGGGCCCGGGAGCTCCCGGGCCTTATTTAAAAAGCCTTAAGTTCAGAAGGAGGCCTAGCGCCGGGCCCGGAGGAGAGCGACGGCGAGAGCCACTATGGCTATGACGAGCACTGCTATGCCTATCGGCAGGGCGGTGTTCACGAGTCCCTTGCTCTGCTGGGATGGATTAGGCGTGGCCACGCTGGGTAACGTGGTGTAGCTCGGGGTGGTCGCGGCTGTAGTGGTAGCGGCGGGTGCCTGCGTAGAGGTCGTAGTCGTTGCACTAGCGGTTGCTGTAGTAGATGTGGCAGAGGCCGTCGATATAGTAGTCGTGGCGGCCTGGCCCGCGCCAGCGCCCCTGGCGCTGTTGAATACGTGCTCGAAGTATGCCTTAAGCTCTGGAGTCATGCCCGGCTTCATGCTCATCAGCTGGTCCCATGTCTTAGCATTCTGGAACATCTTGAAGTGAGGGGCCTCAGACTCTACAGCCTTGTCGAGGCTAGGGTACGTGGAGGCCCATTCTCTAATCTTCTTGACAACGCCCTCAAAGGTGGGTGCGAGCCCGCCGTTATGACAGCTGCTGCAGCCTTTAGATGCGAACTCCTGCTTAGCCTGCTGATCCGAGAGAACGCCAGCGGCGAAAACGGGTGAGGCAACGCCTATCAGTATTACCGCGACGGCTAGGGCTAGAGGGATAGCACGCCTCATACCCTCATACCCCGTGCTTCACCTATGGGTTTCCTATGTGTATTTAATACTCTTGTACTCACTCTTTGTACCCACTTCACCCTTTGGGGGCAGAGCATACGGATGCGGGGGCATTGAAAAATCCATGAACTTTGCCGAGCCGGTAAACCGTCCCAGAGCAGGGGCCGGCCTAAGATGTCTTAAAGTAGTGGGCCATCACAGCCTTGAGGGTTGGCCTGGCGAGCAGCAGGTATACTAGTATGCCGAGGGCGTGCACGCCAATGGTTATACCTATCTCTATCGGCGTCGGGTAGTATGGCCTCACCTCGCCCAGGGTGCTGGGCTCGAAGGCTGGCAGCACTATCCTCATAGTCTTCTCGGCCACGACAGCTACTATCGTGAGCGATGCTATGAATAATATGCCCCTCTTAGTGCTGTGGATGCGCGGCAACAGGCTTAGTATGACAGCGGCGGCGCCTAGAGATATCCAGAGCCATGCCAGCACCGACACGTACGGCAGATGCTGCCCCAGGAACATCGTTGCTGCCTGTGCCTTCTTGAGGGGCTCTGTGGTGTACCAGAATATCTCCTGCGCATCGCTGAGGGTGAAGTAGAGGCCTACTACTAGGCCGCCCACTATAACGTAGAGCGTCCTTCTGTAGACCTGGACATCTATCTTGAACCCATCCACATATCTTTCAGCTATGTAGAGGGCTACCAGCAGTATGGCTGGACCGCTGGCGAACGCCGTGGCAACGTACTCGGGGGCCAACAGTGGACTGTTCCATATAGGCCTCGCTGTTAACGCCTGGGAGATGAATCCGGTTACCGTGTGTATACCTATGGCGAAGGGCGCTGCTATTGTTATGAAGGGCACTATGAACTTCTTGGGTAGCGGCTTGTCCTGGCGGTAGTAGTGGACCGATGCTAGCACCCCTATCAGGTTTATGGTGAGGTAGCCAGTTATCACTATGAAGTCCCAGTCGAGCATCGAGTGTAGGTTGGGCAGCTGGGGCATCAGTATGAGCGCGCGTATTGGCCTGCCGAGATCGACGACGATAAGCATTAGCACGGTTATGAGTGCTGCTACGGCTTGTACCTCACTTAACGGGGCTATCTTCTTGAACTCCTCGTCCCCGAACACATATGCAGCCAGGCCGAAGGCTATGCCGGCGGCGGCTACACCGACCCAGAATATGAAGAAGGATATGTAGAGCCCCCATGCAACGCTGTCATTCATTGCCGTTAGTATAAGCCCGCCCTTGTCGCTTCCAAGGAATATGGGGGCGTGCTGCACGAATATCCAGAGGTAGAGGCCGTAGATGGCTACCAGCAGCAGCCCCAGCCCCGCTGCATAGTAGCGCGGGTTGTCCGAGACCAGGGCCTCTCTCACAATGTACTTTATTGTACCCCAGAGACTAGGGCTCTCCCTGCTCACGCGTGGCCACCCCCTACCTGCCCCTCGGCTGCAGCTTGCTTGCGTGGAGGCGTGCGGGCTGGGCCGAAGAAGTAGAAGAACCTGGGCTTGGTACCCGCCTCGGGCTTAAGCACGAAGGCGCCGTACTCCTCCAACACCCTTCGTATTGGGCTATTGGGGTCGTTGAGGTCTCCGAACACCCTGGCGCCGACGGGGCAGACTTCGACGCACGCCGGCACCCCGCCGTCACGGGTGCGCTGGATGCACCAGGTGCACTTCTCCATCACGTGGGGCTGCCTCGGTATATTGCCGAGTATATGCATATTGGGGTTTAGCTCCGTCACCGGTATGTAGGGCTTGGCCCAGTTGAAGTGGCGGGCGCCGTAGGGACAGGCGACCATACAGTACCTGCAGCCTATACAGCGGTCGTAGTCGACCACCACTATGCCGTCGGGCTCCTTCCAGGTGGCCCGCACCGGGCACACCATGACGCACGGCGGGTCCTCGCAGTGCATGCAGGCTATCGGCACGTACACCTTGTCCGGCTTCGGCGCATCGTTATAGTGCATGTTGGCCTCCGTTATCTCCATTTCCTTCCGGGGCATCTCGACTACTTTTATCCACTCTATGTGCAGGTTCCTAGCCTGGTTGTTCTCCATAACGCAGGCGTAGGCGCAGCGGCGGCAGCCAATACACTTATTGACGTCGAGCGCCATTGCGTAGCGTACTCCCTTCCGGGGCCCGGTGGCCTTAACCCTTATCATCGCGCAGCGTTTCCGCGCCTCCCTGCAAGCATCGGAGCTCTCACCCCTCGCCCTGCATATCTTCTCAGCCTCCGCGCTGCACCACCTCTTTATCTTGACCTCCTTCTCTCGCGCCCTCCTCTCCAGGGGCGAGCCTGCCTCGGCAGCCTCGGCGACCAGGTCCTCGATTTTGACCGGCACCAGTATCTTCCTTAGGTGGGACCTGTCGACAGCTATGAACGATACAGCTGAGGCGCCGGCCGCGAGCGCAGCCGCCTTGAGGAAATCCCTTCTAGACCTATCCACCCCGCCCGACAAGCCGAGACACCCCGGGATTCAGGCTCCAGAGGAGTTCTTACGGGAGCGCTCATAGGGCAGAACGAGTGCTCCCAGGACGAGGATCAGGCCCCCTACAACCGCCGCTATGTTGCCATAGGTGACGCTGCTCTCATTGGGGGGCGGCGGCCTAAAGGAAGGCTCCGGGAGTATGTTGAGGGCCTTGAGCACCGGGTTGTGGGGGTCGTGGCACTCGACGCAGGCCCTCGCAGGCACCGTCTTCAGGTCCTTGTAGCTGGGGCAGATGTGGAAGTTGTATATGACGCCCTTGTAGCCCTTAACCTTAACCACCTTGCCGCCCTGGCATACGAACGTCTTATTGCCGTGGACCAAGTTGATGTAGTCCCTGTACTCGCGTGGATGGCAGACGGCGCAGACCTTGTTGGTCTCCATCAGCTTGTCCCGGCTATGGGGCCCAGGTATGTAGACCTTCGCACCCCCCACAAGGTTTATCATTGTAGGCGGCCGGTGGCAGTTGGAGCATACAAGGCCACGATGGGCGCCCTTTGTAAGGTTTATACCGTGGAAGGGCACCACCTTACGGTTGCCCGGCAAGTTCATGGCAGCATGGCACTTTGTGCATGGGTATATCTGGTAGAGCTGCTGGCCAGCTTGCTCGGCGCCGGCCCTGGCTGCAAGGGCTAGCGACAACACGACCATGGACAACAGCATGAGGATGGCTACAGCCCTAGAGCCACGGAGCCACCCGTTTCTCAACGCATTCACCTCCATGATCTAGCCGCTACGCCAGACGCGCTCCGCCAGGCATTCTGCCATGATTAAATCTGCTAGGGCCGAGGCTTACAATAAGAATTAGCCCGAAAGAATTCCCTCCATACACGCCTGCCACAGGATGATAGAAGTTCCCGGAGGATCCTCCGCGGGTCCGCCAGGCCCCAGATGCGGAGAGGACCGGGGCTCTACGCGACCCAGCATCAGGAGACGTGCTTAGAGGAGGGGGACCAAGGGTTGCGTGAAAACTCTGAGAAGGGCTCGAGGATGTAACTGGATGGCGCCGCGCTGGTCTAGCCCTCAACCCTCCCAGCGGGCGCCTTATAGCTCTCGTGACAGCCCTCGAATATCTTGGACACTAGGAGCACACTATAGGGGCCGGCTACCCTGGAGCCTGTGGAGGGATCCAGGAGGACCGCCTCCAGGGCTGGGTCGTAGGTACCCTCTACCACTATCCTCGAGGAGACTGCAGGGCTGCCGCCATAGAGGGTCTTGAAGGTCGTTGCACTGTATAGTGCTAGGATCTTTGTATGGCCATCCTGCCCCTCTAGTATGAACACTGCATAGCTATCGTCGCTGCCGAAGCGGGGGCCGCTTACCCTGCTAGCCACGGCGTAGGAGCCATACCCCTTGACTAGGAATAGCGTGTCTCCCACCCGGAGCAGGTAGGTGCCGCTCAGGCTGACCGGCCGCCCCTTGACCGTAACGTAGGCCTTGTACTCGAGGTTCTTTAGACTCGATACATCCCGGTAGTCGGAGGATTTTATGCCTACAAGCCCTATGGCGAAGAGAAGCGCGAACAAAACCCCTGCTAAGACGATGTATTTACCTGCTTTAACCATACAGACCCCATGCTGGGGGCTGGGCGACTGCGTTAGTATAAGACTTACCTCGTAGAGTTACGGAGCCTAGATATATAGAGCATCAGTAGGCCTAGTAGAACCATGTACATAGCCGCGTTGAGCGCCACACTCCAGTGTATTACTATCTCCACGCTTCCTCCATTAAGCCTCACTATATGACCGATTATGCTGGGCTTGCCATCAACCACCTGCACGTGGAGCGGCTTGGCAAGCTTCACGTAGCCGCTCCCTGAGAGGTTGAGCGCCACCACGGAGCCGTTAACAAGCCTGGCACCTAGTACACGCTCCACGCCACCGGCGAGGTAGGGGGAGGCCACTATAAAGCCTATCACCATGCCAAGCATCACAAGGCCGGCGCCTACGTAGCGAAGACTGCGCGTAAACGGGATCTCCTCCCCCCGGAGGCGCTCCGCCAGTGTATAGCTCAGCAGCACCGCTATCACAGAGGCCATGAGGACCCTGGCTATAAATACTCTCAGCACGGCTGGCTGCTCCATGAAATCCCTGAAGTTCTCCACGGTGGGGTGCAGGCTCGAGGCGGCTACACGGGGAGCCAGGAAGCTTATAGGCACCATGGAGTAGGCGGCGACAGCGTAGACTGCGCTTAGCCTGCTAGCCCTATCGGGGTCAGGTATACTGGAGCGGAGCACGAAGTAGAGGATGTATGCGAGGAGTAGGAGGAGCACACCGGTCTCCCTTGGATCCCAGGACCAGGCTGCGCCCCAGGACTCGCTGGCCCACGCCATGCCGCTGACGAGCGTGAACACTGCGTAGAGGGATCCGGTAAGCACGAAGGCTCTCACGTAGGCGTCTAGCTTCTCCTTCCCGCGTGTCAGGTAGAGTATGGCCGAGGCGAATGCTAGCGTGTAGAGAAGGTAGCTGCCCCAGGCCATGGGTATGTGTATGTAGATGTTCAGGTAGGCTGTGGGCGAGCCCAGGCTGACCCGCAGCGGGTAGGGGGCATGGTACACAGCATAGATCACGAGGCCAGCGTCTACGAGGGCTAGCAGCGCTAGGAGCGGCGCCGCGAGCCTTGCGAAGCCTCGTGGAGGCATAGCTGCTCCTTCACCAAGGGGTAATCGATGCGGTAAAAGGGTATTTAATGCTCAAGCCCGACATTTCCGCAGGCACCTTGTCACCTGCCACCCTCCCTGTAGGCTGCGACTCTCGAGGCCGCGGCATAGACGGCTGCTAGCGCCATGACCAGGGGGCCGAGCCATACAAGCCTGACGCCGGGTATCACCTTGACCTCTACGTGGAGGCCCTCCCTGGCTATAGTCGAGTTCGCAGGATTGAAGTTCTCGGCTAGAAGGTAGAGGTCCATAAGCGTGGCCTCGAGCTGCTGCCTCTCACTATTATCCACCACGCCGTCCCGGAGCACGTCAATATTGTAGCCAGCAGCCATGAGGGCTGCCAGCGCTAGGCGCTTCTCCGGCGGCAGCTGCTTAAACGCCTCGTGCAGGTAGTATATGAGCAGCTCGTGGTAAGCCGCCCTACCGCCAATGTAGCCCTCCACTACAGGCGGGCTCACCACTACATAGACGTCGCCGAGCCCGTTAGCTATGGGTATGACTTTTGATACTAGGCCGTGTATACCCTGAACCTCGCCGTAGGCCTCGAAGCGGATGCGCACCCTTACATCCCTGTGGGAGCTGCCCTGGTCGAGCCTCAGCTTCACATCAAGCCAGGCTGTCTCCGGCACGAGCTTCGGGGCGGCGACATAGCCCATGCAGCTGTGGACTCCTCTCAGGCATTTTGGCGAGCTTATTACCGCCTCCAGCCGGCTCGTGTTCGTCAGTATGCTGTAGATCGATGAGTGCTCTATCAGCCGGATAACCCTGCGCATTGTAGGGTCTGCGGAGGCTACTATGTAGGCGCTGACCGCCTGCGGCAGCTGTGAGGGCACCTCGATGCCGCCGCCCCCCGGCGCCGCTATCGAGCCGTAGATGTAGAGGGCTGCGTCGCTCCCGCTAATGGTCCTCCCCTTCAGGTCTAGTGGTCTGCCCTGGCCCGCGAAGAGCAGGGCTTCGGAGAGCAGGGCGGCGCGGCTCACCGTTATGTTTACCCCGTCGACAGCTATGCTGAGGGGCTTGCCGGGCTCTATGCCTATGAACCGGTGTATGCCTATTTTCTGCTCCAGTGGGGCCTTCCTAGGCAGCACTATGGCCAGGTTACCGGCTACCAGCAGCAGGTTTACACTCATTATCCCCGTGTTGGGATTCATGTTCAGATTGATGTTTATTGATGCATTGCTGAGTATTATCTCCACGGGCTCGCCGCCAGCAAGTACTACTGTAGTATTTCTCTCTAGGTCGAAGAGCTTGAGCGTGGCATTGGCCTTTACTACGAGGGTCTTGTTGAGGGCCAGCGGGCTCTTTCTGGCAATGCCGAGAAGCCAATCTATTGTCTTGTTCCTGGCTACCAGTTGCTTGCCCTGGTTGTAGAGGTTGAGGAATCTCACTATATCGCTCTTTATGTAGTTTATCGTGCTCCAGGCTAGCATATAGGTGCTGCTCCTGCCCACGTAGTCTGTGTATATGTCTACGGTGGAGTTGCTTATCCCGTAGCTATAGCCCTCGAAGACTAGCCTAGCTCCTCCGGGCAGCTCTATCGAGTCGCCGGGCTTCAGCTGGTAGTACCAGGTGTACTTGGTGTTGAAGGCGTAGGTGCCGCTGAGCAGCACACCTATAACGGTGACGGCGAGGCCCAGGTGGAGCAGGGACACGCTGGTCAGCCGGTCTGCCAGCAGCCTCCGGGGACCGAGGCGCAGCTTGTAGGCGAGGTAGGCTAGCACGGAGGCGGCGGCCACGAGGGCCCATGGGAGGCCGAAGGCCATCATCGCGTTTGTCGCAAGCGGGCTGAGCGGGGCTAGGAGGTAGGTGCCGCGGTAGGCGGCCAGCCCGAAGGCTGTAGCCACTATAGCGGTCGATGCGGTGAGGGCGGCGTAGCCGCGCCAGCCCAGCCTGTCGCCGGTGAAGGCTAGCGGGATCGCCGCGAGGAGGACGACCAGCATCGGGTATAGTACTGGGTGGAAGTAGCGGATGCCGCTCTCCATCTGCGGCACGCTTACCTCACGGCCGATGGCCGTCAGTATTGAGGGTAGGAAGAGGGTGCCGTAGACGTAGACCGCCGCGGCGGCGAGCACGAGGCCGGCTACCAGCAGCCCCACAGTGTAGGGCTGGCGGCGCCTGAGCACGGCAGCAGCCTCTGAGAGCGCCTCCCCGCCCCTTCTGGCGGCGAGGTAGACTGCGTAGGCTGCGGGGGTCAGGCCCGCGGCCAGCAGCACTAGAGCGCCAGCACTGGGGGCTGCGAAGCTGTGGAGCGGGCTGAGCCCTGTACGCGTGACATACATAGCCATGAACACTGAGCTCAGCAGCCAGGCGGAGTTGAACGCTGAGAGGCTTGGCAGGGTCATCAGTAGGTGGGGCAGCACTGTTGCCACAAGCCATACCATGAGCTCGCTCGTCTCTACAGGGTCCCAGGCCCAGTAGCCTCCCCACCCGAAGGTCTCGTAGCTCCAGTAGCCGCCAAGCATTATACCAATGGTTAACAGTGCCCAGCCTAGCTCATACACCACCAGGCAGCGGCGCCTCTCCCCCGTCAGCATCGCGGCCGCGGCCACTGCGAGGAGGGCATAGCCGCTGAAGGTGCTGAGTGGGTGAGGATAGAGCCAGGGGCTCTTCAGCAACGGGTTGAGCCCGGCGCCGCTGGCAGGGTGCCCCTGCATAGGTGTGAAGGCATCGTTGAGGAACGCGGCCGCCAGCCCGGCCAGCACTATGCTGCCCAAGAGCGCCTGGAAGCTGCGGCGCCTATGCCTCTGGAGCAGGTAGAGGCCGGCGAGAGAAGCCAGCACGGTGAAGAGGTAGAGGCTGCCTCCGCCGCCAGCCCAGGAGGAGGCTATCCTCATCCAGGCCGGCAGCCCTGGACTAGTCTCCCAGAACACCTCCTTCAAGCTGTAGTCGAGGCGGACAAAAGCAGAGACGTATAGCAGCCACCCCAGCACCGCTGCCAGGAGGCCGTAGCGCAGCAGCCTGGAGCCGTCCCGCCGGCCTAGGGCAGCCGCCACCCCGGCGGCTACGAGGACCCCGGAGGCCAAGGGTAGCACGCCAGTATAGTGGAGCGGAAGCGCCATCTTACCCAACCTCTTCCCATCCACGGCCGAGTGGAGCTATACGCGGGGCTAGACGAGCTGGAGGGAGTATAGCAGGAGGTAGACGCCGGCGGCTAAAAGCACCGCGCCACCAACACGGCTTAGCAGGTCATACCTGGCCATGATCCTGCTGACAACGCTGCCGCCCACACGGCTCACCGCGTAGACAGCCGCCAGCGGGATGCTGATACCGGCCGCGAAGCTGCCCGCCACCAGGAGCCCCGAGGCCAGGTTCCCGGAGCTGGCCACGAGCAGCAAGGCGCCGACCACTATAGGCAGGTTGCACTGGACCGCCAGGAAGCCGTAGACCGTGCAGAACCCCGCCAACCCGCCGCGGCGAGTGCTTACAAGCCCCTCAAGCTCCACCGGGACGCCGAGGAGGCTAGCCACCCCGGCGGCCACGACCGCGGCTGCCACAACCGGGACTAGTATGCTCTGCAGCGAGGAGGCCAGGCTAGAGGCCAGGGCGAACACGAGCCCTATGGCTATAACGCCGGCGAAGGACGCGGCGCCGCAGGCCACGCAGCCTGAGGCGCTGACCCTTCTACCGGAGGCACCGACTACACTGACGTAGGTTGCCAAGAGCGGCAGCACGCAGGGGGAGAAGGCGACCACCACGCTGGCGGCGAGCGCCGCCAACGCGCTCACCGCGCTAGCCCCCGCAGTGCCGGCCTCCTCGAGAGGGCTCGAGGCGCCACGCACCGGGGCGGCGGTAGTGGTGTTAGCTAGCGCCCTGCGGCCCACTATCCTAGGGGCCGCCTTGCCCTCGAGTATCGCCGAGACGTAGTCGAGGAAGTAGGCTGCCCTGTCAATCTCGTAGGATGACAGGTCCGGGAGGTACTTCCTCATAGACGCTACCGCCGCCATTAATTCTCCATAGCTGCCGTAGAGCTTGCGGAGCGTCATATTCTTCTCCAGAGCCTCCTTCATCTTCTCCGCCAGCAGGTCGGGCTGCCCGCTACGCGAGGACAGCCAGGCCTCCAGAGACGCCTTATCAAGACCCTTCACCTCCCCGTGGCAGGCCGAGCACCGCTCGTTGAACACGCGCAGCCCTCCTGAGCAAGCTTCTCTGGCTCCGATACCGTGGCGGCGCCCACGGAGAAGAGAGCCCATTCCAGCATAGCATTCGTTATGTTGCTGCCCCCGAAGGCGCCCACGTGCCTGGCCACAGGCCTACCGTTAACAAACACTATGAATGTCGGCGTGTCGGTCACATGGTACCGCATAAACACGTCCTGGGTGGCGGGGCTGAACATGACGTGGAGGAAGCGTATGGGGAGCCTATCGCTCTCGTGCTCCAGCACCGCCCAGTAGGGGTACATCCTCTTACATACAGGGCACGTGGGTGACTCGAACATAACCGCTACAGGCTTTGATGACCCCAGCACAACTCTGTCGAACACACTGGAGCTTCTTATCGAGTACCCGCTTACGCTTAGATAGTAGTTAGCCACGTGCATCTCATGCTCAATCAGCGCTGCCGTGAACGAGGCGGCGACTATAACCACGGAAGCCAGCAGCAGGCCGGCCCTCTTAGCCCGCTGGAAGCCGCGCAGGTCCAGACGCATCCTACGTGGACTTCTCATACCCGCTGCACCAGTAGCCCATACCCTCTAGGCCAACGATTGTGGCAAACCCATGGCTTCGTAGAAATAGTCACAGCTAATTTACCTTGTGACTATACCTTTCGCCCCGGCTAGCCCTACACCTCCTCGAGCACATAGCGGGAGAGCCACACAGTCAGGCCGGCGAAGAGGAGAGCTGCAGCCGCGAGCCAGCCCACCTCTAGGAGCGAGACAGGGGAGCCGGCCAGCGCCGCCACAATGCTCGGCGCGGCTGACTGTATGTAGGGCAGCACGAGCACGAGCACCATAACCGGCATGAGCACTGCGCGGGCCTCGCTGAACACGAGTATCGCGGAGGTGAAGCTGGACACAGCGGCCAGGTACATGCTGGAGACCAGGGCTAGGAGCAGCACGACAAGCCTTAGAACGCTCACAATCTGCGCGAAGAAGCCCATTGACGCTAGGAACACCAGCGTCTGTAGAAGTATCACAGCCATGCTGTAGATGAACTTCGCCATAAATACAGCCTCCGCGCCTATGGGGGCTAGGCGGAGCCCATCAAGGGTCCCCCGGTCGGCCTCACGCACAAAGCTCGACAAGCTTCCGAACACCGCGAGAAACACTAGGACCAGCGTCAAGGCTATACTCGTGGCAGCCGCGTTGACGCCGGCAGCGCTCCTCATAACGTAGGCTGAGAGCAGGCCTGCAGAGACGGAGAAAACCAGCATAGAACCCGCCTCAACGCGCCGACGTATGTCGAGCAGTACATCCCGGTGTACTATGGCTACTACAGCGCCCAGCACGCCCATGAGCCCCCGAGGGGCTCTAGAGCACCGAACCCTTCTCCCTTCTTAGCCTAGCCGCCCCCAACCACCGGTTCTTCGACACTCTCTCCGACACCCGCCTTCCCGCGCTTTAACCCGTGCTTGGAGCCTAGACGCTTCTCTACCACGTTCATCTGGTGCTCTCCCTGCAGCATCCTGCCTACTAGGTATTGCGGAAGCTCGTGGCGTACGAAGGCGTCTATTATCTTTGATTCAGCTCTCCGGAGGAGCTCAGCCAGCGTTGACACCGAGAGCCCAAGGCTCTCCGCGAGCTGCTTGAGGCTTATCCTACGGGGAAGCTATAGTAGCCCATGAAGTAGGCGTATATTATCGCGAGCTCCTGCTTCTCCGTAAGCATATAGGCGTACTCGTCTATGCTATGACTGTGGATTATCTTGCAGCCCCATCTACGTAGCTCCTCGAGAGCGCTGCTGCGGGCTATTATGAACTCATACAGGATGCCTAGAGGCATGAGAACCACCGTCTTAGACATGGCCCCTATAGGGGCCGCTATTAGCGGGCACGCACTGCCCTCCGGCTCTGCCGCGCGTTTACTACAGTAGCTCCTCTTGGAGACGAGTATGCGGAGAATCCTGTTAAACTTAAACTTATTAGAATAGATCCGTAAATCCAGTGCCTCCGTCAGAGCCTTCATCGAGTTCATGATGCCCGCCGAGCGAGGGGACGGAACTAATAGCCTTGAGCAATGGGCAGTCAATGTTACGTATACAATATATAACGAGCGGCTTGTTAGCATGCATCCCTTAGCACCCCGGGAGCTCTAATACGGGCATTAATTCTGGGGGCGGAATACGTAAATAAACAGAAATAAGCACAGAAATAAGCAGGGTATGAGGATGAGAGAGGATGAGAAGGGAAACATACTACCAGCTCCACCCGCTTAGTCGCGTGTTATCGAGCATCGTAATTATAAAATATTACTGATGAGTGGCGTCGAGCTATAGCGCTTGCCAGCGACACAGGCTACTAGGACCGTCTAGCTAGGGGTAGGCGAGAAAGCACAACGCCCAGTGCTACGCCCAGAGCGCCTGATACGATCCATCCTGGTGCACTGGCGGGGGCGTGAGAGTGCGTTAGGACAGTTGCCCCGTGCGGGTTCTGGCTCCTCTCCGGGTTCTCTACTGGCACCGGGCTACCGGTGGTAACGTAGGTGGCATAGCCGGTGGACTTGTTGCGTGTAGTTTGCGTTCGTGGAGGGCTGCTTGCCGCGTCGCGGGGGTTGAGGCAGATGTGCTACTATTCTCGAAGACTTCTATATCTATGAATGGCCAGCTGTCCGCCCTGCTTGCAGCCGCTATGAGAGCCGGGCCTATGCTGGCTTTAAGCCTCTTCCTACACCCCGAGGGTGCTAGGGAGAGCATTGTTCTAATCAGGTCCAGCAGGCTTACGGGCTTACCGCCGCCCGCCAGCGAGCTGTTGAAGAGCTGGCGTAGGGCTCTCGTGTATAGGTCCGTGCCGCAGGCATGGACCCCAGCGTACCAGAGGGCGGCATTCATCCTCATCCAGGTGGCGTACGCGTCCCCGGCCTCTATGGAGCCACGCACGTAGCTTACTGCCATGCTGTAAAGCCTGGGGTCCGCGTCGTGGAGGGCTTTCAGCGCCAGGAACTCGGTAGCCGCCTCCTCTAAGCTGAAGTCCCGCCGAGCAGCCCGCTGTTTAGCCACCCATGCACCGTCTCGTGGGCCGCTGTGTGCACGAGCCAGGGGAGATCCACCTGGAGTAAGCCCGTCTTAATGTAGACCATTCCCCCAGTGCTATGGCCGCTCTTGGGGAGCTGCAGTGGCTGCCCCTCAGGGTCGACGAGCACCACTAGCACTGGGGAGCGGGGGCTAGGGCCCAGCCACTGGGATACGAGGGAGCGGACGACGGCTACCACGTGTGCCGCATAGCTAGCTGTTTTACCGGGTAGCCTGCTAGAGTATATTATTGTCAGTCCCGTGCTGCTGTTATCCACCACGTGGTAGCTCGAGGCATCGGCCACCACTACGCTGTCGAAGACGTAGTACCTGGCCAGCATGCGCAGGGGCACACGGTAAGGGCCCCCGGGGGGCCCGTAGCCACGCCAGTCCATAGCGCTTCTAGCCAAGTAGCCTCTCGGAGCATTAACCGTCACAACCGCCGGTGCGCCGCCGCTAGCCCGGCTTATGGACTCCAGCCTGGCAGCGGCCTGGGGGCAAACCGTGTCGAGAATGTAGTAGAGCGGTGCTGCCACGAGGCTTCTGGAGATGTCGCGTGTCTCGATGTAGTAGATGTTTGGTCTCAGCACGCCAGTGCAGCCGACATCCAGGCCGGGGCCCCGTAGCTCCACGTGCACCCTCCAGGAGGAGTCGTCTATGGGCTTGAGGAAGTCTATCCTTAGGCTGTAGCTTCCCTGGTGGGCCTGGACTGCGCTGAAAGCTAGCGCAGGCATTAGGAGCGCCAGGGCCGCGGCTGCGGCGCGGGCTTGCCTCATCCTGGACTCCCTTCCCGAGGACGCCTAGGCGCGGGCTCCGTAGCCCTAGGGCTAGGGCTTGAGGCTCTCAAGGCGGGTGGAGGAGGGGTTGGAGAGGCCGGGTATGGAGAGGTAAAAAGCCTTGGCGCGGGTGACGGCTAGCGGGAGGGCTGCTAGCTCCTCCTGTACACGATGGCTATGCCTAGGGCTATTACTGCCAGGGCTAGCGCTATTCCGCCTAGCGTGTAGGATGCTGTGGCTACGCTGTCAATCTTGCTGCTCAGCTTGTCTATCTTGCTGCTTATCTCCTCGGCTATGCTTAGAGCCTGGCCAGCCTTGCTGCTGGCCTCCTTGGCCTCGTTGCTAGCCTTCCCCGCCCTAGCGCTGGCCTCCTGGGTCTTGCTGCTTAGTGTCTGCAGCTGGCTGGTCACCCGCTTTATCTGCTCTACAACCTGCTCTATGTTCTTGGCCTGGGGGCTTATAGCTTCAAGCTGCTTACTCAGTTCCTCGAGCTGCTTCACTAGCTCGTTCACATTAGTCTTCAGAGTGCTTACATCACTCTTTAGCACATCCACCTCAGCGGCGGCGCCCTCAACGCTCTCTAGCCGGCTCTTTAGGGCTGGCACCTGCGCGTTGAGGGCAGCTATCTCCGCCTTTAAGGTCTCTATCTCACGCTCTATCTGCGCTATCTTCGCTGCCAGCTCGGGCGTATACTTGCCGCCTGCAGCGGCCTTGAGGCTCTGCAGCTCGGTCTGCAGCATCTTTACCTTCAGGTTGAGGGCTATCCAGTTGGTCATCTTACCGAGGGCCTCCATCACTGTGTCGACTATGCCGAACCAGTGCGCGTAGTCGGGACCCATCATCATGGCACCGTTCCTCCAGCGGCGGCCCTGGTGGTGCCACATATGTAGTACTACATTATCTCCGGGAACTCGTCCAGCTTGTTGGTCGGATCTGCTATGCCCTCCTTCCAGGACAGCTGTAGCAGGCCGTATGCGAACTTAGCCACTATGTCGTAGTCTATTATGTTCTGGTCGGCTGTGCGGAAGAAGTTGTCTGCCCACTGCGAGCTGTGGCAGAGCTTGCACACCTTCTTCATCTCTTCACGGTGCTTGGCCAGCTCGCCGCTATACTCTATCTTCAGCAGCCTCGGGAACTTAGTCTCGCCGGGGGCGGGGCCCTCCACTATCTTGAAGCCCATGAACACTGGGTACCGGTACTCCGGCGGGGCGTTGGGGTTCTTGTGGGCCTCTATGTCCTCGGCCTTGCCGGCGAGCTGGCTCCAGCCGTAGAAGAGCGCCAGCTGCACCTTGTCGGGTATTATGCCCTTGGGTATGCTGAAGAAGTGCATCTCGTCCCATACAAGCCTGTTTTCAAGGTCGTGCGTGCCCTTCACAACTATCCTGCCGTCAGGGGTTGCTATTGTACTTATATGGCAGGTAGCGCAGGTAGGCGCGTTGAAGTCGCTGCCCGCATGCCACGGCAGGGTCTCCCAGTTCCACTTCTCGCCGTAGGCGTGCTCTATGTTACCATGGGCGCTCTCCTCGTAGATCTCTATGTGCGGGTGGCCGTAGCCTAGGTGGCAGCGGCCACAGGTCCACGGTTCGCGAGCCTGCTTGAGGCTGAAGAGGTGCCTATCATGGCACGCGGTGCAGGTGCCTATGCTGCCGTCGGGGTCTACACGGGCTGCGCCATTGTTAGGCCAGCCCCATAGGGCTACCCTGTTGACTGTGAGGCCGCGGAGCTGAACCGTCTCCTTCTTGTAGGGCACCACTATGGTGCCGGGCACTCGCCACAGGCGTGGTAGATGTAGCCGTTCCTAAAGTACGGGTGCTCCATTATGTTGCTTATAGACTTGCTCACCTTGCCATCCATTGTTGTGACAGTTATCTTTATGCCAAGCCTGCTGAGGACTGTGGTGTTCAGTACGCCGCTGGCAGGCCACAGCGGGCTTATCCAGTTCTTGAAGTCCATGTCGTAGGGGGTCACCATGCCGGTAGCCTGCTTAAGCATCTTTACTATATCGTTCTCCCTGCCGGTTTCAAGGTACTCCATTACAGCCTTAGCTATGTCCTTGTAGAAGTCCCAGTCTACCTCGTCCTTGTCGCGCTGCTTGAGCAGGTAGGGCGGGAAGTACTTGAGGTACAGCTGCTTGGCCTTGACGTCGCCGAAGGGGTTTGCGCCCTGCTTCTTGGCCCAGGCTAGTATGCCCTTATACCAGGGTAGGAACGGTGAGTGCAGAGTGCCAGTGACGTGCCAGGTCCAGCTTATCTCGGCAGCCTCCTTGGGGTGGCACCGGCTACAGTCCTTCTTGGTCACTATTGTTACTATCCTGTAGCCGAAGTGGTTCTCTATCACGTCGGGCCTATCCTGCACCTTGAACATGCCGTGGCACTCATAGCAGCCTACAACGTAAGGGTAGTTCTTGAACTTGGCAGCTATCTTGTCCGCCCACTCGGCGGCTCCAATGGCCTTGTAGAGGTCTGCCGCCTCCGCGGGGGTCGCCTGGGCGTGCTTGCTGTTAGCCCACTCGTAGACTATGCCGGGCGTGTACTGGACGTGACAAGCTTAGACAAGCCTTTGTCTGCGGGCTCACCTTGTCGCTCCGCATTAGCTCCTGTACCTTCTTCACCAGCTGGTCGCCGAATACCACATTGTCGTCCTCGGCATGCGCCGCGGGCGCCAGGGCTGCCACTGCGAACAAGAGTATAGCTTAATGCGACCCCTGCTAGGAGGAGCCTCCTCATAGCTTGGTGCCCTCCCTAACACAACCGTGGTAATAAGTTGAATATCCATAGTGTACAACTAGTTATGTTTGGATCCCTAATCTTTCGGAGCCCACCGGGGCATGCCATAACACGCTACATCAATTATTTTAACCTATGTTGTTATTCCGGTGCTCCTCCAAGCCGCCGCTGCAGCGAATAATAGCCGTAATACCTGCCCGGAGAGCCGGCGGGGAGAATCCATGGCCTTCGGGATCCAGGGCCTACGGGTTCTCGTCACCGCGTCCACACGGGGCATAGGCCATGGAGTAGCGGAGGTGCTTCTCGAAGAGGGCGCCAGGGTGGTGATCAACGGGCGTAACCGCGAGAGGATTGAGGAGGCGCTGGAGGGGCTCCGGGGCAGAGGCGAGGTCTACGGAGTGGCTGCTGATCTCACCAGGAGGGATGACGTCAAGAGGCTTGTAAACAACGCCGCCAAGCTTCTAGGAGGCCTCGACGCAGTGGTCTACGTCACGGGGCCTCCGAGGCCCGGTGTCTTCGAGGAGCTTGGGCTCGAGGACTGGGATTATGCCGCCAGGCTTCTGGTCATGAGCGCCGTCTGGGTTGCTTACTACGCGCTGCCATACCTCAGGGAGAGCAGTAGGCCGAGCCTAGTCTATGTTACCAGCGTGGCCACTAAGGAGCCTGTGGAGGGGCTTACGCTCTCAAACGCGCTCAGGATAGCCGTGCACGGGCTAGTCAAGACGCTCTCCAGGGAGCTCGGCCGGCACGGTATTAGGGTTAACGCCGTGATGCCGGGCTACATTATGACCGATCGGGTCCGGCAGCTGGCTGAGAGGAGGGCCCGGCGGGAGGGGCGTAGCCCGGAGGAGGTGCTCCGTGACATCGCCGCCTCCGTGCCCCTGGGGAGAATCGGGGAGCCTAGGGAGGTTGGCTACCTGGTGGCGTTTCTCCTGAGCCCCTACGCCGGCTACATAAACGGGGCCTCGATACCGGTCGATGGCGGGCTCCTCCACTCGGTCTTCTAGTAGATAGAACACTTAGAGCCCCTAATGCACCCCGCACAGCCCTCCGCAGGGCTGGGGGAATGGCCGCGGGAAGGACTACCGGCGCCGGTGTGGTGCGTGTCAGGATACGCGGCATCTACGCTACAGCGCTGACTAGGCTGGCTCTGGACTACGGGTTCCAGGTTGTGCAGGCCTCAAGGGTTATCGCAGGCCGGTTCGGCATACCCCAGCTGACGCTCCCTGCCGACGTCACACTGAAGAACAGTGATAGCGACCCATCAGAGCTCGTGGTTGTAGGCTATACTTGGGCTGTCGAAAAGGTTCTGGAGAAGCTTAGGGAGACCCTGCCCTATTCATTCTACTGGCGCAGCCGCCTACCGCTCCACGCCACCGTCAAGGCCAGGGTGAGGGGCCGGGCCAGCGGCGAGGCGTGCATAGCCGAGGTGGAGGGGGTTGAAGCCGAGCTTGCGGACGAAGAGGGCTGCGAGCCTGGGAGGGAGGTTGTAGCCTCCGTTGTGAGGCCTGGAGTGAAGCCGTGGGAGAGGCCACGCCTCGCCCTGGGGGCGCGCGTCATAGGGGATTATGCGATACTCTTCGAGTCCCCCCGGCCTAGGGTGACGGTAAGCGAGCATGTAAGGATGCAGGAGAAGAGGGCCGAGTTAGCGGCTCTGGCCACGGAGTACACTAGCCGGGGGCTGAGCGTCCACTGGAGGAGCAGCAGCCAGCACGCCGACGCCGAGACCCTGCGGAGACACCTCGAAGAGCTGCACCAAGCGCTCCTCGAGGCCAGGGAGAGGGCTGAGAGGGGCGGCCCCGGCGTCTACACGCCGGGCGAGACGGTGGCCGTCGTGAGGCTGAGCAGCCTGGACAAGGCTACGCTGGACACGGTGAGAGACAAGGTGACCCCAACCATAGAGCTGCATCACAGCGTGAAGAGCCTCGCACCGAGCATCTCCACTGTTGTGGACTACGCGGAGAAGCTCAAGGCGCGGGGCGTGGACCCGGCGCTGCTCCGGGAGGCCCTGCTCGACACTATGGGGGAAATGCTTTCCTCAAGGCGCAGCGTCAGGATTATCCATGTTAAGCTTGACGGTAGGGTGGTGGAGCTCGGCCGGGGCGAGGTTAGAAGTATCTACCGGGAGAACGGCCGCCTCATAGTCGTCATTGAGAGGCGGGTACGGAGCCGCGGCGTCTACGACGGGCTTGGAGCCGAGAAGGAGCCCGGAGACAGAATAGTAACGGAGATTGACACAGGCTCCTGGCTTGTGAAGCACACCTACTACTCTAGGAACGGCTGGGTAAAGGGCATATACGTCAACGTGAACACGCCCCCAGAGGTGGCGGAAGATGCCTTGGTATATCTAGACCTAGAAGTAGACGTTGTGAAGAAGCCGGGGGAGAAGCCACGCCTCATAGACGAGGATGAGCTGAAGAAGGCACTTGAATCGGGGATAGTTACGGAGAAGCTCTACCGGGAGGCGCTTGAGAAGGCTAGAAAGGCGCTGGGAGACTAACCGTTATAAAGCCCCATAATGCCGGGAGACTTTTGCATGGAGCCTGCTGGGCGCGGGGGTGCCCGAGCCAGGTCAAAGGGGGCGGGCTCAGGACCCGCTGGCGTAGGCCTGCGTGGGTTCAAATCCCACCCCCCGCACCACTGCCGCACATCTCCTCTCCCAAGCCCCTGGGATGCAGGCCGGGCCGCAATACTTCCGCCCCTCCCCCTCCCCGGAGATCCGGGTTACATACAACGTCATATACACCGTGGAGGATAACACCGTTTAAGCCCGGGACGCGGCCTTGCAGCGGATAGTCACGTTCAAGATAGAGGAGGACGTGCTAGCCGTGCTAGACCGCTATGCTAGGATGCGTAGGCTGACCCGAAGCGAGGTGATAAGGGAGGCTATAGAGAGGCTTCTAAGGAGCGAGGGTATAGAGGTGCCCAAGAGCCGTAACAGTGTAAGGTACGATCCCCGCGCGCCCGTGATAGAGGTACCAGTCTAGGTTCGGGCCCTGGCAGCGTGGTAAAAACGCCCAGCGGGTTCCGTCCGCTGCTCTTTTCCTCCTTCGGGTGCTGCGTAAGGTTCTCGCCTCTCTGTGGGGGTTCTCAGTCCCTTACAGTCTCCAGCAATGATATCACGTTCCATATTATCGTCCTGGCGTAGACCGGCATGTTGGGGTCCTGGCTTATCTCGTCGAGTATGCTTATAGCGTTCGCTGCCCTTACGCCTGGGCTGAGGCTCTCGTCGCGGAGCCGCTTGATCGCCTCCGTGGCTGCTCGCCTTATGTTACGCGGCACCGCAGTGTCATTTATTATCCTCATGAGCATTACCATGGCCTGCCTCAGCTTTGCCTCGTTGTCATAGAGGGGGGCCGCCACTGCTATCACCTCCGGAGACGTAGCCCCGGGGCATCTAGCCCCGGGTCCCGAGGGTGGAGGGCCTGGGCCCGTCTTGGAACAGCAGTCCTGGGTTCAGCTTTATTACGTTGTCCTCGTGAATGCTGTCGGCTCCAGGCTTTATGGGTGTAGAGGTGTGGGCGAGAGGGCTAGCCCGGATGTAGTACGCCGTATGGCAGACCTGCTGCGCGCTGGCGCCGCCATGCTCCCGGAGCGCTGCCCTATCTGCGGCCTCCCTCTCTTCCGGCTGCGGAGCGGCGAGGTGGTCTGCCCGGTCCACGGGAGGGTCTACATTGTTAGGGATGAGAGCGAGGCCTCTAAGGTCACAGTGCAGGGCGTGCTTGAGGAGCTCGAGAAGTTTGTCGCCTATAGGCTGAGCGAGGCTATGAGGCGCGCGGAGGCTGGGCAGGAGCCTGCAGCGATTGACGAGATACGTGGGTGGCTTGATGTGCTGGAGAGGGTTGAGCGCATCCTAGGCATGGTGTCAGTGTCGCTCGGCGAGGAGCGCCGCGGCGAGGAGAGAGGGCCCTCGGAGCCGAGGAGGAGGGGGAGGCGCTAACACTCCACGATGAGCATGGCGCTGGGCGGCTTGGAGTATAGCCTGGCCCGGCAGCCGTCCCTCAGTTCCTCCAGGAGCCTGGGGGGTAGCCCGGAGGCCAGCGGCACCGACGCCATCACCGCCCCTGCGACCAGTATCGGCTCGGCCTCGACCACCGCTATGGCTGAGGGGGCTAGGCCGCGGCGGGCTAGGGCGTAGAGGATGTAGGGGCCTACCGTGCTGCCCCTCCCACCCTCCATTATGAGCACCCTCCCGGCTATGCTGCGGCCGTCGGTCAGGGTGCCGCGCTCCGGGTCAACCTCGCCGTAGAAGGAGAGCCTGCCGTGGACCACGAGAGTCTCTCCGGAGCCGTTGCCCTCGACGATGCCGCGCAGCTTCACACGTCTCTCCGGCACCGCGCCGCACCCCGGCGGGGCCAAGCCCTGCTAGGCGCCGTAAGCCTTGACGAAATCCTCTAGGGAGGCAAGGGCCACCCTTACGCCATGTCGCCTCGGCAGGTAGAACGCCGATTTCACCGAGTCGGTTGCTATGGCCTTCAAGCCGCTCCTACCCAGCGTGCTCACCACTAGGCAGGTCCCGGGGAGGATGCGTATATTCCGCCTCGCCAGCTCCCCCGCAAGCGTCGCCAGAGGCCTAGAAGCCCTGCCAGGCACTGCTATCCACACCGGCCGCCGGAGCCTAGACACCCCGTGAGCCTCCATCAACTCCAGGACGCGGTTTACCACGTGCTCCGGGTGGTGAGGACAGCCGGTGAAGAATAGCTCGGCCTCATCCAGGCTAGCGGACTCGACCTCCTCCCGAGCCTCCCGCAGATCATCGGGGCCTAGCGCCGCTCTCTCGACGCCCCCCGGCGGCCCCTGATCCTCGGGAGACACGTGGCGCACTACACACATCGCCGTGCTGCCGGAGGCGGCTGCCGCCGCGCACATGGCTATGACCTGGCGCTTTGTTAGCCTCCCCGCATCTAGGTAGGGGAGCTCGCCCGAGAACAGCTTGCCTATCATGTAACCGAGCAGCCCTGCCTCCACCTCGCCCCTCGGCAGGGTCTCGACCCTCACGGTGATAGTTGGGCGCCGGTTTTCCTCCAGGTGAAGGCCCCAGAGGTAGGTCCTCCCGACCAGCGCGGCGGCGAGCGCTACGGGGCCGCCCTCCCTGTTGGTCCTGGCCCCATAGAGAGTGTTAGCCACCGCTACCGCGCTCGACTCGCCCCATGCCAGGTGCTCTCCGGGCCTAGGCCTGCGCAGCGCGTAGGGTATACAGGTCCCGCTGGGCTCGAACCCCATACGGAGGAGGGCCTTCACTATCCTGGCCTGCTTCTCCACATGCTCCCTCGGCACAGGGTAGGGGGGATCCATGCCCAGCGGGGCGCCGGCGGGGTTGAATGTAGAGTAGACCGCTACCCTCCCGCCGGAAGCCAGGCCCTCTATGAACTCGAGGCCCGGGTCTCCTATGTTGCTGTACGACACGCCGCTGACATGCGCATGGCTTATCCTTATGAGCCTTTCCGCTCCAAGAGCCTCGCCTATGCGGACGAGGAGCTTCATAGCCAGCTGGCGGGCCGGGCCCTCCTCGCCCTTGAGGATGCGCTCCTCCTCCCGGGTGAGGTACATGGCTCAGCTGCTACCCCCTATCCTAGGCCTGGTGTACCTTTCACGCTCGCGTATAGGGGCTGTAGCGTCCAGGACAAGCTTGTAGGTTAGCCCCTCCCTGGCACTCGGATCAAGCGTGGAGCCCCTAGCATGAGGGATAACGACTAGCCCCCTGTCAGCCTGGAACCTGGTGGCTATGGCCCACTCGACCTCCCACGGGTCATCGGGGTCTATATCGCTGTCTACAACAACCACGTGCTTGAGGCTGGGATGAGCTGCTAGCGCCGCGAGGCCGGCAGTCTTCCCATCGCCATCATGCTGCTTCTCGATAGAGATCACAGCATGCAGCCACATACCCCCCGCGGGGGTGAGCCGCACCTTCCTCACATGAGGCACAGTGCGCGCCACAGCCTCGTATATCGCAGCCTCCCTGGGGAACCCCATTAGCATCATGTGCTCGTAGCCGCCGGGCAGTATTACATGCATGTAGGGCTTGTAGACCTTGTTTACATAGACGTGCTCCACATGGAGCACGGGCTCCTCCCTGGCCCGGTCGTAGAGCTGGAGGAGGTCTACGAAGGGGCCCTCCGGCGCCCGGTCGGGGCCCAGCCTAGCCTCAATAACCATCGAGGAGCCGCAGGGCACCGGCAGCCCGTGGAGGGGAGTACGGCAAACAGCCAGGCCGCCTAGGAGGGCAGAGGCTATGCCCAGCTCGAACACGCCGTAGGAGGGGCTCGAAGCCGCGGCCAGAAGAACGCGGGGGTCGACACCTATGACAACCGCTACCGGGAGCCCCTTGTCCCCCGCCTCGCGGAGCATCCTGTAGAGGTGGCGGGGTACAACCCTTACAGCTGCATAGCTCTTATCATCGCTCACCATTATTCTATGTATGGAGGCGTTGCACACATCCCCCCTACATGCTATAAATATCGACGAGGTGACGTAAGATCCCCCATCCTTCTCGTAGAACCGCAGGGCTGGGAGGAGGGAGACCCCGGAGCCGGCCTCCTCGAAGAAGCTGCTGAACCGGCGCTCCTCGAAGCCCCCCGGGCTGGATAGGGCACGGGAGAGCCTGGAGTAGGCCTCCACATCGCTGCCCGCGCCGAGGGCCCAGTAGAGTGTCTCCCTCCCAGCTATCAGGTTTGAAGCGAAGGGCCACCCGAAGCCCCTTACACGATACACCACTATACCGCGGCCGTCATACTGTTTTATCAAGCGTGCGGCCTCGTAGCGGGGATCGAGGGGCTCTGGAGCCTCCACAAGCTTGGCTCCACGGCTTCTGGCCTCCTCAAGGAACAGCTCCACGGAAGCATCTATATTACGCATCTCAGCGGCCTCCCCGTTTCCTCGTAGTCCTCGCTAAGCCGGACACCTCCTAGAACTAATCCCTTAACCTCGCCGGTATAGGGGGTAGCCACACGAGCCACCATCCTCTGGAAGTCTATATCGCGTAGCAGACCCAGCGCCTTCTCCTCCCCATCGGGGCCTATGAGGGACACCAGGGCGTTGATGGCCAGGTTCTTGTCGAGTATATACATCTGCTTCTGGTAGACTGAGGCAGCCCTCTCAATACCCCCGGGATCCGCCTGCCCCAGGGTAACCACGTAAAGCGTGTCGTGGGTCTCGCTAGCCGCTAGCACGGGGGCCCGGAGGAGCTGCTGGAGCGTCTTCACATGTTCCCCGGGGAGCCGGGCGCCGGAGAAGAAGCAGCTCCCGTAGACAGAGACCCTGGCGAGGTCTATGTCCCTCTCGTAGAGGGGCTCCAGGTACCTGCGGTAGGCCTGGCTCCGCAGCTCCCTGCGCTCCTCCCTGCTCCGCTCCCTCCTCGAAGCCGGGCTTGGCAGGTAGGCGACGCCGCAGCGCTGCCCGGAGAAAAGCCTCTCAACCATGTGGTAGAGCTTCTCGTCGCCAACCACATACACCATGTCAACGGGTATGTACCTGGCTATCTCAGCCTTATACTCTATGGAGTTTATTCCCTGTACCCAGCCGTCAGTATCAACCACGACGACCTCGATGCCCCGGCTGCGCAGCCGGAGGGCGAGCTCCACAGCCCCTGCCACTATTCTGCGCTCGGCCCGCTGGGGAGTTATGCTCCCAACAAACCTGATGTACTCGGCCCTCAGCTCGCGGAGCCATAGCAGGGGCCGCCGAGCCTCGGCGGCGGAGACACAGGCCGGTGGCCCTACATCCGCCTGGCCCACGTCAGCGTCTACCACGCCAGCCCTCATGCCGCGGAGGAGGGCACGGTTCAGTATCATAGCCGAGAGGCTGGACTTGCCTGCATCCACGGGGCCGAGCACCATGAAGCTCTTGCAGCCCCTGCGGATCGCGTCGTCCACGCTGCGGAGCCAGGTATCGACAACCTCCTCGCCCGGCTCCGGCCGCTCAAGCGAGCCCCCGTAGCCCACCTCGACCTCGACGCTAGACTCTACAAGGGCCTTTATCGCGTAGCTGCGGTGCTTGTGGACGACGAACTCGTCCCCGTGGTTGAAAACCGCGCCGAGCACCACGACCTGGCCGTAGGATACGCGCGCCCGGAGGGGGCCGGTGGCCCTCACAACCTGGCCAGGCTCCAGCCGGATGCTGATACGCATACCTGGAGCCCCCGCCAAGTCCCCTCTAGAGCCGATATCCCTCGATGAACGCGCGGAGCGCTATAGCGGCAGCTGCACGGAGGTCGTCGGCAGCCAGCTTCTCGGCGCCCCGCACCCCCAGCAGGGGCGCCCGGTTTGAGCTGTGCTCGTCTACCAGGTACACCCGGGCGCCGCAGGCTCTAAGCTCCTCCACTAGGCCCAGGGCGCGGCCAGCCATCGAGGGAGAGGAGCCCACAGCTACCACGAGCTCCGGATGCCTCCTAGAGGCGCTGCATATCCAGCCAAGCAGCCGCCTGGAGCCCGGCGGCTCGAAGCCGCTATAGAGAACCGCGCCCGCCGAGAGAAGCACGTAGGCGAGTTTCGAGGAGCCCACGTCGACGCCCAGTATAGCCTCGTAGAGGCGGCCTTGGACCGCTTTTACGAAGTCCAGAAGCCCGGCTATCGGCCCCTCCCCCTCGTCTAGGATCACCACTCTCCCGCAGCCTTCCCCAAGGCTCTCCAGGGAGCGGTGGTCTGCAACCACTATCTCGCCGTCGCTGCAGGGGGCCGGGCCCCGGGGGACCCGGTAGCCTACACCGAGAAGCCTGGCTAGCTCCACCAGCCTCTTAGCGAGCACTGGCTCGCTACTCCATATAATAACCGTGCGCCTCCCAGGCGTGGCCGGTGGGGACCTGGCCAACCCGGAGTCAGTGACCCGGCTTACGGGGAGAATATTTGCCTGTCTGTAGGAAGCTCCTGGAAGCCCTTACCTGGCCCGGCGTGGTGCTGGTGTACGGCGCGGCGGGTGTAGGTAAGACAATGCTCGCACTAGAGTTCCTAAAGGACTACTGCAGCTCGCGATGCCTATACCTGACCACCGAGGGCCTGGACTTCGTGAAGCGCGCCGAGCGGATGGGCGTGGATATGAGCCGGGTCACGGTGTACGAGGCGCTACAGCATACAGACTTCCTAGAGCTGCTGGCCCAGCAGAGCCTCCCGCTAAACGACATAGTTGTGGTGGATAGCGTGAACTTCTTCGCCCGGAGCGGGGTGGAGAAGGCCTATGAGACCACACTGCTCCTGGCCGCCGCGCTCTTCAAACTAAGCGAAGACTATAGGGTACCCGTGGTGGAGACCGCCCAGGTACACAGCGCGGGCAACTCCTACGAGCCTGTGGCGGCGAAGGGGCTGGAGATGTGGGCGCATAACATGGTAAGGCTTGAATACGCTTCGCCCGGGCGTAGGAGGCTCCACCTGGAGAGGCCCGGCGGCCTGGAGGCGGAGTTCCGCATAGTAGAGGGAGGAGTGGAGTGGCTAGACTGCTGACCCCCACTGAGACCGTGCTCGTCCTCCTGCCAGCTCTCGCGGCCAACGGCTCCCCCGTCCTCCTAGGCCACAGGGGCACCCCGATCGACGGGGGCAGGAGGTTCATCGACGGAAGGCCGTTGCTGGGCCCCGGGAAGACCTGGGAGGGGCTGGCGCTAGGCACCCTGTATGGCTCGATAGTGGCGCTCCTCCTAGCCTCGCTCACCTGCCGCCCCCTCATACTCTGGGGCGGCATCGCCGCCTCTCTGGGAGCCTTGATCGGGGACATGCTCGCCGCGTTCATAAAGAGGAGGCTCGGCCTTGAGCGTGGAGCGCCCGCCCCGGTGCTGGACCAGCTGGACTTCTACTCCGGGGCCCTGCTGCTCCTCTATACTCTCGGCCTCGTGGTGGATCCTCTAACCGCGGTGCTCCTGGCGCCGGCGGTGTTCATGCTGCACCGCGCCACCAACATTGCGGCCAATAAGCTGAGGCTGAAGCAGGTACCCTGGTAGAAGCCCCAAGGCCGCCGCAGAGGGGCCCGCCACGTGGGTCCCCCATTTCACCTGCTACGCTCCTCCCCCGCCTCCCCGCTGCCGGAGCCCCCAGGTTTTATCAGCCCGGCCATCAGCTTCATGCGGTACCTGTAGGCAACGTACCTATCCTCCGGCGAGAAGCGGGGCGGATGGGGAACCGCTAGAGGGCCACCGCAGAGGGGGCACCGGTCGCGCCGAAGCGTGTACCTGCCGCAGACCATGCACCTTCTCATGAGCCACCTCATTGTCGCCACCCTCCTCGGGCCTCCCGGGGCTTCAGCGCTACCGCCTCTCCCTAGTGAAGTCGAAGCTCACGCCCAACTTCTCGGCCTCGGCCCTGCCGGTCTCTAGGCCCTTCTCTAGAGCCTTCTCGAGGGTCTTGTAGTCGTAGGCTTCTAGCTCAAGCCTGTAGCGGGGCGTGCCTATAGTGTAGAGCCTGACGCTTATATCACCAGAGGACTTCATTATAGCGTTCTTCACCGCGAGTAGCACCTTCTTTATGCGCTCCACACCGTCGCCCGCTAGGCTCCTAGCCGTTATGACCCCGCCTATCCTTACCCTCTTCACCTCTACATGGCGCCTTATCTCCTCGAGCAGCGGCTGTATCCACTCCTCCGGGACGCCGGCCTTGCGGAGAGCCTCCTCGCCGCGTATAGCTGCCTCCTCGAAGGCTGCCATCAGCTCCCCATAGGCCTCCTCGAGGCGCCACCCTACCTCCTCATAAGCCTGGTCCAGGCTCTTCCCCAGCTTCTGCGCCACTATCTCCAGTATCTTCTCCGCCTTCTGGGCCCTCTTCCACTCCATCATCTTGCGGCGGCGCTCATTATCGTTGACACGCTTGAGCGACACGTCCACCTGGCGGTTCCGCCTATTGACCCTGATAACCTTGACTACTATCTTCTGGCCAGGCTTCACCACGTCGTGTATGCTGCGCACCCAGCGGGAGGCGACCTCACTCCAGGGTAGGTACGCCTCCAGGCCGCCATACTCGTCCAGGTTGAGGTAGGCGCCGTAATCGTACACCTCGCGCACCGTCGCCACCACTAGCTCTCCCACGTCGGGCAACTCCTTCTTCCTCATAGGCACTGCCCTACACCCCTCTAGGGCTACACCTGCCCCGGGAACCCGAGGGATGCGTGGCCTACTAATATAACGTAGCAGCTCTAGAGCCACCCATCTTGTGCAGAGGCGCGGATCAGCAGCGAGAAGGAGACCGGGAACACTATGCTGCAGCCGGGAGGGCAAAGGGGGGCCGAGAGCACGGGTGAAAAAGCTGGGCTAGCCCAGGACGCGGACCACCTGGCCGAGTATCTTGGCCTTGCCGCCGGTGGGTTCCACTAGCTGGGCTCCACAGACCAGGCAGCGGACAGGAAAGGTGGCGTGGCTGAACACCACTTGCTCGTTGCCGCAGACGGGGCAGCGGACGAGTAGGAACTTGCTCCTCGGCTGGGGGACCAGTACCTTCAGCCGGCTCACCATAGGCTACCTCACCTCCACGAGCTCGACCTTCTTCAGCCGGATCCCCCTACGGTGCAGTATATAGCCACACTTCTGGCACTTGAGCTTGAGTACAACCTTCTTGGTTACCTTGGCGAAGCGCTTCTGCTCCGGCTTCCTCTTGCTACCATAGCCCTCCTGCTTCCTACGATACCTTCGCTCACCCTCAGCTAGGCTACGCCTCTTACCATGCTTGTATATCGTCACCGAGTGGGGTGTATGCGTCTTACAGCGCGGGCAGTAGGTGACTATAACCTTGGGCACCTTCATGGCGCTGCACCGCTACCCTACCGAACCCCGTATACCGGGCCCCAGGGGGTTCCCAGACTTAAATTAAATACTCTATAGATGGGCCCCTTAGGGCTGCCGCCCTCACCGCGCCTGGCTGAAGGCCAGGCCGGTCTCCACGGGCTCGGCGAGCCCCGCTGCTATCAGCTTAACCGCCCTAGAGGGCTCCATGCACGTGTAGGCGCCAGGCTTACCAAGACCGCCCTTAACGCCCAGGGGCTGGCGGAGCACCACCGGCATACACTGCCTGCCGTAAACCAGCTCGCCGGCAAGAAGCCTCGCATATGTCTCCGCCTCATCGACGCCCGCTCCTGCAGCCTCCACCAGCACCTCTCTAGCAAGCTCCTTTACCTCCCCTACCATGTCGAAGTAGCGGACAAGTACACGCTTATGCTCAAGCGCATGCCGATCCAGGAGGCTACGGGCAAGCATGCCATGGAACCGGAGGCCGGCCTCTAATAGCTCCCCAAGCTTGCCAGAGTCGAGAACCCTCCTCAAAGCATCCAGTAACAGGGAGAGACCATACTCCCCCTCAACAGACAATACTACCCACCTCTGGGCTGCCGGGGGCTTAGGCCACTACAGCTACCCCCTTAGCCAGCAGGTAGACAGCCACGGGAGCCGGCAGCCTAGGCTTATCTCCCCTCCGCAGCCGCAGCCGGTTACCCAGCACCGTCACAGTGGCAGGTATATCCGCCACTATCTCGATCCTCAGCGTATCATAGCTTGTGAAGGGCGACAGGCTCTCCGACAGCGTGAAGCCGTAGAGGGCGTCCAGGCTCAGAGGCACCACTGGGAGCCCGGTCTTCCCATTGATGCTCCAGGGGGCACGGATTAGCCTACGCGTATCCACAGTCACCTGCTCGTCTACCTCCACGCCCAGCAGCTCACGGGCCCGGGCTTCAAGCTCGCCGAAGAGCTTCTGGTACTCCTCGTAGCTCATCTGGACACGGCCCGTAAGGCGGCGCGCCAGATCCCGGCGGCCGGCGGCCTCGGCTAGCCTGTACATCACCCTAGCTAGCCTGCCCCTTGCCCCGGCGAGGTCTATGCTCGGGGGTATGGGGGAGGGTCTCCCTCTGCGTAGGCTGAGGCTGCGCCAGGGCTCGAGCACTTCCTCGCGAAGCCCCACTGCCTTGACGTAGTTGACCAGCTCGCGGCGTATATCCTGCCCGGCCCGGGCCAGCTCGTCAGAGTCCCGGAGGTAGACCGTCAGGTGGAAGCCACGGTGCCCCGAGAACTCTAGCGCCACCTGCTTCTCCTCAACGCCCAGCTCATCGACCAGTATGTCGTAGAGGAGCACACTCCTCAGCGCGGCGGGCTTGATGCACTTCTCGTCTATGAAGGAGGTCTTCTCCCCCAGGGGGGTCTCGACCTCCACAGTCATACCGCTGCACTCGGGCAGATGGTCGGCATCTATATCGAATACAAGGTCGGCGGAGCGCCATCCTTTAGCATCCATATCGTCCAGCCCCGGCTGGTCGTAGCGGGCGGAGGAGTAGTAGAAGTGGCGGGGCGCTCTCTCGACTAGGAACTGCTTGACTTGCGAGGCGCTTGTAAAGGAGAGGTGGCGTATATAGCTCTTGCCGGTCCAGGTCTGTGCGGCAAACTCTCTGAGAGCAAAGTCGCTGGGAAGGCTAGGATCCCGCTTCTCATAGTACTCGCGGGTGAGCCTCTCTAACAGCCTCCTAGTCCTAGCGGCCTTGGCCCGCAGGCCCTCCTCCGGCATCGGTTATTCTACCCTCGGGGCTATTAGGAAGCTGAACTTAGCGCCCTGGGGGAGCTCGTGCTCCACCAGAGCCGGCATGTCGGTGCTGAAGTGGATTGTAACCATGTCGGCCACTCTGGAGGCGCTTGATAGGTCGCTGAAGTACTCGAGCGTGTAGCTTGCCTGCTGGGAGCCGTCCACCTCGAGGTCTACAAGGCTTCCGCTCTCACGCGTGTATATTATCTCGGCTTCGCCGAGCTCGCTTGAGGACGATACCTTGAACTCGTCGCCCTCCGCTACGAATCTTATCACGTCACCTATGAGCTCCACGTCCTTTATAGTATCACGGTACACGTCGCTCATAACCTTGACGTGGGCCTTGAACTCTAGCTGGGGCTCGGGAAGCTGCTCGGCAGTTATGTCGAGCAGGGGGAGGGTAAATGTGCGCACACCCTTTCCTATGAAGCTGAAGCTCACCGAGTTCTCGTCAGCATTTATCTCTAGCCGGTCCTCCTTCCCCGCTCGGCGTAAGACTTTAGCGACATCGTCGAGGTTGAGGCCGAGTTCCCTACGCTCCTCTAGATCAAACTCCTCAAAAGAGTCCCTGGGAAACCGCATGTCTAGCATAATTACGTGCGAGGGATCCATTGCCCTGAAGAGGAGCCCCTCCTCCGGGTCTGCGACGAACACGCCCTCCTCTATAACCTTCGATATCGCCGATACGAGGTAACGCCAGACACGGGCATCGAAGAACACAATTTTCAAGACCGGTGTCACCTCGTCGCTGCCCTGGACCCGGGGGGTTCCAGCAGTTCCTATCCCAGGATGTAGCGTACGCTGGGGGCTTGACCGGGGTAAAATTAGGATGGGGCCTTTTCCCGGCCCTGGGCTTCACGGCACATAGCCAGCAGCTGCTGGGCTGCACTCAGCCCCGATTGCACTAGGTGAAGGGCTCTCTCCATATGGGGCCTCGACGATATGTGCTGAGGAGTCCTGCTGTATGCCTCAAAAACATCCTCGTAGAGCTTCCCGAACAGCCTGGCAAAATACTCCAAGTAGCTATAGTCGATCACGCACGAGCCGCTAGTCATACTCTCTCCACACATACCCGCAGCTCACACACTTGAAGAACCTTGTCGGGGGCTCGTCGGCGCGGCGGGTCTGCACAACCCAGTAGTAGGCCTCATGGTAGCCGCAGCGTGGACATGTAACCCTCGTCTTAGGCAGCGACTCTAGGTTCTGCTGGCTGCTGACAACAACTATCCTCTCCTTCTCACTGTGTCTTATCTGCTGCCGGAGTACCGAGAGGGCCGGGCTATTGTTACCATCGACCTCCTCCTGGTAGCCACAGCTGGGGCACACCCAGACACGCTTGCCATCAACGGTACGTAGGACCATTAGGCTACCACAGCGAGGACAGAACTTCATGGCACCAGGCACCCCCTATGATCCACTGCGCCGCGCCGCCCTTCCGCCCTATTGATACGCTTCGGGAGCCAGCCCACAGAGCCAGCCACCTGGCCTCTCTTACACTTTTCCACCTACGCGCGGCGCTGCCAGCCGCCCGCGTCCTCTCCACGACCCTGGAGCCATCGACGCAGGGGGTCTTCAGCGCAGAGACCCCTTAAGAGCGCCTTGATGCAGGCATGGCAGCTTGGCGTGTAGGACTCTAGGCTCAGAGGCTCTAGGCCCAGCCGCGCAGCGGCCCCCGGAGGCCATGCAGCCCTAAGCTCTTCGAAGAAGCTGCTGGATCTAACTGTCTCGACCAGTTCCTCGAGGGAGCCGCCTATGAAGAGGGCCTCGACCCTACCCTGCCCCCGCAGAACCGCCGCTGCCGCCGCGTCTCCACACTGTTGGATGTATAGGAGGCGGGCTTCACGCTTCACACTTCGCATTAGACTTTAGCGCCTCCTCAAAGGCCCGGCGGAACTCTCTAGCATCTCTGATTATGTCGCTCAAAACCTCCTCTACCACGTCCAGGGGATCCCTGCTGCCGTCAGTAGAGAGGACTATGACCGGATTGCCTATCAGCGGGTGGGGTATCATGTAGGACGAGTACACCACGCCCGGCTTCCTTATGGCGTACTTGGCGATCAGGTTTGCCATGGTATGGTCCTCGCCCACAAGCTCCAGCTCCACGCTATTACCCTCGCGTTTCAGCAGCTTCACCTTCTCGGCCATGGCCTCCCACAGCCCCCGCCGCCTTAGCCGGGGAGCTGAGCCCCCTTAAGCAGTACCGCTATCTTCCTCAAGCCGCGGCGCCATTCCTCCCGGAGAACGAGCCCCTCCTCGGTCTCTTCAAGAACCCTGGAGCGGAGCCCGTATTCTATCACCCTCTCGGGGTCCTCCCCCAGTCCAGCCGCGAGAGCAGCTATCATCCGCTTGGCCGCCGCCCCTTTTACCCGGAACCTGAGGCCCTCTATAACCTCGGCTATTCTCCTAGCAAGCTCTATCACCTCCTCCGGCGGAGCGTCGGTGTAGAGTATGGATTTGTCCTCGCTCAGCCGGGCATCGTAACCGCGGAGCAGGAGGGCATGGACAAGGGCTTCTGGCGGGAAGGTCCTGCCGGCCTCCTTCACTATGGCCTCTATGGAGGCTTCCCGCCTCGTCTCCAGCTTGTAGATCTCCCATAGCTCGGCTAAGGCCTGCCTCACACGGTACCAGGTGTCCTTGATCTCATAGTCGGTGCCTACGAGTTCTACATACACTTTTCCATCCCTAATGCTTACCTCGGCATAGTTGCTTCTGAGGGCACTGCCTATCTTCTCATACAGCTTTTCGATAGGCACACCAGGTGGAGCGTTTACCACGTAGAGCTTCCTCTTTACCACCCTCAAGCCCGTCACCCTCAGGGCCGCTACGCTCCAGCATTGTGCCTCCTCTTGCGCCGGGCGGTGAGTATGTAGAGTGGGGATACCCTCCTATCTTCCTCATTGCCGCAGTGCAGGCAGACGAGCCTGGGGCTACCTGGGACGCGGTAAAGAGGGGCTCCACAGACAGAGCAGTAGGCCAGCACTACGCCGTCCTGCGACTTCTTCATGGACAGCATGAAGGGCGGGGTGGAGGACATGACCGTTGCGCGTATGTAGTCGCCGGGCTTCACGTAGTCGTATATGCTCCTCTCGCCGGGGGAGTCGGCTACCTGGACTATGTGTAGTGCGCCACTGAAGAACCCGTTATAGGGCACCATGCGCTCATCCGCGAATATCCTGACAAGGGCTAGCTCCTCCCGCGGGACCGCGTACACGATGCCGTAGACTGCGCTGCCACGCCTAGGTAGCCTGGGCTTTGCTGAGAAAGGCTTCACGCTTATCCTCCTAGAAGCCATGTCTACCTCTACTCTCCCGAAGCGCGCCGCCCGTATCAAGCCGTCGTCCACATAGACGCCGTCGCCTGGTATGAACTCCTCCACCGTGCAGAGGGGCTCTCCGGGGAACACTCTACGCCCCGCCAGCTCCTCGATGCTCCTCAGCGCCATGGCTCTGCGTCCCCTTCCGGGCCTTCAGCAGCAGCACCGGTATGTAATGTATCCTTTTGACGTGGCCATCATACATAGCGGGTATGGGGAAGCGGTAAACCCTAAGGAACTCCGCCGTGTAGCCCGCGGAGGAGAAGAGGCGGGAAAGGTAGCGTTTCACACCCTCCCCCGCGTAGTGGAGGCTGCAGACCAGGCGCGCTCCCAGGTCAATACCCGCCTCCATAAATAGCCGATCAACCCTCCTTCTTGAGACGCCGAAGGGGGGATTCTCGACAATACAGGCGTCCTCGAGCCTTCGTAGAGGCAGGCTGGCAACATCGGCTGCTACAAAGTCTACTAGACTCATACGGTAGAGCGCCGATCCCCTTGCAGCCTCGAGGACCTCCGAGTCTATGTCGATGCCTACAACGTAGGCCGCTGTAACCAGCGATACTGCATAGCTGAGCATACCGGTTCCCGAGCCCAGGTCAACCGCCAAGCCGCAGTCCTCGAGGGCAATGCATAGGGCCATATCTAGCGCTATCTCCGGCGGTGTACGGTACTGCTCATAGATGCGCTTAGGCCTGGGGAGCCTGGGAACAAGCTTCTCCAGGAGGACGGCAAGCCTCGAAACCTTTAGGGGCTTCAAGGCGGCCATGTCACCAGGGAAATGTGTAGTCCTGCGACGTGATTCCGCCCGAAAGCACTATCCTGGCCTCGGCCGGCGTGAGCACTGGCTTGTAGTAGTCTCCCAGATCCTCTATGGCCAGTCTCGGGCAAGAGGTGACCACGAAGGCGTCGTAGTCGCCCGGGGAGAGGTTGTCGAGATACTCTCTCGAGAGGTACCTGGCGAGTATCACGCGGTGCCTTATACCCCTCTTCTCCGCTAGCCGGGAGAGGTAGTCAGCTATCCAGGGCCGGTACTGGCCCGGCAGAAGCCCCACTATAATGCCCAGGCTTGAGGCCCTAGAGGCCTGCTGCATTAACCAGTACCGCCTGGCCAGGGTCTTTGAGACAAGGCCGCCTATGTCATCGACACTGGATGTGTAGGGGTCGACGCGGAGCACGGGCTTGGAGCCGCCGAGCGCCAGGCCGAGGCCGAGGGCGTGGAAGTATCCTCCAGCAACTACCAGGTAGGCATCCACGGCTCCCCGTAGCTTGGTCAGGTTGTAGTAATAGCAGCCGAGCACGCTGCTGGCAGCCCTAACCACTACGCCGGAGCTGGAGAGCTTCCCAGCAATCATAGCTGCAAGCCTACGGTGTTGGACCGAATAGCCGACAGCCACCCTAGACCAGCCGTGCCTCTCCAGGGCCTCTAGGAGCTTGGAGGATAAGGCCTCGGGGTCGCCGCCGAGGTACTCTGCCTCGACGAGATACACGCCGCCGGGGAGCCCCTGGGAGCAGCTGCCCCGCCAGCAGAGGGGGTAGACGTACTCGCCATGCCCTATATGCACCAGTATAGCCCGGCCTCCGAACATGTCTAGTGCGTCCAGGGAGGCACTGCAAGCGCCGAACGAGGGCTCCAGCCTTACAGCGACACGCACGCCGAGACAGGCTTCCAGGAAGCCGGCTAGCCTCTCGAGAAGCCTAACCATGCCCTGTGGAGCCTCGAGGATGAGCAGCTCGGACCGCCTGGTATTGACGGCCTCCGCGACATGGTTGAAGTCGAACATGTAGCCGTCTATGACCGTGCAGCAGCCCCTACACTCCCAGGCCAAGACAGCCCATGCACCCAGTGGCCCGGACCCGGGAGCACCCCGATAGCACTGCCCGCGCCTGAGGGCCCCGAATGTGGCCCGGGGGGTGAAGGGGCCGGCTAGCTGGAGAGAGGAGGTGTGGGGAGGAAGACGCTAGCTCGCAGGGGCCACCTCCTCCTTCAGGGGTATTATGCGTATACGGGTTGGCAGTGGCAGCTTAGAGGCGCCACGGCGCAGCGCCTCCTTAGCGTGGTCGAGATGCTTCTTGCTCACCCGCACCTCTAGCACCGCCTGGCCGGGGTATACCCTTGCAGCGGTGCCGACGGGCTTGCCGAAGGCCTGCCTCATGCCCTCCTGCAGACGGTCCGCGCCCGCAAAGGCCATCATCTTGTTCTCGCGGAGCACGTGGTGGGGGTACACCCTTACGCGGAAGAGGTAGTTCTGGTCACCTATGGTGGTGGACAGGTACTTGTGAACCATTACACGGGCTGCCTCGAGGGCATTGTGGCGTATCTGGCCGCGCTCCTCCACGTATACCTCAACTATGTAGTCATAGTCGCCGTGCGGGTTACCCATGGTGAACTTCTGTATCTTCGGCGGCGGCACACCGTGGATATACTCCTTCCTCGTATACGCCGGCCCGGAGAACGCCTTGGACCTGCGCTTCGTGTAGCAGCGCGCGGGCTTCTGCGGCATGACTGGGCCCCGAGGGAGAGACCCGGAGGTGGCTGTTTATGAAGCCTTCTCCGCCGCTACCCCGGCCTAGCGACAATTATGTAGGGATAGAGGTTCCCGTGGGCCACGCGGCGCTCGTGGGCTATGGACCAGCCCTCCCTCTCCAACACCTGCCTCACCGTCTTATGCTCTGTAGTTATCAATACTATACTCTTCTGCACCACTTTAACCGCCTCTCGGAGAAAGCTGTGGTAGACACGCCGCACCTCCCTAGGGCTCCCCATGCGTATCCCGTAGGGAGGGTTAGACACTATAACATCGACACTGTCCACGTAGCTTGAGAGCCTTGCGGCGTCGCCCACTATGAAGCGTATACGGTTCTCCACCATGGCGGCCCTGGCGTTGAGCCTAGCACCTCCTATGTGTCTGCGGCTCCTATCCATGCAGATTATCCTGGAGCTCTCCAGCAGGGTTGCCGCCTCCACCGCCACCGTGCCCCCGCCGCACATGGGATCCATCAATGTTTCTCCGTCACGTATGCCCGAGAGAATTATCATAGCGTAGGCGAGGGTTGGCTTGAGCGCCGCCGGGTGGTCGTATATCCTGTAGCCCCTCCGGTGCCAGGACAGCTCGCCGCCAAGCTCTATAGAGACGAAGAGCTCATCGTGGATGACATCCACCGCTACTACTACAGCAGGGTAGTCGAGATCCACAGGGGGCCTGGCTCCATGGGCTCTGCTCACAGCCTCTATAACAGCGTCCCCGGCCACGCGGGCCACGTCTAGCGAGGAGAAGCTATGCTTCCCGACGCGCTCAGCCCTCACAGCGAAGCTCGTGTAGGGCGTTATGTACTTCTCCACTCCACTCTCGAGAACCGCCTCGCGGACCTTCTCTAGGCAGCTGTGGCCGCCGCAGATACTGCTGCGGGAGAGAAGGAGCCTAGCCCGGTGTATCGACTTCATGTAGCTGACTAGGTATAGCTGGTCCTCATCCAGGGATACTATTACACGGCCGTGACCCGTCCTGGTCTCGAGGATCCTGGCCCCGAGCCTAGCCGTCGCCTCCTCCGCCACTATGTCCTCTATCCCCGGGTTTGTCGTAAGTATCAGCGTCCTGGGCGCCACCGCCTCTGCACTCCTCCACTAGGCGGCGGAGCCTCTTAGCTAGCAGGTATAATGCTGACGCCTCGCCACCCGTGAGCCCCGAGCGCCACAGCACGTGGCGGAGAGCCGCCTCCACCGCCTCAAGCCTCTCCCTGCTGACAAGGGCCTCCGCCACGCTGCGGAGCAGCCTGTAGACCCTCTCCAGGCTCGCCGCATCAGCCCTTTCATGCAGCTCGCGGCGGCCGCTGAGGGAGATCCACAGCTCGTAGAGCACTATCGCCACTGCATGGCTGAGGTTGAGCACCGGGTACTCCGGGTTAGCCGGCACATGGACCAGGACATGGCACTTCGACAGCTCCTCCCTGGTGAGCCCGACGCTCTCCCTGCCGAACACCACGGCCAGGCTCCTGTAGCGCGGCGCCAGCCTCTCGGCGAACTCCCTGGCAGCGACGGCGTGGCGGAGCACGTCGCTGCGCTGCCCCGTCTTCGCACTGGTGCATGCGGCTACATCGACACCCTTCAGCGCTTCGTCCAGGCTATCTAGCACTCTGGCGCGATCGAGCATATAGGCGCCGTGGGCTGCGAAGCGCCTCGCCTCCTCGCTGCCCGGGCTGACTCTCGGCGAGACCAGGTAGAACTCGTCCACCCCGAAGTTGGCGGCTAGCCTGGCTATGAGCCCCAGGTTCACCTCCCCCTCGGTGCCGACGAGTACGAGCCTCACCTTCGCGGCTCCCGGCAACCATACACCACCACTATGTCCTCGAAGAAGAGGTGGAGGCTCCCCTTCTTCAACGCTACACCTGCCTTGCTGAGCGCGTCTAGCAGCCTCTCATTGCTTCCACTGAGAGAGGAGTAAACGAGCACCACGCACCGGTAGCCTGGGCAGCCGGCCACTAGAGCCGCGAGCCTCTCAGCCTCGCCTATACCCCCGCTCCAGGCCAGAGCCTCTATACCCTTATCCTCTACGGGCAGGTAGGGCGTGTTGTACATGATATAAGCGCCGGCGTCGGGGCAGCGGAGGCATGAGGCATTGTCGCACTGGACTACGTCAACCAGCGCGTCGAGCCCGGAGCCGCGGGCGTTGAGGAGGCTGCAGCGGGCCGCGCAGGGGCTCAAGTCTATCATGACGGTGTAGCTGCCCCGGCTGGCGCACTCGAGCCCGAGCACGCCAGTGCCCGAGCCCACATCGACGCAGAGCGGGGCGGGGCCTCCAGCCTCTATCTCCCGAATGGCCTCAAGCGCGAGCCATGTATCCTCCGCAGGCTCGTAGACCCGGGGGCAGACGCAGACGCCACGGTCACCATCAAGGTAGACACGCTTATGGCAGCCGGCTTCACAGCTATAGCCCAGCTCCTCCAAGGCGCCCCGGGACCCTCTACGCCATCACTGCCAGCTGGTAGAAATCGCTAGGGGATAGCTCGTAGACTCTACGCCCCCCTAGGAGCTTCTCAGCCTCGTCACGGCTAAGGCCGAGGCACCTGGAGGCCTGCTTGGCGGCCTTCCTGTTCCTCCCAGAGAACATGCAGCGTGTAAGCTCCTCCACGCGGCGCAGCTCCTCCCTCCCCGGCCGGTCCTCCCTCGGCTCGAGCACTACTATCCTCGAGTACACCCTGGGCCTTGGCCGGAACGCTGAGGGAGGCACCACGGGGCCCGGCTTGACGCGGTAAACTAGCTGGACTAGCACGGTTATCCTCCCGTAGCTGCTGGCGGCGGGTCTAGCCGCTATCCGGTCGACAACCTCCCTCTGGAGAAGAAGCATAGCCGGCTTCTGCGCCTCCACTGAGAGGAGCGAGAGGAGGGGCCCCGTTATACTGTAGGGTATGCTCCCGTAGACAGCGTCAAACCGCTCCAACACGACCGGGGGGCTTAGGGCATCAGCCTGGACCGGGGCAAACACCGGGTGGAAGAAGGATAGGCTCCCCAGCCACTCCATGAGCCTCCGGTCGAGCTCTATACCCACCAGGAGGCTGGGCCTGCAGCGCCTGAGGATCTCGGAAGTTAGGAAGCCCTGGCCCACGCCAATCTCTAGGAGGCGGGTGAAGCCGCACGCCCAGCGGGCGAACTCCCTGGCAACCCAGCGTGCCCTGAGAAAGTTCTGGCCAAGCCTCCTGGAGGCCCTAGGGCTGGGCTCCACTGCTTCCTGATTCCCCCTGGCCAGTGGGTCCGCGGCTCAGCTTCGCGTATATAGTTTCCAGGTAGTTCAGGTAAAGTGGCTTCACGGGCTGCTCCCTCTCCCGCCTGGGGGGCCTCACGAAGAGGTAGTACTTCTGTCCCCCCTTAAGCTCCTCAACTATACGCGCCGCGATAACCTTAACCGGGTCTATGTGGATCCTACTCCTTATATCCTCATAGCTCTTGAAGCGCTCCTTCTCCCTAGACTCTATAATCTTCATAACAGTCTTCTTCCCTACGCCCGGCAGTAGCTCAAGACTGTGAAACCTTAGGGTTATAGGCCCCGCTATGTTGAAGAACTCGACGAACACGGGCTCTTTCTTCCTCACTATCTCCTCAACAATGCTTGGCAACATCTCCTTCGCGAACCCCGTCAAGTCTTCATACTCTATGTCTGCCTCCACACGGTATATCTTATCACGCACCTCTGCAACAGGGCCTACATAGACACGCTCGCCAACCTCGAGCTGGACTCCATGCCTCGGAGAAGCCTCCATGAGTATGAAGTAGTCCTCGCCGATCAGCTGTACCACCGGCTTGTTCTTATGCCATGGATGCCTATCAGTAGGGTTGCCCATCGGCATGTAGTCTAGCACATAGGCGTACTCTTCATGCGGCCTGCCGCCTCTCCGGCGCTGCCTCGGCCTGCGCTGCTGCATTCCAGCTCCCTCTCAAACGCATAGCCCCATACACTACGCCGTCCCGAAGGGATTTAAACGGGGCGGATCGCCGCCATCCTCTAGGGAGAAGAGGGAAGAAGGCGAGACAAAGGACAAAAGAGGTACTGCGCCCACGCGGCCTCCGCACCGCTGGGAGGAACAGTCGTAGGGGACCTGGACACCGGACGTGCTTATTCCTGCCGAGCCGCGCGCCGGCACGCCTCGGATAGTATCTCCAGGGCCTTCTCCACGTCTGATGCATCATAGCCGCCGTCTATATCGCCCAGTATAGCTTTAGCCTCCTCCACAGTCTCCGGCAGGATGTTCACGAGGATCGAGGCAGCAAACTCACTAAACCCTATCTCTCTAAGCTTCTTCATAGCCTCCTCGGCCTCGTCTGGCCCGCACTTCGCGAACTTACCCACATACTCGTAGGTCCTCATAACTATAGGGTTGTCGCCCATCACTGGGACGAGGGATTCGAGTATCTTTTTCGCTACAGGTATCGGCGTGTACCTGGAACTAAGTATTTCCACCACGGCTGACACCCTAGGGGCGTGCTCGACTGAGAGTGAGGCACGAAGGGATACCAGTCTCGCCTCCCCGGCCGCGAAAGAGGCCTCGAGGCTGCGGAGAGCCTGGAGCCTCTTCGCCTACTGCAGGCCGAGGGGCTAGACCCCCTCCTTCTTCTTCGGAGGCGTCAGCGCCTCCGGCGGCACCGGGCGCATATGCTCGGGCCTCACTATGAGCGTCTTTACCTTGCTGCCGACCTTCAGCTGAAGTATGTAGGCCTTCCCCCTTCTCCCGACAACTGTCGCGACCTTACCATGGTAGCGGCGGTGGGGCATACCTTTCATCACTGAGGGGTTTATTATTATGTACACCTTGTCTCCCGGTTTGTACTCGTGCATCAGTAGGCTTAGGGGAGGTACTGCGCCGCGCTCACGTACGTGCTTGCGGAGGAGCTTTCTGGTGCGGTGCCTGAAGCCCCTGGATGCCTTCAATGCTCCAGCCCCGGGTCCCGCGGCTGTGGGGGCGAGTATTATATCCTCTTAGCGTGCCCGGGCCGGAGGCTGCTCCAGCACTCCCAGCACGTCCAGCTCCGCGCAGTAGGCGTCGGCGCCGAGGTACTCGGCGAAGCTCGGCGTAGTGTCGCCGCCATCCCCGCTCACAAGCTCCTTTATGTAGAGGCCGCCCTCAGCCACTATTACAGCCTCGAACACTGTCGGGGCCAGCCTCCGGGCCTGGAGGGAAAAGACGGCCCTCTCCCTCACCACGTCCGGGCGGCGGTGCCTCACCCGGCGGGGAGTCCTCTGCCTTATCGTGGCCCCGGTGAAGTACTCCTCGAGGCCGCGTAGCTCCTCCTCACGGACCTCCCTGGCAACCACCACCAGGGCTTTGTATATCTTAGCCCTCCTGGAGTGCTCCCCCTTGATCTCAGCCACGTCTCTGCGGCGGGCCCTAGACTCTAGCCTCACCTCGACCAGGCCAGCAGCGTAGCGGTTGACCAAGTCCCCCAGGAAGCCGGCGGAGAAGCTGCGGCGCCGGGCAGCCTTCAGCTCCACTATGAAGGGGCGGCCTAGGCCGAGCATCCTCGCGTCTGCATCCTCCCGGCCCGAGCCGTGGAGGATGACGTCGTCGACGTCTGCCGCCTCGGACAAGATGAACAGCGCGTCCTCGACACTGAACGGGTAGCGGCGCTTGCCCCTCCTGGTCACCCAGGCTGTCTGTGAGACGCGGCGGGCAGTCTTCCAGTACCGGCCGCGCAGTAGGAGAGGCATAACTCGTATCTCCACATCCCCGCTGGGGATGTCGACTACCACAACCACGTCAGGGTTGTCGAACTCGGGGACTAGGCTTGTGAGCCTCTGTATCCTCTTACTAACCTCCCTCTTCACCTCCGATGCTATCGACTCCGCGTACACCAGGCCGAACATCCTCTTCAGCTCGTCCTCACGCTCCCTCAGACCCGGGTCTAGGCGCGCTGCCACAAGGAAGCTGGAGACGTCCATGCCGGAGAGCTGCTCGACCGCCCTCCTCGCGGCCTCGTCGAATAGGCCTGGGAGCCTGGAGCCGCAGATGTAGCAGCGCCTAGCCTCCAGCGGCTTACCGAATACCTCGCGGTAGAGCCCCTCCGCTATACCGCCTATACTGGGTGCTAGCCTCTCCAGCTCCTCTCTGGCCTCCTCACGGCCCTCTCGGAGGGACATGTGGAGCGACATCACGAGGAGGCGTTTCAGAGCCCGGCCTCGCTCAGCGTTGCTCCACCCCCTCCCCAGGAGGGCGAACATCCTGCCGAGGCAGTGGTCGCAGAGAGGGTACTCCCTCAGCAGGCGGTAGGCTTTCTCAACCAGCGCCCAGGCCTCTCCCGGCTCCCTCCTCTCCCCGCCCGCAGCCTCCGAGGCACCGCTCATCATACGCTACCATTGCCGCGGCTAGCAGCCACCAGGGCTTAAACCCGGCGCGGCCCCGAGCTAGAATGCAGCTGCTGCAGAGGCCCTCCTCAAGCACCTCCCAGGCCTCCACACAGCCCCCGGCCTCCTCGAGCACGTCGCCGGGATTCGCCTCGATCCCCGGCCAGGAGCCCCGCTCAAGGGCCGAGCTGAGCACGCCGAGCAGTGTGGGCTCGTCCGCCCTCAGCCAGCGCACTCTAGACCCGTCTATCCTTACCGTGACCGGCCTCCACTCCCCCGCCTCGAGCCACACAACAGCCTCTACACAGACCCATCTACGGATGCCGCCGGAGAGCAGGAGGGCGGCCGCAGCAACCATGCCGGCGCGGAGCAGGCTGCCGGGGGAGGCTTCGTCGCGGTAGAGGACCCTAACCCGGCAGCTTCCCGAGCCGGGAGAGCTTCTCAAGTATATCCTTCCTCTTCCTCAGCTGCTTCATCATCCTCTTAACCGTCTTGTAGTAGTTGTACAGCTCCCTAACATCGCTGGTCTCGACGCCTGCCCCTATGGCTAGCCGCCGGACCCTGCTCCTCTGCTCCAGCAGCTCCGGGTTGTCAAGCTCCTCGAAGGTCATAGAGTCCATTATACTTATCCACTTCTTCATCTTCTCCTCGCTCACCCTAGCGGCCTCGTCGAAGGAGTCGAGCATAGCCGAGAAGCCTGGTAGCATCTGGAGCACCTTCCTGAAAGGCCCAAGCTTTTTCATCTGATGCAACTGCTTGTAGATTGTGCGGAACGTTATCTTCCCTGCCATCATCTCCTCCATAGTCTTCTCGAACTCACCGACGCTCTGGAGCCTCTCTATCTTCTCCAGCAGAGACTCCAGGTCACCCATCCCGAGGATTCTTGCAACGAACCTCTTCGGCCTGAACACCTCAAGCTCGTCTACGTCCTCGCCGGTGCCGATGAACTTTATTCTAGCGCCCGTAGCAGCCACCGCGGACAGCGCACCGCCGCCCTTAGCGGTTCCATCCATCTTCGTCACTATTATGCTGCCTATCGGGGTCGCCTCGTGGAACCTCTTAGCCAGGTCGTAGCTCTTCTGCCCCATAGCCGCATCTATGACCAGCATTACCTCGTCCGGGTTTATAGCCTCGGCTATGTTCTTCATCTCCTCTAGCAGGGCCTCCTCCTCCCCATAGCCATGGCGGCCGGCCGTATCAACTATTATTATCTCAGCCCCTCTTTTCCGGAGCTCCTCCACCCCCCTCCTAGCTATACCCACAGCATCCTTGGAGCCCGGCTCACCGTAGAACATGGCCCCCACTCGGTCGGCGAGCTGCCTGAGCTGCTCGTAGGCGCCCGGCCGGTACGTGTCGGCTGCGACCACGCCAACCCGGTAGCCCATTGACCGGTAGAACTTGGCCAGCTTGCCGACGGTAGTCGTCTTGCCGCTCCCCTGAACACCAACCATCATTATCACGTAGGGGGTGTACCGGGGCTTAACCTCCGGCTCCCCGTCCCCGCCGAAAAGCTTTACCAGCTCCTCGTAGGTTATCTTGACCAGCCACTCCCTCCTACTCACCCCGGGCGGCGGCCTCTCCTGCAGAGCCCGCTCCCGTATCCTCCTAGTTAGCTCGAACACGAGACGCACATTGACATCGGCGGGTATGAGGGCGCGCTGCACGTCCCTCACATACTCCTTTACCAGGGCCTCGTAGGGCCCACTACGCTTCAGCAGCTTCCCCACTGCCCTCCGGAGGTCCTCGAGGCCCGGCACCCTCTATGCACCCTGCCGCAGGTCCCCCTGGGTAGAGGAGAGCAGCCCCCCGGGCCGTCTAATATTGCCTGGCGCGCCTCAGGGCGGCTGCAACGAGCAGTACCAGGGCGAGCCAGTATATGAGGAATACTGAGCTGCAGAGGCAGCACGCCTTCCAGGCAGCGGCGGCCGAGAGGCCTACCAGGAAGGGTGCTATGCTGTAACGCCTGGCGTTGGGGATGCCCGCCGCCGCCGCCGGAACCATCATGGGGGCGTGCACGGCTATATGCATGCCTATAAAGGCTATAGCCACCATGTGCATCGTGTACACGTCCCCGCCGGCGAGGGCAGCGTAGATGACAGGGATAAGGCTAGCCAGCACGCCCACGTAGCCGGCCGCGAAGTAGCTGTGGGCAAGGCTCCCGCTGCGGGCGCAGCGGCCGGCCCGGTAGATGCGGGCACCCAGGGCGTATAGTACCGTGGAGAGGGCGGCGAGCAGCGATGACAGCCCGGCCGGGCCCGTGAGCAGCAGGGCACCGGCGGCCAGGGAGAGGCCCGTGCTTACCGGGAGAAGCCACAGCACTGGCTTAACCCCACAAGTCATTGAGAACGACTGGTATGATACGGCATAAACCATCGGCAGCAGCAAGCCGTAGACAGCGGCCATGCCCGCTGCGCCGGCGCCGAGCCTCCCGAGGGCCAACGGCACCAGGACAGCCGAGACCGCATAGCTCAGAGCTATGTGGAGATAGCTAGCCTTCAGGAGGCTGCTGCGCATAGCCGCCACGCCGGCCGCGGACAGTGTAGCCAGGAGGAGAGCGCCGGCCGAGTAGAGGAGCCAGGAGAACCCGTAGCCCAGGTAGAGGGCGGCCGGGTAGAGGGCTAGCAGGGCCACAGCAGGGATGCCCGCGGCCTCGGCAGCGCTGCCCAGACGGCTGAGAGCAGGCACGGCATAGGCGTAGGCCATGCTGGACGTGAACACGACTATGCTGGGAGCCATCAGCGAGAAGTGGGCATGGAAGTCGCCCAGAGGAGCAGCCACGAAGCCCAGGACAGCGTATACCATGGAGATGACAACGCCCAGCCTTATGCTCCATAGCCGGGCGCGCCGCCAGGCCCCTCGCAGCTCCATGCACCCAGTGGGGGGTTGAGGCGCCGGACGGCCGGGAGGTGTAAGCCTTGCGTTAGAAAATACTCGGGTCGAGTATAGAGCAGGGGCTACTTGGGGGCGCCCCTAACCCGGTTTATAATGTACCTGCCCATGACCACCCAGTACTCCACCTCAGCGCCCGGCTGCAGCTTGGACCGCAGCTCCTCGTCCTTGGGCTTCTCGACCTCGAACGTCTCATAGGTCTCCATGTCCATGATCTGAACCATGTCACCCATATCGGCTATTACCTGGCCAATCCTCTTATCGATGATGGGCACCTCAACCCTGGCATCGACCGGGGCTGTAAGGGTCTTCTTGTTCCCCGAGAAGAGGCACACAGCAACCACGTGGGCCTTAGCGCTGCCATGCTTACCGGTCTTAGCCTTGCTCATCTCAACAATCCTGCAGGGCTCTCCATCGATCACAATGTAGCTGCCGACACGTAGCTCGCCCAGAGTCGCGTAGGTGACGCTCACGGTCCAGCACCCCAGGGGGAAGCGCCAAGAGGACCTGCCATATTTTAGAGCTTAGCCCCTGGAAGGAGCCACTGGATGACAAAACATTTAACAGGGCTGGAGGTCGCCCCAGCCTTACATGGTGCCGCGGTAGTATAGCCCGGCCCAGTATGCGGGCCTGTCAAGCCCGTGACCCGGGTTCAAATCCCGGCCGCGGCGCCACCCCCATCACCCAAATCCTCGTACCGGCCCAGGGACACGGCCCCCGGCCCCTTGAACCCCAGGCAGCCGTCCGCGGTCATGGCCCGCAATGAGACCCCCCGCCATTAAGCCAGGGGTACCGGCGCCCGCTAGGCTTGGAGCCGACTCCCACGGTTAGCCTGCCTGACCTTGACCTCCAGGACTCCCCGCAGCTTGGCCCCATGCTCCGGCGGCAGCCGGTGGCCGTGGACGGCGTAGAGCTTCATAACGTAGCCCTCCCTCCCCGGGAACATGTCCAGCCACCGCAACATCTCCCCGGGCTCCGGGGGCCTCTCGGCGTAGAGGGCTACCGCCCTCGGGCTCTCCATGCCCGCCTCCTCCGCGGCTGCGAGCCTCTCCCAGGGCTCAAGCACCCTGGCCTGGAGCACTGCCTCCCACAACACCCCGGCCGAGGCCGGAGGCCTAGCTGCGTCGACGAGGGCCGCCCGGTAGCACTCCGGGTCGCCGCGGTGGTAGCCCCCGGGGGTCAAGCAGCGGCCGTAGAGCTCTATGTAGAGAAGGAGCCCGACCGCGCCCCAGGGGTCTGCGCCCGTCTCCTCCAGCGCGCGCACCATCCATCCGGGGGCTCGGCGGCCTGCACCCGTGTAGATCCGGCCCTCGTAGGCCACCAGCAGGGCTCCGTCCAGCTTCTCCTCCAGCACCACGGGGCCGCTGACCCACAGCCGGCGGCGGCGTAGGAGCCTCTCGTAGTCCTGCAGCCTCAGCACCGGGTGGAGCCTCGCCAACCCCAGGCCACTCCCGGGGCTATGCCAGGCCCAGACCCCGGGCCAGCATATAGGCTCCCATAGCAAGGTAGTAGGCCAGCGCCAGCCGGCGCAGCGCCCTGGAGCCTACCCGGAGGAGGACCCTGGAGGAAAGCGTCGCGCCGGTATAGGTGCCGGCTAACAGGGGGAGCGCAAGGCCCGCGTCGAGCCTCCCCCCGAGGGCGTGGCCTAGCACACCGGCGAGCGCAGTGAGCCCAACCATCATCTTGCTCGTGGCCACGGCAACCTTCATGTCGAAGCGGAGGAGGAGCACCAGCACCGGCACCTTGATTACGCCGCCGCCTATGCCCAGGACGGCGGAGACCATCCCGGCGGCGAACGAGGCGAGCCACCCCACAGCCCGGCCCGAGCCCGGCACCTCGCGGAGGCTGCGCCTGCCGCCACGCCTGCCAACCCCCTCCTCCACCACGAAGCCAGCGGCCGAGGCTATGAGGAGGATGCCGAAGAGCGCCACCAGGAGCCTGCTCTCCACCCTCCCGACGAGCACCGCGCCTAGGAAGGCCCCGGTGGTGGATGCCGACTCGAGGAAGACAGCAGTCCAGACGTCTACGAGGCCCTCCCGGTGGAGGCGGCGGAGCCCCCCGGCGCTGGTGCCGAGTATCGCCACGAGGCTCGCGGCCGCAGCGCGCTTGATGTCGACGCCGGCCAGGACCAGGAGGGGGACTATGAACACACCGCCGCCTATGCCGAGCAGTGTCCCCAGGAAGCCGGCGAGGAAGCCAACCGCCAGCGGCCCGGCTGGGTTCACTCCACAGCAGCCCGAGGAAGGCCGGGCTGGCCACGCCGCTTGCTAAAAAGGAGGCGGCGCCCCCTTCTACGAGGCCCGGGGCTCCTCGACGCCTATCATGCTCCAGAGCCTCCTGCGGAACCGCTCCCACCACTCCCTGGCGGCTGAGGGGTCCTTGAGGAGCCTCTCCGCCCAGTCGCGGCTCCCGACCTCCCAGGCTATACCCGCCACCATGTCCACGGTCTTCCTGGTCTCCCAGGGCCTGGGCTCGGCGCCGGCCTCGAGCTGGTACACTGCTATCTTCCTCAGCGTCTCGGCAGCGTGGCTGGAGAGGTCCACGTCCACCCCCAGTAGCTCCCTGTACATCCTCTCGAGGAGCCTCTCCGCCCAGCGGCGGTGGAACCTGCAGAGCCCCGCGTTGTCGAGCAGGTACTCGGCTTTCATCCTCTCGTACACCGCCTCGGCCAGCTCCTCCGGGTCGGCGAAGCTCGGGCTGTAGACTGTCCAGTAGCGGCCGGGCACTGGCACCGGCGCCACCACGCCCGGGCTCCAGTAGAGGTTGGGGGTCATGTAGCCCCGCTCGCCGTAGGCGGAGTAGACCGCGGGGTCCCGGTGGCTGGCGTGGTACATCCTAGTCCTCCAGGGGTAGACGAGGTCCAGCCACGCCGCCGCCTCCCGCAGCCCCCTCTCGGCAACGGCCTTCAGCAGCGGCGTGCTGTGCTCGACCAGGCCCTCGAGGATCCTCCGGACCGCCTCCGCGTTGACCCCGCTGTCCCTCTCCACGCTGTAGCCAGCCGGGTCGAAGACCGGGCGCCCCTCGAGCCCCGCCTCCCCCGGATCCAGCATGCCGCGGTGGACGAGGTCCATCAACCACGCGGCTATATGGCCCGCCTCTATGGCGTCCAGCCCCAGCTCGTCAGCGAGCTCCACCAGGCCGGCCATGTCCCCGGCGCGGAGCACGCCGGAGAAGGGGCCGAGGGCGTTGGAGGGCTCGTAGTCCAGCTTCACGCCCCTCCAGAGCTTCTTACACGCCGCGGGGCAGGGCTCGCCGCAGGTCCTCCAGGGCCGGGGCCCCTTACCCTCCGGGAACACCTCCCTCTTCACCGGCTCCCAGAGGCTCCTGAGCACCTCCTCGGCGAGCCTCCTCCTCTCGCCCGCCGGCAGGTAGACACTGTTGTAGCCGAAGAAGGGGACGAGCTCCCTGTAGTGGGGGTAGTTCACCCCGAAGGTGCCGCCGGCCCCGAACCTCGGGTCGTACCGGTACTTCACAGTAGCAGCCTCCACCGCCTCCATGAAGCTCTTGCCGGTGGCCTCCCTGCTCAGCCGGTCCAGCAGCCTCACGTCGCGGAGGCGGGGGTTCTCGGAGGCGGGGTCGTAGGAGCCCCCATAGACCACCGCCGCGACCCCGTGGCCCTGGAGCAGGACGCTGCCCCCGCCACCCCTGCTGGCTGAGTCCACAACCCTCCCCGGGGACCCGGCCTCGACGTTGAAGCTGAACACCCCGGCCATGATGGTGCGGGCGGCCGCCGGGCCCACGACGAGGACGCCGGGGGACGGGAGCCCCCGGGCGAGCCTGTCCAGGGCGTAGGCGGCGAGCGCCCAGGTGCCCCTGAGCCCCCGGTACTCGCGCCACACGCTCCAGAGCCTCTCCCAGCCCAGCTCCACGACCTCGACGCCCTCGAGCCCCCCGCTGGAGCCCCTGACCACCACTGCAACCGGCTCCTCGCTCCAGCCCTCCACCACCAGGCCGTGGACCCCGGTGCGGATGAACCGGTAGCAGGCGCCGCCCAGCGCGCTCACGTGCAGCCCGCGGGTGACCGGGCTGCGGAACACGAAGACCATCCGGCGGGAGCCGAACACCCTGCTGCCCGCGAGGGGCCCGCAGCCGGCGACCACGGGGTTACGGGCGCTGAACACCGGGTGCTCCTGGCTCCCGGCCCTGAGGTGGACCTCGATACCGTAGTCGACGGGGCCGAGGACGCCGGGGGCAGCCGCATCCTCAACCCGGTAGCGCCCGGAGCCGGCGTCGACGTGGAGGAAGCGTAGACGCAGGCCCTTCAAGGCCGGCACACGCCCGGAGACCCTATAACACGCTCACCACATAAATGGTAGCCCCGGGAGCCACAGGTCTTGACCGCACCCACGAGGGCGCGGGACCTCGTCAGGGAGATCCACCCCATCTACACGGGCCCGGAGACGAGCGTCCGGAGAGCCGCACAGATAATGGCCGACCACAACGTAGGGAGCGTGCTCGTCGTCGACGAGGAGAAGAGGCTCCTAGGAATATTCACCGAGCGCGACCTGACCAGGCTAGTAGCACGCGGCGAGAACCTGGACAAGCCCCTCAAGGACGCCATGACACCCAACCCGGTCACAGCCCACCCAGACGACCCCCTGCCACTCATAGCCCACAAGATGATAGAGCACAACGTACGCCACATACCAGTAGTCGACGACCAGGGCAGGGTGCTAGGGGTTATAAGCATACGCCAGGTACTCCGCCAGATAATGGCCCGGGAGGAGTGGCCCTAGCAGGCGTCCCTGCCAGGCCAGATCGCCACAAACCCGCCGGAGAACCCCCCACGCCTCCTCCTCTTCTCCCCCGCAACCCCCTCAAGCTCCTCCCAGCCCACACCCCGGACGCGCAGCCACTCCCGCAGCGCCTCCAGCAGGTCAGCAGCCTCCTCCAGCGAGCCCGACCCAGCAAACTCCAAAGCCTCCTCCACAACCTTAGCCCTCAACAGTGCCTCCAACACGCTGCCGGAGACCCGGTAGAGCACCACATCACTACGCCCCTCAAGCTCCCGCGCAACACCATCCCGGACAAGCTTCCAGCAAACCAACCCAGCCACCCCTCAACGCCCACTCACACAGCCCCCAGGGCGGAGAAGGGCCCCGGAGGTAGAGAAGCCAACACACCCGGAGAGGAGACACACGCCGACAAGCACACGGCAGAAGAGCCGAGGACAGACAGGGAGGCGAGGAGAACCAGACGACCACGCAGCAGGAAAGCCGGGGGCCCAGGCCCCGCACGCGCAGAGCCCGGGGAGAGAGCCCCTAGCCCCGGGCCCTGGACCCCTTGGCGGGCCACGCAGCCCTACAACCAGCGTGGCCCGCCCCTGGGCGAGAAGCCCACGGCGTCCGGGCGATTGGGAGCGGCGGGCTCAACCCCTCGGGCCCTAAGGCCCTCGGGGCTTACACCCCCGCCCCATCAACCCCGTCTTCTACGGGAGCCCGGGCCCGGCCCCCAGAGGAGGCCGGGCGGCCGCCTCTTTTCGGGGAGGGGTTCCCGCTTAGATGCTTTCAGCGGTTACCCCCTACGGCGTGGCTGCCCGGCGCTGCCCTGCCGGACAACCGGTACACTAGAGGCCGCGGCGCCCCGTTCCTCTCGTACTAGGGGCACCTTCCCCTCAGGCGGCCCACACCCCCCGCGGGTAGAGTCCGACCTGTCTCACGACGGTCTAAACCCAGCTCACGTTCCCCTTTAATGGGCGGGCAGCCCCACCCTTGGGGGCTGCTGCACCCCCAGGATGGGAAGAGCCGACATCGATGTAGCAAACCGCGGGGTCGATGTGAGCTCTCGCCCGCGACGACTCTGTTATCCCCGGGGTAACTTTTCTGTCATGCCCGGCCCCCACCGAGGGGGGCACGAGCGTTCGCTAGGCCGCGGTTTCCCGGCCGGACCCCTTGCTGTTCGGGGTCCGGTCAGGCCGGCTTTTGCCCTTGCACTCTACGGCGGAGCTCTGACCCGCCTGAGCCGACCTTTGGGCGCCCGTGTTACCTTTTCGCGGGCGTGCCGCCCCAGCCAAACCGCCCACCTGGGGCTGTCCCCCCGGCTCCCGCCGGGGGTAAGCCCCCCGGGCCTGGGTGGGTGGTGTTTCATTGGCGCCTCCCCACCCCCCGGAGAGGGTGGCTCATCGGCTCCCACCTACGCTACGCACCCAGGCCCGAAGGGCAACCCCAGGCTGCGGTAAAGCTCCACGGGGTCTTCTCGCCCTGCGGGGGGATGCCGGCCTGTGCACCGGCTCCGTGGGTTCACGGGGCCCCGGGCCAGGACAGTGGGGACCTCGTTGATCCATTCATGCGCGCCGGAACTTACCCGGCAAGGCATTTGGCTACCTTAAGAGAGTCAGAGTTACTCCCGGCCTTCAGCGGCGCTTCGCCGGGTTGAACCCCGGTTTCACGGACCGCCAGTGGCCAGGATTCGGCCCCCGTACACACCCTTTCGGGCTTGCGGGGACCTATGTTTTTATTAAACAGTCAGGCCCCCCTAGGCACTGCGACCCGCGGTCCAGAGGGTTTACCTCCAGACCGCGGGCACCCCTTCTCCCGAAGTTACGGGGCCAATTTGCCGAGTTCCCTGGCCCGGGTTGACCCCCAGACGCCTGGGGCTTCTCACCCAGGGGCACCTGTGTCGGTTCTCGGTACGGGCGCGGGGGATCGCTCCCCGCCCCCTTTTCAAGGGCCCCCGGGATCGGCGGAAGGGCCCTAACGGGCCCCCATTCCCGCCTTCGGCCGGTTCTCGCCATGACGGCTCTCCCCGGCCTTCAGCGGTTAGCCGGGTCGCGGCCCTTCGGCCGCCCCCGGTCCGCCTACCCGGAGGCGTCGGAGGCGGGGCTTGCGTTGCCGCACCTACCCCCGCGGCACGGGAATATTGACCCGTTTCCCTTTCCCCGGGTCCGTGTTACGGCCCGGGTTAGGGCCGGCTCACCCTCGGCCGACGACCGTTGCCGAGGAACCCTGGCCCTTTCCGGCGGAGGGGATTCTCACCCCTCTTCGCTGTTACTACCGCCGGGATCCGCACCCGGGGCGGCTCCAGCGGACCTCACGGCCCGCCTTCTGCGCCGCCCCGGCGCCCGCCTACCGGATGCGGCCCGCATAGCGGGCCGCCCCCGGGGTCTCGGCGGCCGGCTTAAGCCCCGACATATCTTCGGGGCCCTCGGCCTCGGCGGGTGAGCTGTTACGCACTCCTTAGAGGATGGCTGCTGTTAGGCCCACCTCCCCGCTGTCTGAGGCCGAGGACGCCCTTTCGTTGGCACTTAGCCGGCCCTTGGGGGCCTTAACCCCGGTCTGGGTTGTTCCCCTCTCGGCCCCCGGGCTTACCCCGGGGAGCCCCACTCCCGCCATCTACGGCGGCCGCGGGTTCGGAGTTTGATAGGGGGCCGGGGGCTGTCACGCCCCCTGCACCCCCAATCAGTGCTCTACCCCGCGGCCCGGCCTCCGGCGGGGCTGCCCTGCGAGGCACTTCGGCGGGAACCAGCTATCACCGGGCTAGATTGGCCTTTCACCCCTAGACGGGGGTCAGGGGAACGAATTGCACGTCAGAACCCCTTCGGGCCTCCACCGGGCTTTCGCCCGGCTTCACCCTGCCCCCGCCTAGATCGCCCGGTTTCTGGTCTCACGGCCGTGACTCCGGGCCCTTACGGACCCCGCCCCTCGCCGGGGGAAGCCCCCGGCTGCGGGCTCGTCGGTTTCCCTACGCCTTCGGGGGTGAACCCCTTAGGCTCGCCACGGCCGTGAACTCCCCGGCCCGTGTTTCAAGACGGACGGGGCGACCCTGGTCCGCCCCTCTCGTACTCCCGGCTCGCGCCGGTTTCCTTCGAGGGGCCTCATCCCTTTCGGGCCGCCCCGTGCTTAGCCGCCCGGTTTCAGGCTCTTTTCACCCCCCTTCCGGGGTGCTTTTCAGCGTTCCCTCACGGTACTAGTTCGCTATCGGTCTCGGGACGTATTTAGCCTTGGAAGTCGGTGACTCCCAGCTTCCCACGGCAGAACCAAGCCGTGGTACTCTGCTCGGCGGCGCGGGCCCCCCCGGGTTTAGCCTACGGGGCTGTCACCCTCTACGGCGGGGCTTTCCAGCCCACTTCGGCTACCCGGGGTCGGCCCGCTGGGGCTCGGGGCCCCAGCCGCCGAGCCAACAACCCCTCATCCCTCCGCGGTTATCCCGCGGAGGATTGGTTTGGGCTCTCCCCCTTTCGGTCGCCCCTACTCAGGGGATCCCTGTTGGTTTCTTTTCCTCCCCCTACTAAGATGTTTCCGTTCGGGGGGTTCCCGCTCGGTACTCCCGCGGAGAACCCGCGGTTTCCCGAGCGCCACGGGCTATTCGCCCGTGGCGGGAGGCCCCATTCGGGGATCCCGGGTTCAACGGCTGCCTGCGCCTACCCCGGGCATATCGCCGCTTGCCGCGCCCTTCGTCGGCGCCCGAGCCGAGCCATCCACCGGGCGGCGTCCGTGCCGTGGGAGCCCGCCCAGGGCGGGGTCCAGGGCCCGGTTTGGCCGGGCCCTCCCGGGCCCTGCGCGCCGCCCACCGGGCCCGTATGGGCCCCCGAGCCCCGGGATAACGGGGGTTCCCGGGGTGGCCCGTTCGGCCCCCTGCAGCCACAGGAGGTGATCCAGCCGCAGGTTCCCCTACGGCTACCTTGTTACGACTTCTCCCCCCTCGCGGGGGAGAGGTTCGACCCCGCCCTGGCGAGGGACGGGGCCTCACCCCTCCCCCGCTCGGGTGGAGCGACGGGCGGTGTGTGCAAGGAGCAGGGACGTATTCACCGCGCGATGCTAACGCGCGGTTACTAGGGATTCCGCGTTCACGAGGGCGAGTTGCAGCCCTCGATCCCAACTGCGGCGGGGTTTAAGGGATTGCCTCCCCCTTTCGGGGTCGGATCCCGCTGTCCCCGCCATTGTAGCCCGCGTGCAGCCCGGGGGATTCGGGGCATGCTGACCTGCCGTGGCCCCCTCCTTCCTCCGCCTTGGACGGCGGCAGTCCCCCTAGTGTGCCCCCGGGGTGGCCCCCGGGGTAGCAACTAGGGGTGGGGGTCTCGCTCGTTGCCGGACTTAACCGGACACCTCACGGCACGAGCTGGCGACGGCCATGCACCTCCTCTCAGCGTGTCGGGCAAGGTCGTCAGCCTGGCCGTCATCCTGCTGTCGCCCCCGGTAAGATTCCCGGCGTTGACTCCAATTAAGCCGCAGGCTCCACCCCTTGTGGTGCTCCCCCGCCAATTCCTTTAAGTTTCAGCCTTGCGGCCGTACTCCCCAGGCGGCGGGCTTAACGGCTTCCCTGCGGCACTGGGCGGGCTCCAAGCCCGCCCAACACCTAGCCCGCATCGTTTACAGCCGGGACTACCCGGGTATCTAATCCGGTTTGCTCCCCCGGCTTTCGCCCCTCACCGTCGGGCGCGTTCCAGCCGAGCGCCTTCGCCACTGGTGGTCCTCCCGGGATTATCGGATTTCGCCCCTACCCCGGGAGTACCCTCGGCCTCTCCCGCCCCCTAGCCCGGCAGTATCCCCCCCACTCCCCGGGTTGAGCCCGGGGCTTTAGGGGGGGACTTACCGGGCCGGCTACGGGCGCTTTAGGCCCAGTAATCATCCCGACCGCTCGCGGGGCTGGTATTACCGCGGCGGCTGACACCAGACTTGCCCCCCGCTTACTCCCCCGCCTTCCTACAGCGGGGAACAGCCGCCTTATCGGCGGCACTCGGGGTGACCCCGTCACGGTTGCCCGCATTGCGGAGGTTTCGCGCCTGGTGCGCCCCGTAGGGCCTGGGCCCTTGTCTCAGTGCCCATCTGGGGGCTCCCGCTCTCACGGCCCCTACCCGTTATCGGCTTGGCGGGCCGTTACCCCGCCAACTACCTGATGGGCCGCAGCCCCATCCTCGGGCGGCGCGCGGGGAGGCTCCGCGCGCCCTTTCGGCGAGGGACCCGTTCCAGGCCCCCTCGCCTATCGGGGATTAGCCCCAGTTTCCCGGGGTTATCCCCGTCCCGAGGGTAGGTTGGCCACGTGTTACTCAGCCGTCCGCCGCGCCCCCGCGTCCGGGGGCGCACGACTCCCATGGCTTAGTCCCACCCCGATAGCGGTCGGGCCCGGCAGGATCAACCGGAGTCACGGCCGCAAGGCGGGCCGTTGCCGGGCCACCCCGTGCCGCCCGTTATCCCGGAGGCCCGGGGTCTGGCCCCGGGCCCGGTGGGCGGGCGGGGCCTGGGCCCCCGTCGGGCCCAAGCGTCCCAGGGGTACGGCCCCCGGGTTTGCTTGGGCCCCCATTATTGCTGCGTGATCGTCCCGCGGCCCCGCCGGGGTTCCCTCCCAGCGGGGCTCGCCGTGTTTGAGGGCTAGCGGCCGAGGGAAGGATATAAGTATTTCGTGGTCGTGTCTCTCTACTCTATCAGAGCTACTGTTTTCAGGTAAGCCTGGGTGTTACCACCATTCTTTCAATACCGTGTATGCCAGCCGCCCCCGTATTGGCCCAGGCCCCGTCACACCCAGTGTGAAGACCCGGCGTCTACAAGACATGGCTGCAGCCGCCCTGCAGCGTGACCGGCTGCACAGGTAGTGCTGCACCTGAACCTAAGTATGTGGGACACTACCCGGTAATGCGGTGGGAGCCCGGTGGAAAATGGAGACTAGCTCCATAGAACCCATGGAGGCCGGGCGGGGAGAGCTAGGGGGCGCCGGCGGCTGTGGGAGCGTGCGGAGAGCGGTGGTGCTGTGCCCCCGGCTGGAGGCTAGCCCGCCCATCCCGCCGGGCTTTGCCCGGCGTCGCGGCTGCGCCGCCGCCGGGAAGCCGGGGGCACCCAGGTACCGGTGGGGCCGGGGCTGGAGGGGTATCTGGGTTTCCAGCCCTTCGGGGGCTAGGGTGCCGGGAGCCCTGCCTGCTCCGCCGCCTCGGCGCGGAGCCTCTTCATGCAGCCATCCCTTAGCTTTGGGCCGTGCTGCGCCTCCTCCAGGCACTCGCTCGGCGTGGCGTCGGGGCCTAGAAGAGCCTCGAGCCTCTTGAGAGCCTCTCGGGGAACGCCCCTGCGGTAGACCTGCTCGCAGGCTGCGGGGCCGCCTAGGCTGCGAAGCGCGGCAGCCTCGGCTGCCGCGGCCGCGGCGAGAGCCCTCACCATGCCGTGGTTGAAGCCCAGGTGGTGGGCCACCGTGCCGCCCACCTTCCTCTTGGAGAGCTGGGTGGCGTCAATGTAGGCCTCGAGCGCGCGGCTAATGATGCCGTGGAGCTTGGAGGCGGGGTCCCAGGCGCCGCAGCCACTGTAAACGAGGGCCACAAGCCACCGGCGCCGAGCCATGACGAGGCTCTGGAGCGTCAGCAGCTCCTCCCGGCTCGGAGGCGGGGGCCTACCGCGCGGCGTCCTCGGCTCGAGCAGCCTCCAGGGAAGCGGCTCCTCGGGCGCGAGGGAGAGCGTGTGGAGGAGGCAGCCACTCCAGCCCGTGGAGCTGTAGGCGTGGAGCTCCACCACCTGCCTGGTCTCAGCCGGGAAGGGCCGCGGCTCGGCCGCGACAGCCTCCAGCCTGGCCCCGAGCAGGGCTGCCGTCGCCGCGGCCGCCTCGAGCACAACTGCTTGAAGCGCGCCGTGCCCCTCCTCGCCCAGGACGACGTAGACCGTGCCGGGCCTCCTCCGCTCCCTCAGGGCGGCTGCGAGCAGCGCGCTGAGCACCGCGGCGTGAGCGTCGCCGGGTAGGCCCGTGAACCTCCAGCCGCCCATGAGGCCCCTCCAGGGCACCGTGGCGTAGGAGGCACGGGCACAGGCCACGGTGCCTAGGCGGAGGCCACAGCGCCTCACCATGTAGTCCTGGAGCCTATCGAGCACCTCCCTGTAGCTCTGCGACCGGGGGAAAGCGCCGACCTGAGGCCACACACTGTACACGTCGGGGACCAGCACGAGCCCCCGGTTATCATACACGTTTGGGTCGAGGAGGGCGGCCAGGGGGTCCAGGGCCTCGGCCGACGCCGCGCCGTATACGAACTCGAGGCGGGGTAGCCGCTTGAACGGGCTACCCATAGCGTATACCGCGAGCCCGGGCAAGACGCTCCACGGCACCCCTGGGGAGGGTCGCCCCCACCCAGGGGATTAATGAGAGGCCAGGGCTCGGGACGCGGCCTCCCGGGGCCACACCACCCCTCCACGCGGGAGGGGCCTTCGGCTGTCCGGCAGAGCATCCTCACAGCCGGGGGAGAAACGGGGTGGTGGACCGGCCGGGATTTGAACCCGGGACCTCTCGGGTGCGAACCGAGCGCTCTTCCAGGCTGAGCTACCGGCCCACCCGTGGTAGACGGCCGGGCCCCAATAACCGGCTATAAAGCTTCCCGCCGAGCCCCTGGGGCTCCGATGCGGGCCTTGACGCCATCCCCCGGCGGTAGGCCGGGGTTGGCACGGGCAGGGAGCAACCCGGGTTCCCTCGTCACAGCCCCGGGGGCTGGGAGCAGGGACCTCCCGGAGACTGGAGCCCTGGGCACGGAGACCTATATTAGGCCAGCCCTTCCCCATACGCCGCGTCCCGGGGATGGGCCGCCTCCGGGGAGCCCGCCCGGCGAGGGGCGGGCAATGAGGCTCAGCGGCCTCGCGTCGGAGCAGCGCTGTGACGTGTGAGAGGCCGCCGTAGCTCAGCTGGTAGAGCGCGGGGCTGTGGACCCCGAGGTCCCGGGTTCAAATCCCGGCGGCGGCCCCACTCGGGCAGCCTCCCAGCGGATTCCCCCGGCCCTTCTCTACAATCCACTGCCTCCTGGGCACACACCGCCCTTAGCCAACCCTCCTGGCGCTCCAGGGGCTGCATGAGCCCCGGGGGGCCGGAGGGCCTCGATGCTTATCCCCGGCCCCCCTGCCAGTCATACCCGGGGGCTCCCCCGGAGGCCTCGGCTGGCCGCTGACGGGCCGCAGAGGCCCGGGGAAACTCCGCCCTCCCCGCGGCGCCGGGGCCCCGCAAGGGGCGCGGGTGATACCCGCGGCAACGGCACAGAAACGGCACGCCCGCCCAGGGAGGACGGTGAAGCGGCGAGGGCCCGCCGGCGACGGCGGGCCAGTAACCCGCAGAGGACCTGGGCGGGTGCGTTGAAACGGCCGTCCCCCGGGGAGCAAGGCGGCGCGCCGATGAGGGCCGCGCGAGCGGCGCGCCGGGTCCGCTTAGTCGGATGCGGCCGAAGGTACAGAAGGCGGGTTATAGCCGGGGCCCCGGGGGAGCCCCTCCCGGGAAGGGGTCACCTCCTCTTCACATACGAAAGTAGCTTGAGGGCCTTCTCGGGCTGCTTCTCGGCGAGCGTGCCCACGACTATGGCGTCGGCGCCTGCCTCCACTAGGCGCCTGGCGTGCTCGGGCTCTCGGACCCCGCCTCCGGCTATCAGTATGGGCTCCTCAGCCGCTGTCCTGGCGTAGCGCACAGCCTCCGGCGGCACCGGGCGCGGAGAGCCTGAGCCCGCCTCCACGTATATAGCGTGGAAGCCGAGCAGCTCCGCCGCCGCCGCGTAGGAGGATACCACATATATGTTGTCCAGTGGTATCGGCTGCGCCCTGCCAACGTGGCCTGCAGCGCCCCCATGCCCCACTATTATGTAGGCTGTTGGTATAGCTTCGAGGCCTAGCCTCTTCACCAGGAGGGCTGCCGACACCTGGGCGCCGATAAGCCAGTACGGGTCCAGGCTGTTGAGCAGCGACATGAACAGTATAGCGTCAGCGCTTCTAGCCACGTTGTTAACGCCACCGGGGAAGAGTATCGTAGGGAGCCTTACTCCGCCGCTGCGGAGCTTTCCAATATACTCATCTATATCGTAGGGCGTTATGTTCAGGCTGCCCCCTACCAGCAGCGCGTCGGCGCCTGCCTCCTCGAAGCGGGCCACGATCTCTAAACTTAGAGGCTTCTCGGGGTCCGACAGGAGTAGGAAGAGCTTTTCACCAGACTCTATCTTCCTTCTCAGCTCCCTCTCTACTCTCCCCGGCCTCGCCACCCTCGACCGCCTCCTCGCCCTCCTCTTCACCGGCCTCCTGTGAGGCGAGCTCACTAAGGGATATTGATGCCTCCTCCTTGGTGAAGCTGTACTCTATTTTGCCCTCCAGGTACGCGTCGAGGAACTTCGAGTAGACGTCGACTGGGTGGAATATCTCGGGCACCCACATCTCGGCGTACAGGCCGCAGCGGCCACACCTTATAATCGCCTTTACCTCGCCCTTCTCGTTCCTCTCCTTCTTGTTTATCTCCACGGTGAGCGCCTTAGCGCCGCAATGGGGGCACTCGAACACGGTTGGAAGGGTTCTTGGAGCCCTCAGCAGCTGTGGCTTTCTCCTCTTCCTCCGCCTGCCCACTCTCCTACACCACTTCCCAGCGGACAGCACAGGTACAAGTAATTATAATCTCGCTATGCGCCGTGCAGGCTGCCTACCCCGTGCAGCCCGCCTCGCGCAGCTCTGAGCCATACTTGCGGCTGAGCGCCTCCTCCACGTCGACGCCCACAAGGGATGCTATACTAAGCACCCACGCTATGACATCGGCGAGCTCCTCGGAGACCTGGCGCTTGTCCCCCTTGAGGAGGGCCTCGCCGAGCTCGCCCACCTCCTCAACAAGCCATGTAAAGGTCGCGTAGACCCCTCTGCCTGCGTCCCTGAGGCCGAAAGCCTTTCCCATAGCTCTCTGTATACATGATATGTCCAAGAGACAGCCCCTCAGCCCTCCCTCAGGGCGTGATGGAAGCCTGGTATGCACGCCAGGGAAATTGTGGCCGAGCGTGGCTTGCACTAGATTATACTGAGGAGCACCACGGCGGCTATGAAGCCTACCGTTATGATTACAACATGGGTGGGCTTCAGCTTTACTAGTGCCTCCTCCTCGCTGAATGCGAGCAGCCCGGCTGCTGTGAACACTGTAGGCGAGGTATCCCTTGACTTCTCCTCCTTGCTGCTCTTCTTCTTATTGGAGCCGCGTGCCATGGCTCCGAGCCTCCGGCCCCCTGGGGGTGGGCCCTGGGCTGTGAACTTATCCTCTTCCCTCCGGGGGCGCCTCCCTGGTGGGCTCCACAGGAACCCTAGGGGTTGTATGACTAACTGGTACACTTGTTTGCTTACAATACTATGTTTGTTGGGGGGAGGTACCCCTGCTCTTCTACTGGAGCCTGGATCGGGGGTCTTGCTGCTCTTCTCTCCGGGTGGCGGCACGTTTATGGATTAGAATGTTTGGTTTAGACAAACACTTTATTGGAATAGAATTAACGGTAATATAAGACTATTCATAGCATGTAGACTTGCTGTTTTCCACTCCGACCTCGGTCTACCCATGACGTCTGGAGTGTTTGCGGAGTGGAAACCACGGGGTCTCCCCGGGGCCGTGTCTCGGCGGCTCTGTGCTGCTGGACGGCACGTGTCTCTCCAGGCCGGTGGCCTCACTGTGGGCTCCAGTGGAAGCAGAGGGGTCGTTTACCTATAGGTTAATCCTAGGGCTGGCTACGGGGGTGCGGGGAGGCTCCAGCCTTCTCTCCCCAGGGGCGCGGCCCGGCGGGGGCATCAGGTGGTGGTAGGAGGAGAGGGGTGGAGTGTAGCACCCTAGGAGCTTGTACTCAGCGGCCCTGCAGCCAGCCTCTACAGGCGGGGTCTCGCGGACGCAGAGGTACTCCGCGTTTAATGTCAGCCTTCCTCTATGCGGCTTGGCCTGCCCCCCGGCCTCGACTAGGCTCCCGCTGGGTAGGCGCAGGACGATCCGGCGGAGCCTTCCCGTCTCCCTGTAGAACGCAGTGTCTATACACCCTGTCTCGTCGCATATACGTGCTAGGACGTGTCCCCCCGGGAGCCTCTTGACGTCCTCTATCCTGCCCTCCACTACAGGGTTGTCGTATGGCCTCACCCTGGCTACCGGCTTCCTTCTCAGGTGTGCCCCGGTGGCCTGGTTGCTGCGGAAGATGGTCCAGTGGCTGGGCTCCTCCCCGGCCTCTATAGTGTCGAGGGCTTTGAGGAGGATGTCCGGCCTCTCCCCCCGGACGCCATAGAGGACGGGGTCGTATCCGTGGGGTGCTATGAGTACTCTGCCCTCCTCGTAGTCGTAGTTCATGAAGGTGTAGGGCCTTGTCTTCAAGTCATACTCTATTACGCTCTCCTCGTCTATCCTCCTGGGCTTGGCCCAGTTCTTCAGCCTCCTATAGGCTAGGAGCTCGAAAGTGTAGTCGCTCAGTACAGCTCCAAGCGCGGCTAGGGAGCCTACGAGGCCGCGGGAGCCGGCCCCTCCATAGCCAGCGGTCAGGGTGGCCGTCTCCCGGAGGCACTTCTCTGCCAGGCGGAGCGGCACTGACTCATGGACCGCTCTGAGGTAGAGGCGCTCTAGGCACCTAGGCCTATGCTCCATGTAGTCTTCGAGCCTTTCGGCGTCTTCGAGGACCAGTATAACGTAGGCGGCCTTGCCCTCCGGGGCGGTGGCGTACAGCCGGGAGGCCTTCCTCACCAGCTGGGCCAGCCTCTCAGCATCGCTGCGTGAGTCCACGTGGAGGAGGAGTGCTACCGCGCCGTTACCCCGGGTCTTCCAGGGCACGGCTGGGTTGAGGCGGATGAGCCAGGGGTAGTCTACGGGCTCGTAGCCCTCCCGGAGGGCCTGGTGGAGGATTATGGAGGCGAAGTGGGTGGTGCAGCCGGCGAATGCCGTGTCGAAGCTGTCGAGCCCTATAGCGGCTATCAACTGTATTTGTGCCCTCCCGTGTGGAGAGGAAAGGGCTAGCGCGACTCGTGCCCCTTAACAACTATCATTGTCAGTGTTGAGCGCACCTTGGGGGAGCTCCTCAAGCTCTTATACACTATGTCCCTGAGCTTGTTCATGTCTTCGCTCTCTATTATAGCCACTATGTCGTAGAGGCCGTAGACCATGTAGACTGCTTTGACCTCCGGCATGCTCTTCAGATTTTCAAATACCTCCTCATCGGCCCCCATCTCGGTGTTTATGAGTATTATGGCCTTGGGCATATGCCTCACTCTCCCCTGGGGCCCTGCTGCGGCGGGGCCACGGGTAGCCTGGAGGGACTAGGGCATGGTATATAGGTATATAGGGTGTCCTGTCTGGCCCACGCATTTGGCTCTACCCCCGGGGCGTGCGCGTGTATTGGATGGTGTTGGCCGGGGCCCTAGGCTCTATGCCGTGTACATGAGGCATGACAATCCACGGTACAACACTGTGGCCAAGCTCATACGGCTCGGGCTGGTCGAGGAGGTTAGGAGGCCCCGGCCGGGCAGCCTCGTTCTCGATCCCCTCTCCCCCTACCCTGTCTCAGGTAGCGACCGGGGCATAGTGAAGACGGGCGGCGTCTGCGTTGTCGACGGGTCCTGGAGGAGGGTCTCCCGGGTGCTCCGGCGCCTTTCCGGGGTTCGGAGGAGGCTCCCCCTGCTCCTTGCGGCTAACCCGGTCAACTATGGAAGGCCCTTCCTGCTGAGCAGCGCCGAGGCTCTCGCGGCAGCACTCTACATAACCGGGTTCACCTGGCTGGCGTGGAGGCTTCTCTCGGTATTCAAGTGGGGTCCAGCATTCTTCGATATCAACGGGGGATTACTCGAGGAGTATCGTGGCAGGACGCAGGGGGAAGTCCTGGAGGCTGAGTGCAGGATTCTCCGCTCAAGGTATGACGTTGAGCTGGGCGACTGCAGCCCCAGCAGACTTCTCGAGATGTATAAGCGGGTTGTGGAGAGCTACGAGGTGGAGGGTAGGTAGGGGTGGTGCGGGGGGTGGGATTTGAACCCACGCAGGCCTACGCCAGCGGGTCCTAAGCCCGCCCCCTTTGACCTGGCTCGGGCACCCCCGCGCCCCGGCGTGATGGGCCCGGTTGGGGCTCCTCCCAAGCGCCACCATGGAGCCGGGTAGGGGCTTAAATGCGCTTATGTCCCTGCCTGGGTCTCTCCGGTGCCCCGCCTCCGGCCCCGACGGTTGCCTCGGCAAGCATCACGGATACCTTATCTGCTATCTGCTCGGCCAGCGCTAGCTTCTCCATGGTGTCTGGCAGGGCGTCGAGAAGGCTCTCCAGCATGCTCCATACCCTTCTAGCTGCCTCGGCGAGTAGCTTCACACGGGTATCTGGGTCCACGCCGGTTATGAGCCTGCAGACCGCCTGGGCGCCCGGGCTAAGGCTGCCATGGGTGTAGCGCGACACTGCAGCCGGGCTCACACCCATTATCTCGGCCAGGTCTTTGGCGGCGTAGCCGCTCTCCAGCGCGATCTCCACCAGCCTCCTCCTCGTGGCGGGGTCCAGCTGGGAGAGGGCGCTGCAGAGCGCATGCGCCTCCACAATCACACCTGGTCTTCTCCTCTTCACTATGGGAGCCCCTTCTTAGGGGTCGAGCCCCAGCGCCGAGAGCACTCTCTCCAGGGACTCCAGCGTGGGGGCCTGCTTGTAGCTCCTCAGGGCCTCCCGCAACTCCTCGCCGGAGCCGCTGAGCCGGGTGCATCTCCTCGTCAGGCTTAGGCGCCGGAGACCGGCTAGGAGCTGGGTTAGGTTGCCAGGCTTTCTGCTCAGTGTGCTGGAGTCGTAGTCGACTATGTAGGGCTCGAGGCTCTTCTCGTCGATCAGGACCTGGCCCCCGGGTCTTGCAAGCTCCCCGTGTCGGAGGCCTAGGCGGTCCAGCCGGTAGGCCTTCCAGATGAGGCGGCGTATTAGATGCCGTGCAGCGCCGCAGCCTATCTCATTCACCTCGTCCAGCCTGGGGCCCAGCACGGCATCCGCGACCAGGTAGAGGCGGCCTGCGGTGTAGAGCCTCGGGGCGGCGCCCAGCCAGGCGGCGGCAGCCCAGGCTGCGGCCTCCCAGAGTATAGTGCTGCGGCGCGATTGCGGGTGAAGGGCTTTGACCGCGGCGACTCGGCCGCGCCAGATTGCGAGGAACACGTTGCCGGCCCATCCCCTTCCCAGGAGCTGGTACCCTCCGGGCAGCCGTATCCTCCCCGCGTTCACGTAGTGGGTCACGCCGGCCTCCTCTAGCTCCTCGAGCAGTTCTCTGCAGAGCCTGCTGCCGGGGTCTGGGTAGCAGACTGCAGGTGTAGCCTTCCTCAGCTCGATAGCCCTGGCTTCAGCCAGCTCGGCGCTCTCGCCGCCTCTCTGGCTAGCCATTCCAGCTCTTCCCCCCTCAGCTCGCTGGCTGCCGCTGGGAGCGGCGCTATCTCGACCCTGTAGCCTCTCGCGGAGCCTGGGAGCCACTCGGCTAGCCTTCCGCGAAGCAGCTCCACGGCGTCTCGGTAGCGCCTCGGCCTAGCCACGGCTAGGCGGCCGTCCTCCTCGACCCAGGGCCCTAGGGCCTCGGTGTCGCGGCGGTATTTCTCCAGGAAGCGTTCAGCGTTCTCGCCGTTCCAGGCGTGGGGGCCCAGGTGGAGCTCGTAGCGCGGGAGCAGCCTAGATTCAAGCTCTATCGCCAGTGCTATCCTGCCCTCCCCGCCTGCGTGGGCGGAGGCTGCTAGCACTCTGAAGCCCCAGCGCTCCAGGAGGCCCCGGGCCTGGCGTAGTGCCCTCAGCGCAATACCCCACATGTTGTCGGGGGGCAGAGTCCTCCCGGGCTCCATAGCTATGATTACCGTGTTGGATGCCCTGGGGCCGTAGGCGGCTACCACGCTCCCGGGGAGCAGGGGCGGCGAGACGCGGGCCTCGCCGGGGACGCGGAAGAACCTCTTGCTGGGCTCCCTTAGGTAGAGCCGGGCGGCTGTTATGAAGAGGGCTATGCTCCTTCTCGATACGGCGGCGGCGGCGTTGCGTCCCGGGTCCACTGGGTCAGGCACTATCATAGCAGCGCCCCTAAACTTCTTCAACAACTCCCTCCTGCCATGGCGGCCCTCAACGTCTATAATCACTGGCGGCCTCCAGGTGAGGGCCGCCTCCAGGACTCTGCGGAAGCACTGGTAGTGTATCACCAGGAGTTCTGTCAGGTAGCCTGAGAACCCCCTGACAGCCAGCTCGGCCCCGTAGACGCCGACCCCCTTCATGAACGACTTGAGCAGCCTTATCTCGTCTCTCATCTCGGGGGTGGTGTGTTCTATCACGTAGATGCGGTGGAACGGGGTGCGGTCCACGGCGGTGAGCGGCCGCGAGGGGTCGCTTACCGAGCAGCCGGGCACAGCCTCGACCCAGACGCCGTCGACCATGAAGCGGAGGTAGGGGTGCTGGGCATAGCGTAGCTCCACCTTCACCCCCGTTGAGGAGAGTAGTGCGGCGAGCTTCTCCACGAGCCCCGACTCTATGGTTTCCAGGCACGTCTCCTCCGGTAGGAGGAGGAACACGTCTAGATCAACGTCGCCCCTGAGCCAGGTATCCTTGGCGTAGCTTCCCTCGATTGTTACCCTCGCCTCTACACCCAGCTGCCGGAGCGCGTGTTGCACGAGGTTCACTGCCCTGCCGGCAACCTCTCTTAGCCTGTCCCTCTCTTCTGGCGAGGGTCTTATCTCCCTTAGAACATCCTCCTCCACACTGCCGAGTATGCATGCAGCACCCATTACCGCTGCCCCGGAGAGGCGTCGCGGTTACGGCCCTATAGGGGTGAGCGTGCTCCGCCGGGCTAGCCTGGGACCGCGGCTGTGAGGAGGGCTGGTATTGCAGAGAGGCCCTAGAGGGCCTCGATGATGATGGACACCAGCACCGAGCCCCGCTCTAGGCCTGCGTGACGGCTGTCATATGCTGCGGGCGCTGTGGTTAAGCTGGGGCAGGGGCTGGAGCCCCTCCGGGGTTGGGTATGGCGGACTACTTCATGGAGCGTGCCCGGGGGGTTCACGAAGAGCTGCTCCGCAAAGCCCGTAGTATACGGGATGAGGAGCTTCGCTCGGTCACGCTTAGCCTCCTAGAGAACCCTGTCATAACCTTCACCAAGGCGGAGCCTAGGATAAGCTTCTACGAGAGCCCTGCAGCGCCTAAGAAGCACCACGCCTATCCTGGCGGGCTCCTAGACCACACGCTAGGTGTCACCGAGATAGCTGAGAAGCTCGTAGAGGTTTACCAGGGCATCTACGGGGCCAACGTGGATCGCGACCTGGTTGTGGCTGCGGCACTGCTCCACGACCTCTTCAAGTACTACCAGTATGAGCGGGATCCTCTAACCGGCGGGTATAGGCCTAGGAGTGACTGGTACTTCAGCCACGACTTCGCAATGGTTGCTGAGCTGTCGGTGAGGGGCGCCCCGGAGAAGCTGATAAGGGCCGTGGCCGAGACTCATGGAACCGTCCCGTTCACCACTATAGAGTCTCAGATAGTGCATCAGGCCGACTCCACCGACTCAGAGATGGTCTCGCAGATACAGGATGTAATATGGCGTGTATGTCTCGACATAGAGTTGGAGCTGGGCAATGTAAAAGCTGTAAAGATCTTCAATGAGGCTATGAGGAGGGCGCCTATATTCGAGTACGCCAGGCTATACTATAGCAGGGGCCGTGACGCGTTGAGAGAGCACATCAAGAAGCTCCTGGGGCTTGGCGGCTAGGCCGTCCCCTGGGATTGGGGAAACATACATCCCTCAGCCGGCGGGAGAGGGCTCCACCGGGGCAGTGTGGAAGCCGACATATGCGTACACGGCTCCGTGGATGAAGAGGGGTCGATTTGCCGAAGCCCCGCAACACTAGGCCGATGAAGAGCCGTCGGACGTGGAGGAGCCTTACGGCAGGCAGGGCGATGAACTATCCCCTGGCTCCTCTGAGGCATATGCTGAGGCACAATACACTGCACTCATGGTAGGTGCAGCTGGAAGCGGTGTGTAGGCTCTGAGAGGGGTCCGGCTTCATCACCTTGACGGGCTCAGCAGACCGTTCACCGTCTTCACAGCCTCTTTGGGGGCTCGGGGTGAGAGCTCTCGCACATCCCCCGGCGGGGTCGCATGGTTTGCTACTCCTCACAGCCCCTCCACGGCTGGAGGGTTAGAGTGCAGCCTTCAGTATTGAGGCTATGCCTCTAGGCAGCTTGGGGAGCAGGCGTAGCAGCGTGCTCACACTGAGCTCGCCGAGCCCGAGGGAGGTGAAGGCGTCTGTAGGCAGGCTGGTTATTATCCTCGCCCTCGACTCGGGTGACGCGCTCTTAACCTTCTCGAGTATCCTGTGCTGCACGGCTATCCAGCGTATCACTCCGCGAGCCTCCCCTGCGGGGTCATGCCCCCTGATTATCCCGGTGAAGAGGGCGTAGGCTGAAGCTACAGAGGGGCGTATGCCCTCCCCGGTCAGTGGATATACGAAGCCGGCCGCCTCACCTATCACGGGCACGCTTCTGCGCAGCATAGACTCGTCTACGCCGGACATGTTTATCCTGGCCCCCTTCACGGGGGTGAGGGGCTCGGCGCCGTCCCCAAGCCTCTTCTTGGAGAAGTGAGTGAGCCTCCGGCGAAGAGAATCTACGTCCTCATAGCCGCCTACTCCTATATCGACTACTCCCCCGAGCGGGGGAATACCCAGTAGTAGCCGACAAGCTCTCGGTCGAACCAGATCTCTACAACATCCTCCTCTACCACGTCTCTTGTACGGAATATCTGCTGGACGGCCATTATGGTCTCGCGGGCGGCTCTCGGTAGGCCTACGAGGCCGGGGGCGAGCACTACTCTCTCCCGTGCCTCCAGCCTCGAGGAGCCTATCCGGGGCGAGTAGGGGTTTGATATGTCTACATACCTCTTGTATAGCGTAGAGCCCTCGAGGAGCCGGGTTATGAACAGCCTCTTGTCGATGATGTAGCCCCAGAGCGAGCCGTAGTGCTCGTGTACAAGCTTGCCGTCAAGGTAGACTCGGAACCCACGTATCTCTGTGAGCACAGTGTCACCTGGCACTTTCACGTATTTCTCTATCTGGACGGGGACGGCCCATCCACAAGGCTTCGAGCCCGGCTCAGAGCCCTCATAGACTTCTACACGGTAGCCGCTGCTAGAGGCGTAGTACGCGAAGGCCGCGCCAGCGGGCCCTGCCCCAACCACTATGAAGTCCGGCTTCTCCTCCAACGCCTCGGACCCCCGGGCGGCCTCCAAGCCGGTGCTCGTATGCAGCCTCGTGCTCTACTTCTGGCCGAGCGCAGCCTCTTCAAGCATGGCGTTTACTATGAAGCGTGGAATGTAGTGTAGTACTGAATCGTTCGCGCCGCCCGCTATTTTCTCCGACAGCTCTGTAGCCCTGGCCAGCATGCTCTCTATGACACTATAGGCTTTGTTCATGCCTCCTCCGTTAAGCCATCGTAGAAAGAGGCGTAGCCCCGGCTCCTTGCGGGCTTTCTCACTGTCCCGGCTGTCACGTATATCGTCTGCTATCTGGTATACAATACCTATTATCTCGCCATACTGGGATGCAATATCCATTATAGAGTAGTGGCCTGCCGCTATAACGCCTAGCTCCGCGGCCAGGCGGAAGAGAGCACCTGTCTTGAGCCTTATCATATCCAGGTAGGTGTCGGGGCTTAGCTCCTCGGGCACGGTGAACGCGTCTATAACCTCGCCGCGGGAGATGTCAAGCCAGGCCTTCACTGTGCGGCGTAGCGCCCGCTCACCGTAGCGCTCAGCGACTATCCTTTGCGCAAACGGTATGAGTATGTTGGATACCATCACGGTCTTTTTAAGCCCATATTTCACCCAGGCAGCTTCGCTGCCCCGTCTAATATAGTCCTCGTCTATTATGTCGTCTAGTGCTAGGCTTGCTGCGTGTACCAGCTCAACTGCCACTGCTGCATCTATCGCGTCCTCGATTGATGCTCCGAGGGTTTTGGCCATTTCTACTGCTAGGAAGCCTCTCAGCCTCTTACCGCCCATAGCTATATATTTTGCAGCCTCGATTATACTTGCCTCGGGTAGTTTAGCCAGCCAGCTAGCAATAGCCCTGTCAATGACGTGGCGAGTGGTACGCCACAGCTCGAGCAGCTTATGATCTCGCATACCTGCTCTACCTTTACGGCCTCAAGGATATTTACAAGTAGGCTTCTCTATGCAGTTTCTAAGGAGCATATAGCCCATTTCTGCATGCACTGTCCTGCGCCTGCACTCTTATACCCTTTTCCGCATGTCTAGCCTAGAGCTTGGGGTGTACCGGGTAGTGGCAAGGGCGAGACTATCATACCCCGATGCTAAGTCGTTCTACAACATGCTTGACGCAATATCCAAGATAGTCGACGAGATAACTATGATAATAACAAGTGATGGCGTGAGGGCGGTAGCCCTGGACCCGGCGCATGTAGCACTTATAAATATAGAGCTGCCCCCCGAGAGCTTCATCGAGTACGAGGTTGAGGATGGAGAGGTAAAGCTGGGTTTCAATGTGGCTAACACTGCTAAGATAGTCAAGAGGGGCAAGAAGGGTGACAAGCTGGATATAGAGGTTGACGAGGAGAGGGTAACATGGTCTATAGTTGGTGCCACTATAAAGCGTTATAGGCTTCTAAACCTTGATGTGCCGGTTCCCGAGGTGCCCGAGGCACAGCTTGAGTTCAAGATAAGGATTGCAATGGTTGTAGACCCGTTCAAGAACGCGCTTAAGGATGCCGAGGCGGTGGGGGATACAGTGGAGCTCGAGGCTCCCGATGAAAACACGTTCATTATACGAGGTGTCGGTGCTGCCACCGCTGAGGCGAAGATAAGGAGCGACTCCCCGGCGGTTGTGGAGTTCCATGTGGAAGAGCCCGGCAAGTCAGCCTATAGCATCGAGTACTTGAAGCACGTGTTATCACTGACCAGGGTAGCCGATACCATAACTATAGAGTTCTCGCAGAACATGCCGCTTCGGCTAAAGTTCCAGCTTCCTGCGGGTGGTGGTGTTACCTACCTCCTAGCGCCCAAGGCGGCTTAACGGCCCCAGGGGCTGATGAGACTCCACCGGCTCGACGTAGCCCCTCGGTGCGGTATGGCTTGGGGGATGCAGAGGGCCAGGACAGCTGACCCCTGCACCTGCCTACCTTCTAGCCCTTCTCAGGACAGCTTCCGCTATGTGCCTGGCCGGGTCGATGCCCGTGGCGCTTTGTAGTCCCCTCCAGAGGGGTGATGCGTTCACCTCTATCACTGCAAATCCCTCCTCGTATTCTATAATATCTACGCCAGCATATATTAGGCCTAGGATTTGGGAGGACTTTACTGCGGCCTCCACTATCTCGCTCCGTGGCGACGCTGGAACGGCCCTAGCGCCTCTCGCTATGTTGGTTTTCCAGAACCCGTGGGGGGCCTCCCGGTAAATGGCTGCTACTGCCCTATCCTCCACAACAAATACCCTGAGGTCTCTGTTGCCCTTCTTCTCCAGGTAGCGCTGCAGGTATATGGGCTGGTTGAGTGAGAGGAGCAAGTTCACAATATAGTATGCGGTATCAATGCTGCTGACCATGAAGGAGCCGAGGCCCAGGCTTCCAGTGATAGGCTTTAGTACGGCCCTTCCTAGCCTCCCCACCTCCATCAAGGCCTCGGAGGGGTTCTCGGATACAACCGTGTAGGGGACCGGGATCCCATGCTTGCTGAGCAGGCGGAGGCTTGTAAACTTGTCACGGGCAGTAAATATGGCGTCTGCGGGGTTAACTACGAGAATGCCCTCCGACTCGGCTGCCTTCAGGAACGCATGGCGATACATGTACTTCTCAACGCTGAGTCCGCGGCCGAAGCCACGCACGATTATAGCGTCTACATCGAGGCACCGGCCGCGGTAGCGTAGGGGGCATTGTGAGCCTACTCCCACCCCAGTATACCCCCATACCATGTAGACTGGTTTCGCCCCTAGCTCGGAGAGCGCTTTCATTAGTCTCCTAGAGCTCCATGTAGGCTGTGGAGAGTTGTGGAGGATGGCTACTCTAGTCACGCCCCAATCCCCCATCATCCTTAGAGGAGGCGGCCGGGGCCTTCTCCTCGCCGCTCCTTTAGCCCGCAGCTCTACCCGCGCCTTGTTGCGTCAACCACCTTCTCTATTATAATGGAGCCATAGATGGGAGCCGTCAGGGGATCTGTATGCATTACTAGCTCTATCACGCGCGCCTCCTCATTCATGTACATGGACTTTTTGAATCTTACCTCTCTCATTACATCCTCCTCTACATCAGTTAGCATGGCTAGTATTTGGGGGCCTAGTGCCCGTGTAGAGAGGTGTACTAGGAGGCTGGAGAGGGGGTAGATGCGTGTGTTCTTCTGATAGCCTGCAAGGATGTAGGCAGCTGGGAGCATTGTTGTTGACGCGTATACATCCAGCTCCCCCCTTCCTATGAGCTCTCGGATCGATTCTATGGTATCCTTGTATGCGTCTATGAGGCTCTCGTATATGGCGGATATGTTTGATACCTCATCAATGAGCCTCTTGACCCGCACCTTTATGCTGCTCAGCTTATCCGCCAGGCTTGCTGCAGTCTTGGCGGCGATCAGCAAATAGTGTAGGGATGGCCTCTGCGAGGCAACCTCCACCAGGCTGTCACGGCCTACATGTTTAGCGATTATTCCTGGCAGAGGCGGGGTTACGGCCACTAGCCTAGCGCCGGTAAGGCGTGCAGCATCGGCTGCTCGCGCTACAATGTTCTCCGTGCCGGGCTCTGCGAAGAGAACTATTAGAGGAGATTCTTCATGATAGGCGAGGGTGTGATATATTACCGCCTCTATAGGGTCTATGTACACGTTGTGGTCAGTGAGCTGCCGTAGAATCCAGTAGAGGAGATGAGCCGAGGCCTGGGCGTAGAAACTGCCGGCGAAGGCGACGTATATAGTTCTCAACGTGCCCAGGCGCTCTACTAACTCCTTAGCCTTGCTGGCGCTATCAGCCTCTATCCTGGAGAGCGTTGCCTGCGTCAGAGCAGCGCTGTCTCGAGGGATCGGCAGCAACTGCACCTCGCCGGGTCGGGGCTCTCGGGAAGCCTCGGTATAAGCTCATACAGGAGCCGGCGGGCCTTCTCGGTGTTCTCCCTCATGACCCTGGTTACCTCCTCGGCGGTTACAGGGCGCTCCGCCCAGACGTCGTAGTCTGTCACGAGTGCTAGCGTGGCATAGCATATCTGGGCCTCGCATGCCAGGTTTACCTCAGGCACCAGTGTCATGCCTATTATGTCGGCCTTGAATACTTCCTTCCAGACCCTGCTCTCAGCCTTCGTCGAGAACCTTGGACCCTCTATGCATATGTACGTGCCACGTTCATGTATAGTGTAGCCTAGGTCTCTCCCCGTCCTTATGATCTCCTGCCTAAGGTGTTCACAGAACGGCTCAGCCATGCTCACGTGAGCTACCACGGGGCCTTCGAAGAATGTGTAATCCCTCTTCTTAGTCATGTCTATGAACTGGTCTGGAACCACTATGTCACCAGGCTTATAGTCCTCGCGGAGGGAGCCAACGGCGGAGACGGCGATTATCCACTTGGCTCCCAGCTTCTTGAGCGCCCATATGTTGGCTCTATAGTTTATGCGGTGTGGCGGTATGCGATGCCCCCTGCCATGCCTCGGCAGGAAAGCTACGCGCCTCCCCTTCACGCTGCCAACTATAATGTAGTCGCTTGGCTCCCCATAAGGCGTGTATACTTTGACCTCCTTCGGATTCTCAACTATTCCCGGGTCGTAGAGGCCGCTGCCACCTATTATGCCGATGTCTGCTACAGCCTCGGGCTTAGGGGGGAACTCTGCCATGCTTATACACCATGTCGAGGCGTTGGGGACAGTAACCGGAGGAATATAATGGTTAACAGTGGCTCTGGCTACAGGCTCCGCGGTTTACGGGCTACTACGCCCTGAGCCTTGTCGTTGAAGTGTATATTGGTGAACCCTGCGGCCCTCAGTCTCTCAACAACGCCCCTTACGATGGGGCCGCGGCCGTGGCCTCTGGTCTTCATGGGCTCTCCTGTATAGTGGAAGAGCACGCCCCCGGGCTTCAGTACGCGGTAGATCTCGCGATAGAATACGCTGCTATATAGCTCCCCGGCCACGTTGAACCTTGGAGGGTCATGTATCACGCGGTCGAAGCTGTTGTCAGGCAGGAGCCCTATTACTTGGGAGGCGTCGCCCAGAATGATTACCGCCCTCCTGTCGGCTAGCCTCTTGCTCGACGGGTTTAACTCAGCCAGTGCCAGCACTTCCCTGCTAACCTCTATTGTGTAGACTCTGCTTGCTCCCCTCTCTAGCGAGGCTATGGCGGTATAGCCTAGGCCTGTACATACATCAAGAACCACGTGCCCGCGTTTTACCCGGGCGGCGGCAACCTTGGCTCTAGCATCGCTCACGGGGTCCATGCCTACTATGCGGTGCATGTGTATGCCGTTGATAATCAATGTGGGGGTTTTGAGGCCTCGAGGGTTGTGGAGCCTCATGTAGGCTCCTGGCCGCCTAACCTCAATAGGTATGAGCCCCTTTCCCGTAACCATGTACATGTAGTCTTCCCGCAGGAGCCTGGCCTCAGCACTATCGAGTGTTACTGATATAGCTCCATTGATGCTTACTTCTAGTACCCCGTCGGAACATGATACGGTGGAGTACCCCCACTCTATGCGCTCATTTCTCCCCTCACTGCACTCTGCTGCCACGTCAACCAGCAGGTAGCCTGGCACAGCGGCTCTGCGTGGCTGAAACCTATAAACCTCCAACCCGTAGGTCGTGGGCTCCAAGGGCTCCCCTGGCACCCGAGGGTTTAGAGGATCCGTGGTCTCCCGTGTTTACCCTGGCGTGTCTACCTCAGGCTAGGGGATGATGTGCACGACTCACTCTGACGCGCTGCCGTATGGTGATGGAGGTTTCGGCTGACCCTTGTTCCTGGACTCCAGTAGGGCGTCTATGTAGGTTTTTACTGCTAGCGCGTGTTTGCATAGCCTTCCATAGTATGATGCTGGGCATGTGCATCGTAGGTAATTTCTCCTTGGACTGTAGTAGACGATGTATATGCCGTGCTTCCCCTGACTGTTGCAGCGTACGTCCCGGGCGCTACAATCCTCATGTATATTATTCTTCCCTGGTTTACTATACGAGCAGCCTCTGGCAGCAGTCTCTTTTTAGAGCTCTCTGGCTTGTTCTCGGACCCACCCGGCCTATCGGCTGCAACAACTTGCTGCATACCCGGTAGCCCGGAGGACGTGTGAAAGTGAGGCTGAGCCCTAAGGGACCCGGGTGTAACTAAGCATGTCAGTTACCAGCTTGAATACCCTCAAAGGGGTCCTAATGCTCACCAGGCCTCATAACTTGTTTGTGGCTATAATCACTACATTCATAGGCTACGGCCTAGTGTCCAGGATATATGGGCTCCCCTTACTATCCTCATCATTCATATACGCTACAGCTGTAGTCGTATTTGTAGCTGCGGCTGGCTATGTAATAAACGATTACTATGACGTAGAGACGGATAGGGTGTCAAAGCCCTGGAGGCCTCTTGTGACTGGCATAGTAGCGCCAACCACTGCAAGGCTCCTAGCATATATACTATACCTGGCTGGTATGGTGGTCTCCCTTGTCCTAGGCTTCTGGCCGGCGGTATTTGCAGCGCTAAACGCGGTGCTGACACACGAGTACTCGCGTTGGGTTAAAAAGACCGGTTTTCTAGGCAATCTGCTAGTGGCACTGAACTCCGCTGCAACCATACTCTTCGGAGGCCTCGTAAGGAGTCTCGACGCTAACTCCCCGGTACCCTACCTCGTCCTGCTACCATCACTCTATGCTTTCCTGCTCATACTGGGAAGGGAGATAGTGAAGGGCATAGAGGACGTGGAGGGGGATAAGCGCATAGGAGCAATGACTCTTGCAGTCAGCTGTGGAGTCCACTGCGCTAGAAGTGTTGCTGCACTACTCCTGCTCGTAGTAGTTGCTATAAGCCCATTGCCAGCTCTGCTAGGGCCGTACAACCTGGCTTACCTAGCGCTGGCGCTTGTCGTGGACGCGAGCATTATCTTAGCGATACATGCACTCTACAATGGTCATGAGGCTCGGCATATAGTAGAGGCCTCCAGGAGAGCCAGGAGCCTCCTTAAGATAAGCTTACTCGCCGGGGGCCTCGCTTTCGCCTTGGGCCTCTTCTAGCCCTTTATCCTGAGGAGACCTACGGCCCTAGGAAGCGGGCTCTGAGAGGTCGATGCTCAGCATAAACCGCCTCAGGATAGGGTAGCCTCTTCACAGCCCGTGCGTAGCACGTCCAGCATCGATGCTATAGCCCTACGCAGCCTATCCAGTTTACGCTTCCCCAATGCTAGGTAGGAGTTGAGGAGCTCAGCCAGCAAGCTATAATTCCGCGTGGCTACGAACCTTCCCCTGAACATTATAGGTATGTCTATCCGCTCGGTGCCGAATATGAACATGTAGTAGGACCTGGATGTATAGCGGTACCCCGTATACTTATAGCCAGCCCTGACAGCTATGCTGGCTAGAAGCTCTGCCATAGCAATGCTGCATGTGTGGAGCGCCAGTATTGGGGGCTGTGCGGCTGCCCAGAGGTAGCTATGGTTAGCGTTCATGGCCTCTCTGACGGCCTCCTCAAGCTCTTGTGGCCCTATGGGCTTATGCCACTTTCGTACAATACCTCCATGCCTCTTGTCGCCGGGCGTGGGTGCGGAGAACACGGCTATGCGGCCACTGCAGGAGCTGGATGTTGCTATGCATGGTATAGAGTTCAGAGCTTCAAGAACATCCATGATGTCTTGGTCTAGCTCGTTTCTTGTAGACGCCTCACGGAGGCTTTCAAGGAGTCTTCTACGCAGGCCTCGCCACTCAGCGGTGTTACATGTACTCGGCTGTGGAGCCACATGCATACATTACACCTAGCCATGCGGCTAGTGAGGCGTAGCCGCTGGCCCTTACGGGGTTGAAGAAGAGTATCAGCCCTTCCCCAATGCCCTTGACTTCGCCTATTATGCTGACGTCATTCACGGACAGTATCTTATTAATAAGTCTTGCCCTGGGTCCCACTATCTCGTATATATTCTCTATGCAGCAGCTGGGGCTGGGCTTCCCAACAGCACCCGCCGGGTGCAACGGGTTGTGCGAATACAGGTTGCCGCATATGCCACCCCTTTCCTGCACTTCGAGTCCACCATAGTCCTTGGATACTACCATTACCCCGTTCAGGCCTTTCCTTACCACGTTCTCGAAGAATTCCTCATAATCCACCTCAACAACCCGGATGCCTGGCGAGCGTATGAGGGCGGCAACCTCTTCCGACGCTGCTACAATGCACGTCCTATCCCCGGGAACCAGCCTACCATACCCCCATGTTGATGCATGGACTGTCACTCCGCTATCGCCGCAGCCGGGCGGGCATATGATGCTGCCCACGCCTACTACCTGCTCCACGGTGAACCCGTTATTCTCCAGAACAGCGGTGAACGGCATGTCCGCAATCATGCACTTACACTTGCCCCCAGATATTATTGAGAGTACCTCCCTGAGCTTCCCCGGCTCCGAGAGCAGATGCTCTATGAGGTATACAACGCTGCCAGCAGGTATCTGCGGCATGGCATCGGCACCCCTCAGCAGCCTGGTTACACTTCATCGCGTCGCTCAGCCCTTACATGGGTCCTCATCGGGCAGTTGCTATGAGAGAGCCTAGCCTCTATCTACCCTTCGCCCTATCTGAGCAGCTAATTCTGGGGCCTTAGAAGCCTTGATGAGGCGGTGGCCGAAGCGCCGCGAGTTCCTAGCCTACTACCTGCTATTGAAGTATGCGGGAGAGAGCGGCTCCAAGGACACGTGTATAAACGCGGGAGAAGCGGTTGACGTCTTGACAGTACTAACTGGGAGCAAGAGGCTTGCGAGATCGCTGCTCCGGCAGCTAGTAAGGAAGGGGTTTCTTCAGAGGGCCAGGCCCATGGTGTACTGTATACGCAGCCTCGAGGAGCTTCTAGACGAAGCCCTTACCCGCTACATTGCCGGGAGGCTACGCCGCCGTGGGGTAGAGGCGGAGGTCAAAACTGCCAGCGGCTCCAAGCCAGCCATACTAGTTATGGATAGGGAGTATTGTAGGAAGCTAGCCCAAATAATACCGAGGAGCGGACTAGAGCTGGAGTGCCCGTAGCCTCCAGGGGCCAGGGGCTTCAGCTCTAGTCCTCCTCGTAGATCTCCACCATTATGCGTGCCTTCACCTTGTCCCTGGAGAACGGGGGCGGGGACTCTCCCAGGTCCACTGCGAAGACCACGTTGTTACCAATACTGTCCGTGAATCTTACCTCGGCTATGTACCGCTTCTTAGGTCCCGTCTCAAGCACCTTGAGCACAGCGTCGTATATTCTGCTTAGTGCCATCTGTAGTGCGACGGGGCTGCTGAAGTCCTCCGGCTTCAGCTGTATAGCTTGGATGCCCTGCATTACTTCTCCTATACGTGCCTCCCCCTGGAATATTGCCAGTTTCTTCTCCCCACTATTACCGGTGTCCTGGCTTCTACGCTCCTCACCCATAGCTCCAACCACCGATTTTACCCGGTGATAGTGGAATGGAATACTTAAATAGTCTCCTCTGTAGGGCTAGCCCTAAAGGGGTGTCGTTAGGGAGGTAATTTCGGCCATGAAGGTTTATATTGTTGACCATTTTACCGGCAGCTACGCCCTCAATGAGGATAGGGAACTAGTGGCATACGAGCATGTGTCAAAAAGCCTTGACGATATAGTAGAGGAGGCACTCAAGGTGGAGCGAGGCGAGCCGACGGCAGCGTATCTTAGGCTTCTTGAGAAGCTTAAAGAGAGGGGTATCGCCACCGTAGTCGTTGAGACCACTGAGATGGCCAAGGTGGCATCTAGCAAGGGCTTTGAGGTTGAGGTTAGGCCTGCCAATGAGATAGCCCGCCACTTTAGGAACCAAGCGGCCGAGATAGCCTCCAGCACCGGGTTCGTTAAGGATGTAGACGAGTACTATAAGCTCCTGCATGAATTCACCATTGAGATGACCCGGAGAAAGCTACGTCGCGCCGCTCAGAAGCGTGACCTCCTAGCAGCCCAGGCTATAAGAGCCATAGACGATATAGATAAGACGACTAACTTGTTCGCTGCAAGGCTCCGCGAGTGGTACAGCCTCCACTTCCCAGAGCTAGACGATCTAGTCCGCGAGCATGAAGACTATGTGAAGATAGTGGCTGAGCTGGGCCACCGTGACAATATAACTGTTGAAAACCTAGTGAAGCTCGGTTTCAGCGAGGAGAAGGCCAAGAAGATTGCAGAGGCGGCCGCTAAGAGCATGGGCGCCGACTACCCGGAGTTCGACATACAGCCTATGCAGAGACTGGCGAGGATCACGCTTGAGCTCTATAAGCTGCGTAGAGACCTCTCAGACTACATAGCCCAGGTAATGAAGGAAGTAGCCCCCAATGTAACAGCGCTAGTCGGCCCACTGCTAGGCGCGAGGCTCATAAGCCTTGCAGGCAGCCTGGAGGAGCTAGCCTATATGCCAGCCAGCACCATCCAGGTGCTGGGCGCCGAGAAGGCGCTCTTCCGCGCCCTACGCACGGGAGGGAAGCCGCCGAAGCATGGCGTGATATTCCAGTATCCCGACATTCATCGTAGCCCCCGTTGGCAGCGTGGTAAGATAGCTAGGGCTCTCGCCGCTAAGCTCGCTATAGCAGCTAAGGTGGACTACTTCACGGGCAGGTACATCGGCGATAAGCTGAAGGAGGCTCTGAGGAAGAGGATAGAGGAGATAAAGAGGATATATAAGAAGCCGCCCAAGAGGAAGGAGATAAAGCCTGCAAAGCCTGCTAGACCCGCTAAACCGGCACGGCCCAGCCGCGGCGGAAAGGGTGGTAAGGGCAGGGGCAGGAAGGGGAGAAGAAAGGGGAGGTAGCTCCCTTGCACGCCCCGGCTAGCCCAGGGGCAGGCTCCATCGTGGAGTAGTATGAGGTGGTAGAGGAATGGTTGAGGTCGTCAATGTATATGAGCATGACCGCTACAAGAACGTCTACGTGGTCGAGCTGGAGGACGGATCCACGAGGCTTGCCACGGTCAACCTAGCTCCAGGGAAGAGGGTCTATGGAGAGAGGCTCTTCAAGTGGGGAGACAAGGAGCTGCGCGAGTGGAACCCCTACCGCAGCAAGCTTGCCGCAGCCCTGCTTAAGGGCATCGAGGAGCTCCCGATAAAGCCTGGGCACCAGATACTCTACCTAGGCGCCGCTACCGGTACAACACCCAGCCATGTATCCGACTTACTGGGCCCCAGAGGCAAGCTCTACGCGCTCGATGTAGCGCCACGTGTAATGAGGGAGCTTATAGCCGTCTGTGAGACCAGGCCCAACATGTTCCCCTTGCTCGCCGACGCTAGGAGGCCCTACGAGTACCGCCACATAGTTGAACTCGTAGACGGGATATATGCTGACGTAGCCCAGCCTGACCAGGCAACCATAGTGGCGGACAATGCTGACTACTTCCTGAGGGAGGGAGGCTACCTGCTAATGGCTATAAAGGCTAGGAGCATTGATGTGACCAAGGAGCCGAGCGAGGTGTTCCGTAGCCAGATAGACGAGCTGAAGAACAGGGGCTTCGAGATAATAGATATGGTGCACCTGGAACCCTTCGATAGGGACCACGCAATGGTGTATGCAAGGTATAGGCCCCAGAAGCAGGGGGCCTAGGAGGCCCCTCAAGGTTTTAGCATGGAGGCACCACTAGGCTGCTATCTGTATGGTGGTAGCCTCCAAGCACCTGCTACGCCCTTGCCACCCCTCGGGGGGCCTCGGGAGTTATGACTATGGATTCTACAGCCGCAGACAAGCTCTATCTCCATCTGTACCGTAGGATACATATGGATAAACAGTTCTTCAGCTCTATTCGCCCCGTGGAGTACAAGCCCCTCAGCGTCCTGCTCGAGGAGGAGAAGCCCAGCGTGCGGTTGGCGTCAGGCAGCCGCCACGTGCTCGACCGGGATGACCTCGAGAGGCTTCGCCAGCGGCTCCCCTGGTACATGCACAGCCTGGTAAAGCTTCCCTTTTACTTCATATACTCGCGCGTGGGCGAAGTGGGCCAATACCGGCTGGCGGGTCCGGACAAGTGGGCCGCCAAGGCCCTGGGCCTACTCCTCGCCGGCGACATAACCGTCGAGAAGTGGAGGCTTACCAGGAGTGAAATGGCCCGCCTGCTCTCCTCGTTTAAAACCCTTATAATCGTCTCCCTATCAATTTCAGTATGAGTGCTGGGTAAAGCAAGGGAGGCCTGCAAGGAGGATGGGGTCAATGCGGAGCCTGGATGAGGTAATGTGGGAAACCATAAGGACGCTACAGTCCCACGGCTATAGCGTAGAGAAGATAGTGTATCCTGAAGACCCTAGGAGACGCAGCATAGACATAGTGGCCTCTCGTAGCGGCGGCAGCCCGCTGCTGGTGAAGGTAGTCGAGGATGCTGCAAGCCTCCAGCCCAGAGAGTTCCGTGAGCTTCGTGGGTGCAGCCTACTACTAGACGCAGCGAGCCTAGTGGTTGCCGACAGGGACGGCGATACCGAGCTAGACTACATGGTTGCCCACGAGAGGTCCGGCGTCTACGTGGTGAACACTGAGGGGCTTGAAGCAGCTCTAGACAACTCCATCTATGTAGTGAAGAGACAGGGCAACTACTACATGAGGATAAACGGCGAAAGACTGCGCGAGGAGCGCACCCGGAAGGGATACAGCCTAGGCGACCTAGCATCGCTGCTGAGCGTAAGCCGCAGAAGCGTCTACATGTACGAGCAAGAAGAGGTGGATGTATCGCTGAGCACGGCGCTGAAGCTTATGGAAATATTCGGTGAGGAGGTATTCAAGCCTATACCAATACTTGGCGAGAAGCCCGAACCGAGACGGCACATGCTAGTGAGGCATGGAAGCCCCCACGGCGATGTAGGCAAGGCGCTGGAGGCTATAGCGAGAGCTGGCGGCGACGCTGTGGAGACTAAGCGTATACCGCCGGACGTGGTTGCCAGGATAGGAGCTGACAAGATGCTGATAGTTATAGAGCGTAAGAGGGAACGTAGGCTGGAGAAGAGGGTCTACGAGGCAGCCAAGGTTGCTTCCAGGGTACTTGCCAGAGTGATAGCCATAACCAGGAGGAGCGGTGCCTCGGGCCTAGAGGAATATGGCGCCCAGGTGTATAGGAGCCTCGAGGAGTTCGCTTCCGAGGTTGAATCTGGGGAGCCCGGTGAGGCTCACGAACGACCTATAGGTAATAGCTCTTAAAAAGAAGGCTACCGACCCGTCGGCTCCCCTGGGAGCCCTGGTTGGCGATAAGGCTGCGTGACCGCGTTTATATAGCCGATCTCCTCGGTAAGGGTGAGGTGGGGAAAGAGTATACCGTAGCCGGCTGGGTGGACACGGTTAGAGCTCATGGAGGCATCGTCTTCATTATCCTCAGAGACCGCACTGGAAAGATGCAGCTTGTCGTCAAGAGGAATGTCTCAAAGGAGTCATGGAAGATCGCCAAGAGCTTGAACCCGGAGAGTGTTATAGCTGCGAGAGGCGCTCTGGTGGAGAGCAAGGCCGCCCTAGGCGGCCGCGAGCTCGTTGTTAGCGAGCTAGTTGTCTACTCCGAGGCCGAGCCGCTACCCATAGATATAAGGGACTATCGGAAGACTACACTGGCGAAGAGGCTTGACTGGAGATTCCTCGATCTGCGAAACCCCAGGAACATGTTGATATTCCTAGTGGAGGCAGAGATGGCCAGGGCTGCCAGGGACTGGTTCTACGAGCACGGGTTTGTGGAGATATTCACACCCAAGATAGTCGGCGCAGCTACAGAGGGCGGTGCCGAGGTCTTCAGCTTGGTTTACTTTGATAAGCCGGCCTTTCTCGCGCAGTCTCCCCAGCTCTACAAGCAGATGGGCGTCATATCTGGCTTCGAACGCGTCTTCGAGATAGGCCCGGCCTTCCGTGCCGAACCTCATCATACGACGCGCCATCTGACAGAGTACACTAGCCTCGACCTGGAGATGGGCTTCATAGACAGCTTTGAGGACGTGATGGACACTGTTGAAGGCGTTGTGAGGGCTATGGTGAGGCGGGTTATAGAGGTCTACGGTGACCGGATAAGGGAGTACTTCCCGGACGCCAGGCTCGAGGAGCCTAAGGAGATACCGAGGATAACCATACGTGAGGCGTACAAGCTCCTGGAGTCAGCTGGTGTACCGGTTGAATGGGGGGAGGATTTGAGTAGTGAAGCGGAGAGGAGGCTCGGCGAGATAATAGAAAGGGAGTACGGCTCCCCCATGGTGTTCGTTACCGAGTACCCGTGGCGCGCCAGGCCCTTCTACACGATGAGAAAGCCTGATGACCCGGAGTGGACGCTTAGCTTCGACCTGCTCTTCCGTGGGCTCGAGATAGCTACCGGCGGACAGCGAGAGCACCGCTACGAGGTGTTATTGAGGCAGATAGAGGAGAAGGGGTTGAACCCTAAGAGCTTCGAATGGTACCTCAACATGTTCCGGTTCGGAGCCCCGCCCCATGGAGGCGCGGGGATAGGCCTGGAGAGGGTTGTAATGCAGCTGCTCGGCCTCGGGAACATACGTGAGGCACGGCTGCTTCCACGTGACCCGGAGAGGCTGGTGCCATAGTCCACCCTTCTAGCAGGGTTGGGTCAGCCCCCAGCGCCTCTTCATCGGGGCGGTATTGGCCTCTGCGTCGTCTAGCCTCATCACGCCGGCCTGGATGCTACGGAGGAATGATTATAAATGATTATTCGGGAGCAGTCTTATTTAAACGGGGTTAATGATGGGGCAATCGCATAGCAGCCACCACGTGGTGCTTCATCGGCGCTGGCCCTTCGAGGAGAAACCCCTGCTAATATTCTGGGAGACTACTAAGGCTTGCATGCTAGCCTGTAAGCACTGCCGTGCTTCCGCGATCCTTGAGCCCCTGCCCGGAGAGCTTAGCCACGAGGAGGCGGTGAGGCTCATCGACGATATAGCTGGCTTCGGCAAGCCCTCCCCGATACTAGTGTTTACCGGTGGAGATCCCTTGATGAGGAAGGATATATGGAGCCTTGTAGCGAGGGCCAAGGAGCGCGGGATAAGAGTTGCTATGGCTCCTGCTGTGAGCCCGAAGCTCACAAACGAGGCTATAAGTAAGATGGTTGAGCTCGGCGTTGACGGTGTGAGCATAAGTATTGATGGGAGTAAGCCGGAGATACATGACAGCATACGCGGTATTCCAGGTGTTTTCAATAGGAGCATAGAGGTCATAAAGAAGATGATGGGCTTTGGTCTACGTGTGCAGGTAAACACGGCCGTCATGCGTGACAACGTGGAGGATCTAGCCGACATGGTTAAGCTCCTGCTAGACCTTGGTATACGCGTCTGGGAAGTCTTCTACCTCATACCCGTCGGCCGTGCCCAGAGGGAGCTTGATCTAACACCCCAGGAGTGGGAGGATGTAAGCCACTTCCTCTACGAGGCCTCTAAGTACGGCATAGTAGTGCGTACGACGGAGGGCCCCATGTTCAGGCGCGTAGCTATAATGCGCAGGCTACTCGAACTCCACGGCTATGACCCCGACGAGGTGTTGAAGCCTGGGCCGCTCTACCGGCGCCTAGTCTCCAGGCTTCGCAGCCTCCTTGGGGAGCCCCGCGGCAAGCCATTGGCTTCGACCACCGGCACGCGCGACGGCAAGGGCATAATATTCATCTCTCATGACGGCCTGGTCTACCCGAGCGGCTTCATGCCCTATCCCGTGGGGAGTGTGAGGAGGGAGAGCATAGTAAAGATTTACCGGGAGAACCCGGTGCTCAGGAAGATACGCGCCGCCGAGTTCAGGGGGAGGTGCGGCGCCTGCGAGTTCCGCGACATCTGCGGTGGCAGTAGGGCCCGCGCCTACGTGCTGCGCGCCGACCCCCTGGGTGAGGACCCCGCGTGCCCCTACACTCCTGGAGAGTTCGCCAGGCTCATTGAAAAGCTCGGCCTAGACACCCGGAGGGCTGTCGAGGAGATAGAGGGGCTGAGGCACGTGCTCCCTCCCCTACCCGGCGAATCTCCGGGCTCCTAGCCTTACCCCGCGTATAAATGGCCGGCCGCTCGTAGGAGGTGGTACTCCATGGCACTGGCTGGCCTCGCCCCAGGCGTCCTCGAGAGGCTTGGGAGCGAGCTGGCGGCAGAAGCGCTCATGGAGCTCCAGTACCGCTTCCCGCTGACAGCGACCCCCTACTGTGACGTCGCCGACAGGCTTGGCGTCAGCGTGGAGAGGCTGCTGGCGGTGCTCCGGGAGCTTAGGGAGAAGAGGATACTCAAGCGGGTCGGCTTCTACTTCAACTACCGCGCGGCCCGCAAACGCGGAGCCCTCATAGCGATTGAGACCAGTAGGCCGAATGAGGCCACCAGGCTCCTCCTGGAGATGCTAGAGGATGTCACGCATAGCTATCTCCGCGACCACCCAGTATACAACCTATGGGTTGTGGGTAAGCATAGGGACCCGGAGAGGATAGTGGAGGCTGCCAGGCGCGCCGCCGAGCTCTACGGCACCGGCCGGTGGCTGGTACTCTGGGGCGAGAAGACGCTACGGCTCAGCGTGAAGTATGACCTTGAAAGAGGCGTTAGCAGGGCCGGGCCTATGAGCAAGGTGGCGCTCCGTCCGCCTCGGCCGGAAGACCTCGGCTATACCACGGCCCTCGCCCGCGCATTGAGGGTTCTGCCGCTGGAGCCACACCCCTATGCTGTGATAGCAAGGCAATTCAACATGTCGGAAGACGAGGTAGTGGCCGCTATGAAGGAGATGCTGGATAAGGGCATACTAGGCGACCCCGGCGCCGCTCTCGACGGTCATAGGCTGGGCTTCATATTCAACGGAATGGTGACCATAGCTCCCCGTAACATGGACCAGCTGGAGGACCTCTGCAGCTGGGTTGTAGACAACATCGAGGAGGCTACCCATGTTGTCAAGCGCTCTGCCACCCCGCCGGGCAGCTGGAGGCATCTATGCTACTTCATGATACATGCTGTGGACGAGGAAAGGGTGAAGCCAGTGCTCGAGCGCCTCAGCGGGTGCCCCTACATGGACGACTACATGGTGATCAAGAGTCTTGAGGACCTACTGCCCGGCGTGATCAGATAAGCATTATTTATTAGGATGGTTAGCTGGCGATCCTCGTAGGAGGGGCCGAGTAAAATGATACCAGTCACTGTAATGGTCACCGGCAGGGGCACCGTTTCGACGCGTATAAAGGGCCACTACGGCCCCAAGAGACCCTCCAGGTTCTCGGACGCGCTGCGCCCAATAGTGTTCTGGAATATAACATACCAGTGCAACCTAAAGTGTATTCATTGCTACATAAACGCCATGCTTAACAAGAGGCCTGACGAGATGAGCACTGAGGAGGCGCGTAGACTGGCAGAAGAGATGGTTGAGATAGGTATCCCGCTGGTGGTTGTCACGGGGGGCGAGCCTCTGGTAAGGGAGGATTTCTGGGAGATAATGGAGCCCATGGCTAACAAGCGGAGGCCAAAGCTCTCCCTAAGCACCAATGGAACCCTAATAACCCGTGACGTAGCTGAAAAGCTCGCCTCCTATGGCTTCGTCTATGTAGGCATATCTATAGACAGCATAAAGCCGGAGTGGCATGACAAGTTCCGCGGTGTCCCAGGCGCTTTCGAGGCAACCGTCAAGGGTATAAAGAACAGTATTGATGCCGGCCTCGACGTAGGCATAAGGACCACAATAACCAGGTACAACGTGAAAGAGGTACCAGAGATACTCCGCTGGGCCCACGACATGGGTATAAAGAGGGTTAGCCTCTATCTACTCGACACCGTCGGCCGCGGCACCTGGATAAAGGACTGGCTCCCAACGCACGAGCAGCTCAAGTGGCTCGCCGACACGCTGATAGACGAAGCGAGAAAGTATGCTGACAGCCTCGAGATACTCATAGTGAGGGGCCAGTTCCTGGGCATATATATAGCAGACAAGCTTGCTAAGTCTAATGAGGAGTTCGCCGACTACATAAAGATGCTTGACGCCCAGGGCAACTGTGGCAGGAAGAGTATAAGCATATACCCGGAGGGTACTGTTAAGCCCTGCCAGTTCATAGACTGGGTGACCCTGGGTAATGTGCGTGAGAAGAGCCTGCGCGAGATACTGACCCCCGATAACCCGGCGCTCAAGCCATTCCTGGAGGCGGAGAAGTACCTACGCGGCCCCAGATGCGGCAGCTGCCCGTTCCGCCGTATCTGCGGCGGTGGGAGCCGCGGCAGAGCCCTGGCCATGACTGGCGACCCGTGGGGCGATGATCCGCTCTGCTTCCTTGACATAGAGAATATAGTGAAGAGGAGGGGGATAGACCCCCGGGCTGTGCTCTAGCCTCTTTCCTCCCTTCCTGAGCCTCTGCTCTTTCTACCCGCTAGTAGGCCCGCGGCTATTACTGGGAGAAGGATGCTGGCATCCCCGTAGACCACGACGCTCTCCGCTTCTGGTCGAAGCTTGTTCCAGGTTATCGCCTCACGCGGATGCGCGCCGCTGAGGCTTCCGTCGTACTCTATAGCTGTGGTCATGTAGACGGCGCAGTCTAGCCCTTCGCGGAACTGGGCCCACCAGATTGTGTGGTGCTTGCTTATTCCTCCCCCCACTATGAGGGCGGTGGCGCGCTTGGCTGTGAAGAACTTGTTGGCAATGACCTCCTCGTCTTTGAACGGGTTTACTCTGAGGTCCCGGTGGGTCTGCAGGTAGGTGAAGAGTGCTGTGCCGAAGGCGCCGTCTAGGAACCCCGGCACTATTATGGGTGTGCCCGTCTCACTTGCTGCCGCTAGTATGCTCCCCCTGTCGCTGCGTAGCTCTCTGCCTATCTCCCAGAGTATTTCGTAGACCCCCCACTCCCTGCCGCGGTCAAGCCTGTCAAGGACCTTGTAGACCGTCTTCTCCACACGGGGCCCGTAGTCCTCCACCGGTATGAATACATTGCCCAGCCTGTGGATCTCCATCCTCTGCAGCATGCGGTCGTCGGCTTCAAAGAAGCCCTTGTAGTATCTGCCCCCGGTCCCCCTGGCAACGTCATGGTCTATGGTGCCGCACGTGGTTACAATGAGGTTGAAGAAGCCCTCCCTTATCAGCTGGGCTAGCACACCGCGCAGGCCGGTTGCTACAAGGTTCGCTGTGAAGGATATCACGCGTAGATCCGACTCGGGGAGGCACCTGGAGAGTATGCGTATGGCCCTAGCCACGTGGCCTGCCATGAATCCATGTATGTTGTCCAGCAGCTCTACTATGCTGGAGAGGGGCTGGTCCGGGTTTATCTCCACATCCTTTACCGACTCTGTGAGCAGTTTCTCCCGATCCCCGCTCATTGCTGGGCCCCCAGCGCCTAGGGGTACAGGCTCAGCTGTTAAGAGTTAGAGGCCAGCCTGGAGACCAGGCGCGGGTAGAGGCTGAGGGTTCTCCTGGTGCAGAGGCCGTGGCGCGCGGCGGCGCTAGGCGGTGGATGGCTAGTGAGCGGATAGCATTCAGGCTGCTCGAGGAGAGGGGCTACAAGATACTTGAGACGCACAAGCGGGTTATCATAGACGGCGTTGAGGTCGGCGAGGTCGATGCAGTGGCTGAGGGCCCCGACGGCCAGCTCTATGTGGTGGAGGTTAAGGCCGGCCGGCTCGACGTCCACGGCGTACGCCAGGTCTATAGCAACGCCGTGCTCCTGGACGCCAGGCCGCTGGTGGTTTGCAAGGGCTTTGCTGACGAGTCCGCCCGCGTGCTGGCAGAGAAGCTAGGCGTCGAGGTTATAGAGCTTGAGGACATCTTCCTGGTAGACGCCGAGGAGCTTGAGGACATAGTCTATGGGGCCGTCATGGAGGCCGTGGCTGAGGCTGCTAGACTCCTCCTAGACCCCTCGATCCGGGTGAAGCCTGAGCAGGTTGAACTACTCCGGGCCGTGGCTGAGGCCCCGACCATTGCCGAGGCGGCCTCAATGCTTGGGAAGAGCGTCCGCGAGGTCGCAGGTGTGCTTGAGTGGCTCCGCCGCCTCACGCCGCTAGCCCGGAGAGGCTACCGCGGCGCCCGCTTGGCGGCCGCAATACTCCTCCAGAGGTCCCGTCTACAGGCCCTGCTCGACAGCCTCGGCAGTAGTGCTGAAAGGATAGAGGCGCTCCTCGGGAGACTAGGGGTCTAGGCGTGGCATCCACAGCGTCCAAGGAGAAGCAGAAGATACGGGAGCAGGTGTGGAGACTGCTCGAGGAGCGCGGCGTGGCTGCCTTCCCCAGGCCTGTGTACGGCCGTATACCAAACTTCCTCGGCGCCAGGGAGGCTGCCGCCCGCCTGGCCGAGACCCCGGAGTGGAAGCGCGCCCGGGTGGTGAAGGTTAACCCGGACGCGCCCCAGAAGTGGGTCCGGCTCGCGGCTCTCCGCGAGGGCAAGCTAGTCGTAATGGCTAGTCCGAGGCTCCGCGAGGGCTTCCTCCTCCTAGACCCGGGGGAGATACCCAGCACCCTCTACGAGAAGGCCGCCACCATACGAGGCGCCTTCCAGCTCGGGAGAAGGATTACTATAGACGAGCTACGATCAATGGGTGGCATAGACCTCGTAGTTGCAGGCTCTGTGGCGGTGGACCGGAGAGGCCGCCGCGTCGGGAAGGGGGAGGGCTATGCCGAGATAGAATATGGCGTAATGAGGGGGCTCGGGCTTATAGACGAGAATACCCCGGTGGCCACAACTATACACGACCTCCAGCTGGTGAGCCATATACCCAGGGAGCCCTACGACCTAGCGGTGGATATAGTGGCGACGCCCACCAGGCTCATACGCTTCGAGGCGGCTGAGAAGCCTCCAGGCATAATCTGGGACATGCTGCCCTGCAAGAAGTTCCGAGAGATACCGGTGCTCCAGGAGCTGGCTGGGAGGCTGGGTGTGGAGAAACCCTGCAGAGAATAGCTCTACGGGAGCGGGCCCTGCCAGCCTCTGGGCAGGTCGCTCACACCTCTTATGTAGAGGTAGATCACCCTCGCCAGCCCTCCCACATGGTACTTATCAACATGAACAGGCCTCCAGCCAGGCACTGCAAAGTCTAGCGTGATGACGCGTGCCCCGGGCCTCAGCTCGGCCTCTAGCTTCGGCCTAAGCTGGGCGTTAACTCTGGTGAGGAGGTACATGTACACCACCGTGGCGTCCCTAAGCTCGACGTTGAAGAAGCTATCGTTGATAAACTCTATTTTATCGTATACGCCCTCCCTCCTAGCATTCTCCTTAGCCTTCTCTATCAAGTCGCGGCGTATCTCGACACAGACAGCCCTCGCCCCCCTCTTGGCGGCCTCTATCGCGACTCTACCATCCCCGCATCCGAGGTCGTAGAACACGTCATTCTCTCCAACCTTAGCTACGCGCATAACATGGCCTATCAGCTGCCGCCTTGTGGGCACCCAGGGGACGTCATAGACCCCTATCAGGGGTAGTGGCAGCGCAGCGAATACGCCTAGAACCATGCCCCTCCCCGCCGACTCTAGATCATCCGAGCCGCTGATATTGTATTCGCAGCAGGGGCTTAGCTATGTGGCCGCCCCCACATATTACGCAGAAGCGGGTTAGTATTCCTTAACGTGTACCCCGCTGTCTGAGTGCTGGGAGGGCCGGCTTTGGGCAAGCCCGGTAGCCGCGAGGGACGTCTTGCTACAAGCCTGTCAAATCCGATTGAGAGGATTGAGGAAAGGCGTCTAGACAACGCTACGTGGCAGCTTATAATAAACCAGATAGAAAGGATAAAGCAGGTATACGACTACATGAATAAGATAATGTCGCTAGGCATTGAGGACAGGGTTAGACATGATGCTGTAGACCTTGTAGCCCGGCTGCTTGGAGGCGTGGAGGCGCATAGCCAGCCTGTTGTAGTGGATGTAGGTAGCGGGCCCGGCTCCTCGGTAAGAGTCATACGTAGGATGCTCCCCCACAGCTTCGTAGTAGCCGTTGATCCCTCCGTCCAGCTTCTAGCCTCAGCGTGCACCGGGCCTCTCTGCGACCGCGTAGCCGCGGTAGCGGAGAGTCTGCCAGTACGTAGTGGCGGCGCAGACTTTGTAACGAGCTTCTACGCCTCGCGGGACTTCAGGTCGCTATCCTCCGCATTGTACTCGATGATATCTGCTGCTAGAAGGGCCGTAGTTATAGGAGACGTGTTCCTGCCGCGCCAGCTGGTTCGGAGGCTACTTGTGAGGTCTTGGATATGCTGGGCTGTCCCGGTCCTCGCCTTCGTGTTCGCTAGGAGGTATTGGGGCCTGTACCGGGGGCTATGCATAACCATAAGGGGGTGGTGCGATGTAGAGGAGCTTGGGCACTACGTGGAGCACCTTTCGCAGAGCCTAAATAGAGCTGCTGTTGTGCATATGCGCAAGTATATGCTCGGAGGATTAGGGTATGTCGCAGCAATATTCGGCGAGGAGGGTGCTGGTAGCTATAACGGGGGCCAGCGGGATAGTATACGGGGTAAGGCTTGCGGAAACCCTCAACTCGATGAAGATGCTTGAAGCGGTGATATATACGCGCAGCGCGGAGCTCGTGGCGAGAGAGGAGATGGGGCGTAGTCTGGTAGACCTGCTCGGGGGGCTCGATGCCCCAGTCTACCGTGATGACGAGCTGGATGCGCCATACGCCAGCAGTAGCAGGATCCCGGCGGGGGGTATGGCCGTAGCCCCCTGCAGCACCCGCACCCTGGCAGCGGTTGCCCACGGAATCGCCGATAACCTGGTGGCGCGGGCGGCGCTGGCAACCCTCCGCCTCCGCCGCCGCCTCGTCCTAGTGGTGCGCGAGACCCCTCTCGGCCTGGCGGAGATACGCAACATGCTCCTGGCAGCCGAGAACGGGGCCACGGTGCTCCCTGCCTCGCCGGCCTTCTACCACCGGCCCAGAACCATAGAGGATATGGTGATGTTTATAGTAGGTAAGGTTCTGGATGCCCTTGGGATTGAGCACGGGCTGTACAGGAGGTGGCGTTTGGAGGAGCCTGGGCCTCTGGGCGGGGGCTGAAACCTCTGCTAGGTGTCTTGGCATGGGTTAGAGCAGCTCGTCGTCTATATTGTAGCCCTTCTTCCTCATTAGCCTCTCCACGCGCTGCATGGCCTCCTCCTCGGCTTCGAGCTCTTTCTCTAGATCCTCTGTCCCGGCCTCCTTCTGCCGCTTCTCCCTGGCGTAGAGGCATGTGCCGTCCGGCAGCAGAGCTTTCAGCGTGCATGCGGCGTACTGGCAGGCGCCGCCTATGCATTCGTCGCCTATCCAGCGGCAGTAGGCTGCGCGCTGCATTCTGCCGTGCACGGGCTTCCTGACCACGGTCAGCGCGTTGTTCAGGCAGCGGAAGTGGGGGCACAGCGGGTTGCACCTGCCGTCTGGGAGCGGCATGGGCCTCGGCTTCCCGCCGTGGGCGCCTCTGGGCTCCCTACGCGGCCTCCCGGGCTCTCTAGGCGGTGCACGGCCCCGGCGGAACGACATAGCCTGCCACCTCGTAGCGGGGTGCAGGGCTGGCTACCTGGCGCGGCCCGGCGCGTGCCATTACGCTGGCCCCTCCCGGAGGGGGTTGTTCACGCCAGGCTCAGTGGCACGAGGGCATCTTATTAGGGCTTACTCCATTTAAACATGAGGTATCTCACCGGTGTCTCCCCGGGCCCCGCCACGGCCAGGATGAAGGCTTTGCGGACGCTGTGGCTTAGCCTGCCGGCGCGCACTATCTCTAACGGGTCTATCTCCCCGCCCGCCTCCACCACGTGCACCAGGTATGGGGCATGGTCTATCCCAGGCCCCTTCTCGTAGACTGCGAAGTCTGCGCCATACTTCAGCCCCGAGCGCGCGATATAGCCCTTATCGCGTAGCTCTCGATACACCTTGTACACGAGGCCAAACCGGGGTATTGCCGAGCGTGCCCGCGCAGCAAGCTCTCCCGGGCCGACAGGCCTCCCCTCCTCATCCCTGACCTCTAGAACCCCCTTCTCGGCCAGGTATACAGCCTCCACTAGCCCTAGCTCAAGCGGCGCATCGAACTCAGCGCCCCCGGGCTTTGGGATGCCCAGGGGCTTACCGTAGAACCCCAGCCTATACAGCTCGCGGGCCTCCCGGGGATCAAATACCACAACACGCAAGCCCAGCAGGACACCGTGGAACACCATACCTTGTACCCCTGTACCACCCTGCGGTGGCACCACCGGGGCTAGTGTGCCACCCGGTAGAGGGCTAGGAACTTCACATTCTCCGCGGCATCTCTCAGCATGTCAGCTATATCCTCTATCATATCCACTATGTCGCGTAGCAGCATGAGCGCCACGGTGTCGCCGCGCAGCTCCCTATACATGGCTAGTGTGAGCCGCCGGTAGAGGTTATCCACATCGTCCTCGACGCTGGTCACGAGCTGAGCATTCTCGTAGCTCTTCTTGGGGTTGGACGTCAGCGACTGTATAGCTGCCTCGAGCTGGTTGAACTCCTTCTGCAGGTTCTCGGCCATAGATGATAGTAGCTCGTTTACAGTAGAGCTGGACATATTGGTGTTAGACGCTAGGAGGTAGGACCGGTATGCTACTCCCTCGGCCATCTGCGCCACGCGCGTGAGAGCTAGGAATATATCCCTGTAGAGCGTGCCCGTGTTAAGCAGGTCTCCTAGCCGGGCAAGGTACATTAAAGCGTCCTCCTTCATAGACTCGATGCGCTCCTTAGCCTCTTTTACACGCCGATGCAGCTCTCTCAGCCTCCTATCGTCGACGTTTGTTAGGGCTGTTACCACCTCCCTTAGCCCAATAATGCTGTCAGACAAGGCCCTCACTATGCCTAGGAGCTGCTCGTTGAGGCTCTCCTCCGCTAGCGACCGGCGGCGCCGCCTCTCCATGTCGTAGTCATAGTAGTCCTCTGCCATATGGAGGCCCCGTGCCCTCCTAGCTAGACTGGATGGGGTATTAGAACAATAATGCTCCCCGGCCTCGTGTGTAGTACGCGCTATTAGGGCTCCAGGCCGTGCAACTCTCGTGAGAGTGCCTCAGGCTCAGAGGGTAGCAGCTCCATGGACGTTCTAGTGGTAGACGCTCTTGCCAGGGGCAGCTACGGCAGGAGAATAGTTACAGTCGACGCTATAGGTGCGGGTCCCCGCACTGTTGCAGGAGTACTCGAGCAGCTCGGAATAGGTGTTGAGCTAACTACTGCTGAAACCGTCTTGGATAAGCCGAGTATGCTGGAAGACTATGATGTCCTCATGATAAGTGCTATGAGTGTTGACGAGGGTAGCGTGGCCAGGATAGTCAAGGCCTGGCGCCGACGGCGCGGGAGGAGGCCCGTAGTGGTTGGAGGCCCTATCTCCAGCGACCCATGGTTCCTGGCCCGTGTTGGAGCTGACGTGGGAGTCCACGGCGAGGCCGAGCCCGTCGTGGAGAAGCTGTTCACCGAGGGAGCAATAGACTCTGGCGTGCTCTACAAGGAGAAGCTGCGGAGCCTTTGCGGGGTAGCATACCGGGAGGAGGGCAGGGTAGTGGTGAACAAGCGCTGCCCAGTAATGCCGCGACGGGTCTGGGAAAAATACTTCCCCAGCACCCGTCTAATACGAGGCTACCCCTTCTACTGGGCCGCCCGCGTCTACGTGGAAGTCGTGCGCGGGTGTAGCAACTACACTATACCCCGCTTAGAGGGGCTTTTGCCCGAGGAGCTGCTCCCCGCGAGGCCCGTGCCGGGCTGCGCCTACTGTAGCGTAGTAAGCCTATGGGGCTATGCGAGAAGCCGCAGCATCGAGCTAGTATATAGGGAGGTAAAGGAGCTGATAAACCAGGGCGTCCGCCGCATAGTGCTGAGCGGCCCCGACTTCCTCGACTATGGAAGGGACTGGCTGGTCGAGCCGGGGCCCCTAGTAGACCCCAGGAGGCCTGGCCCAAACCTCGAGGCGGTACAGAGCCTTCTCTCAAGGCTCTCCTCGATACCGGAGATCTCCTCCGGAGAAGCGGCGATCATGGTGGAGAATGTGAAACCTAACCTTGTCACCGAGGAGGCGGCTAGAACGCTCGGCAGGTATCTCAAGGGCACCCCGGTCCATGTAGGAGCGGAGACAGGCGATCAGCGCTTGCTAGAGGTGCTGGGGAGGCCAGCCACTGTAAGGGAGACTATAGAGGCGGTCAGGAGGCTCAGACGCCATGGGCTGAGGCCCTACGTTTATATAATGTATTGTCTCCCTGGCGAGACTGCTAGAGTCGTTGAGAAAACCCTGAGACTAATGGAGGCCCTCTACCGTGCTGGCGCGGAGAAGATCACGGCCTATCGCTTTACACCCTTGCCAGGCTCGGCCCTAGGCAAGTTGGCCGGGAGAAAGCTAGACTGCCTGCCCAACCACCCCGTGAAGCTCAAGGCGGCTGAGATAAACAAGAGGGCCAAGAAGAGGATGATTGGCTGGAAACTCCGGGCAATAGTGGTCGCTAGGCACCCCAGGCTTCACAGATGGGTAGCCTACCCGCTGCATCACGGCCCGGTAGTCCTGCTGGAGGAAGAGGGGCTAGAGCCCGGCGACATAGTTGATGTCAGGATAACCGGGGTCTACTCTGATAGGATAATAGAGGGCTCTATGCTGAACATGGTGGGCCGAGCCGTCTAGTAGTACTTGTCGACTATTACCTGCAGCTTGCTGGCCAGCTCCTCTATCTTGTTTAGGTCCTCCTCTATCAGCTCCCGGCTCTCCTCTATCAGCCTGGCTCCACGCTTCGCCAGTAGAAGCGCCTTGTTTAGTAGATCGCGCTCATACTCCATACCGACTATAATCATGTACTCGCTTAGCGTCGCTATATTGTCCCTAACCTCTGACGCCACAGAGTCCAGGTTCACGGGGCCCTGGAGGCTATTCTCTAGCCTCTGGCGCAGCACCCTCAACCGCCTTAGGTAGGTGAGAACGAGCGCTTGCAGTTCTTCGTCTCCAGTATCCCTCCTAAGCCTCGAGAGGGCTCGGTTAAGCGACCGCACTATCTTGGCGTGTCTATCCGCCACGTCTTCAAGCGTCCGCAGCAGCTTGTAGGGGTCTACAGCCTCGGCCATGCCGAAGCCACCCTGGGAGCCGCCGGAGGAGAGGAAGGGACTCCCCGGCTCCTATAACGGGGCCGGCCCTCTCGTCTATAAGCGGTTGCCTCTCCAGGCGTCCTCTCCACAGCGTAGCCTTGAGCTAGCACCCTGTCCCCAAAAACGCGTAAGATGGCTAGCCTAGGAGCTAGCTCCGGGCTATCCTTACAGTCACTATGGTGTTGTCGGAGACCCCGTACTCCGGTAGGTTAGTGCCGTTAACCCATATCTCGTTAGGAGGAACACTATCATCCTTCTCGACACGGTAGCGGAATCTATGCCTGCGTGCAACCACAACCTCTATGTACTCGCCCTCACCTATCTCCTTCAGAAGCTCCGGGTTAACCTTGGCTATACCCTCCTTTAACTCATTGTGGAAGCGTAGCCTCACCCTGCGCTCCCGCTGCCTCTTCTCCCTTCCAAGCACCTGGGATGCAGGGGGTATCATTGAGATCGCAGTCTTCACATCTATCTTCTTCTTGGGAAGCTCCTCCTGCTGCTCTTCTTCTCTCCTAGCCTCCTCCTCGCTCATAGCCTCTACCTCCAAGAGGTGGGGATAGTTCCACGTAGCAGGTTTAATAGCTACTCTATATTCTACAACGTGCTTGTGTGTCGTGCAAGTAGCCCCCTAGGACGTGGGGGTTCCGATCTCCTCTAGGCTAGCCCCCTCTATGAACTTCTTCACAGCCTCTGCAATGCGGTTTACGGGGACCCTCACCTGCTTCCACGTATCCCTATCCCTCAGCGTAACGGTGTTGTCTTCGAGCGTCTGGTAGTCTACGGTTATCGCGGCCGGCACTCCTATCTCGTCTACACGTGCATACCTGCGGCCTATGCTTCCATCATCATCGTATATCGCGTACATGCCATTCTCCAGGAGCTTCCTCCATATGTCTCTAGCAATCCTGACAAGACTCTCCTCACGCACTATCGGGAACACAGCGGCCTCGATCGGGGCTATTCTCCGGGGCAGGCGGAGCACAACCCTCTCGCCACGCTCGCTGTAGGCGTGGTCGAGGGCTACGAAGATGAGCCTCTCCACGCCAAATGAAGGCTCTGCTACGTGTGGTAGGAAGCGCTTCCCAGTAACCTTCTCCTCCTTCTCTATGATCTTTATGTGCTCTGCCGGTATTTTCTCGCCGGCCACCTCTATGTAGCCTTTCTCCCTCAGCTCCTTCTCGGCAGTCTCGGGGTCTAGCGACCGGGCTGCCTCTAGTATCTCGCGGGCACGCTTCCGGAAGGTCCTGCCAACCCAGGCACGGTCTAGGAGCACCATCTTCTTTCTGACTATCTTGGGCTCCTGGTACTGCTTAAAGACACGGAGATCATGTCCACTGTACTGCATGTGCCTCCGCAGATCATAGTCTGTACGATAGGCATGGCCGGAGACCTCCACCCAGCCTAGCCTGCTCACCCTAACCAGCTGGTCAAAGGTCTGGGCGGCGTAGTGGGCTCTTTCCTCCGGCGCCTTCTCCTCGAAGTACATGTCCCCGTAGGGTACGCCCAACTCCATGACGAAGTCGCGCGCTATAGCCATCCAGTAAGCCAGCCAGGGGGTTCTGACAACCCCCTCCTCTATGGCCTCGCGGACCCCGTACTCCTCGGGCTTCTCCTCTCCCTGCGCCTTGGCCTCGGCGCGGAGTATGCGTAGCTTACGGTGCTCAACACTCCCTAGAAGCTCCTCTAGAACGCCCCCGTGCCAGGGATCCTCCGGGTCGAAGAAGAACTCCATCTCGGCTATAGTGAACTCTCGGAGCCTCATAATACCCTGCCTGGGCGATATCTCGTTCCTGGCAACCCTCCCTACCTGCGCTATGCCCAGAGGCAGCCTCTGCCGGCTGACCTCGAAGACCCTCTTGAAGGATACGAACATGCCCTGCGCGGTCTCCGGCCGCAGGTAGCCCACGCTTTCGCTGTAGGGGCCTATTGTAGTCTTGAAGAGGAGGTTGAACGCCCTTACCTCGCTGAGGGGGCCGCCGCACACGGGGCACCTTATATCGTGCTCCCGTATTATCCTCGTCATCTCCTCGAGGGTGAGTCCCTCAGCCCTTATCCCAGTCTTCTCCTCTATAAGATGGTCGGCTCTGAACTTCCGGCGGCAGCGGAGGCACTCTACAATTGGGTCGGTGAAGTGCTCTAGGTGCCCGCTGGCCTCAAACACCTTGGCAGGGGCTATGACTGGTGTCTCTATCTCGACAACTATGTGGTTGTGGCGGCGTATGAAGTAGTCGCGCCAGAGAGCCACTATCTTCTCCTTCAGCCTTACCCCGAGCGGGCCGAGGTCGTAGAAGCCTGCGACACCGCCATAGATCTCGTAGCTCGGCCAGAAGAAGCCCCTCCTCTTAGCCAGCTCTATTACCCTATCATACCTGTCCTTCGCTATAGTGTTGCTCGCCGCCATAGCCTGCATCCTCGCGGCCCTATAGCCCCGTCTGAAGAGTGTTATAGTGGTTCTCCCCCGGGCAGCTGCAGTCGCCCGGGGGAGGGCTCGGCATGGGTCTTCTAGACCTCTACGTGTCCAGAGCACCTCTCTACTTCGGCGGTGTAGAGACCGAGCCGGAGAAGGCCGACATGCTGGTAATAGGTATTCCCTATGACGCAACCTCGAGCTATCGTCCAGGCTCCCGCTTCGCGCCTCGAACGGTTAGGGAGGCAGCAGCTAACATAGAGTTCTACTCGCTCCGGGCGGGGCTTGACCTTGAGGCGTACCGGGTGGCGGACCTCGGTGACATTGTGTTGCCGGTGAGGCCGCAGGAGGCTGTGAAGAGGATAGAGGCGGTAGTGGCTGAGGTGCTGGGGAGGTATCCAGGGAAGCTTGTGGCGTTGATAGGAGGCGAGCATAGTATAACTCTAGGCTCCTTCTCGGCCGTGGCTCGCGTGGAGGAGGAGCCATGCCTCCTGGTGGCGGACGCACATTTCGACCTCCGCGACGAGTACATGGAGGAGAAGTATAGCCACGCTAGTGTGATGAGAAGGATCGCCGAGGCCTATGGTAGTGAGCGCCTCTTCTACATAGGGGTCAGGGCCTTTGCGGGGGAGGAGGTAGAGTACGCTAGGGAGAAGCATATAGAGTATGTAACTAGCCATAGCGTGAGGCTGCTAGGCGTCAGGGAGGTTGTCGCCCGGGCTGCCAGATGGATCAGGAGAGTAGGCTGCAAGACGCTCTATGTAAGCGTAGATATGGACGGCTACGACCCAGCTTACGCACCGGGTGTAGCCAACCCGGAGCCCGAGGGGCTGGAGCCCTGGATGCTCCTCGATATCCTGTTCAAGGTAGTGGCTGAGAGTGGTGCAAGGCTAAGGGTGGTGGATGTTGTGGAGGTCTCGCCGCCCTACGACTACAGCGGGATTACCTCAATACTGGCTGCGAAAACGCTGCTAGAGCTCTTCGCCGCCTACCAGGTCCAGAAGAGCGGGGCCAGGGGAGGCTAGTGGAGGGCCAAGCGATCCTATATGGCCTTTACCAGTTTACGGCCCGGCGGCCTAACCTTGTAGACTACCCTATAGCCGCAGTAGGGGCACTTAACGCTAGGCATGTACTCCAGGTCTAGGGCTGTGAACTCCATGCCGCAGCGGCCGCACTTGTAGCGTATCATGGCCTTATCCTCTATGACGCCCGTCTCCTCCTCCCCATTGCGGGGTTCGTAAAGCTCCATAGAGCCTCGCCCGGTAAGAGGCCTCCAGGCATGCGAAATCCTTATAAGAATAGCTCTCCAGCTAGCTCACTATGGAGCCACATCCCCCTGAAGGCATAGAAGGCGAAAAGCTAGAAGGAAGGGATAGGGCTCTATGAGTGGAGATATGTCCTCCCTCTGTGGCGGTCTCCCGCCCGAGCTCTGCGAGCAGCTGGCCCGCGAGCAGCAGGTGATCAAGATAAAGCTCGAGAGACGCCGCTACGGGCGCGAGGTAACAATAATCGAGGGTCTGGACGAGCGAGAAGTTGATCTCAAGAAGCTGGCCTCTCAGCTGAAGTCAAAGCTAGCCACGGGAGGCACCTATAAGAAGGGGCGTATAGAGCTTCAAGGAGACCACCGCCACAGGGTTAAAGAGATCCTGGTTGAGATGGGGTTCCCCGAAGAGAACATTATAATAGTGGAGTAATGCTCTCTGAGGTACGCATCCTCCTTGAGCCAGTAGCATCTCAGTCCTCCTCCCGTACCGGCGCCCCGAGGTTAGCTTGAGTAGAGCGATAGCGCGTGCAGCACAACGGCCACCGGCTTATCGAGTGCCAGCAGCTCGAACAGCTCCGGGAAGAGCGGGGTGCTCAGCAGCGCTATATATGAAGCGGTCTCAACAATCTGGTTGGCCTGCTTGAAGGTGAGCTGCCGCACCCCTATATGTTCAATCACCTCAAGATACGACCTATGTATCTCGTAGACCTCTGTGGCTTCGGGCCATACTGAAGGCTCTCTAGAGCTAACCATGTATACGAGGTGGAGGCTGAGCCAGAGCGCCTGGAGCGCTCTTGCCGCGTCCTCGTAGGTTCCCGGGAGTAGTATGTTGAAGCCTCCCGTCTCCTCGTCCACTTCCGTCCATTCAGCTCCCTTCCGGGAGAGGTAGGCGTAGAGATTTCTGCGCAGCGTTTTGAGTGCTTTCGAGTGCTTCTCGTCGAGATCTTCGCCTGCCAGCTGCTCCATGGGCCAGGCTGTTATAGCCCATGCTATGGGCCTGGAGCCGTACATGCGGATCAGGTGGTGTATGGCTACTATCCTTAGCGCTATGAACCGGTCGGTGGGTATTGCTCCTCTCCCTCCCAGGGTGAAGGCTTAGCCTCCTTACAGGATACAGCTTTAGGGTTGGACTTGTTTGAGGAACTCGTAGGCTGGGAGTAAATTTTTTAAGGATGTTTTTCGGAATAGTATGGGCGGGGCTTTAAGGGTTGCGGGCATCTTAGTTGCGGCCCGCCCTCAGCCTCTAAGGCCGTATATACAGGTGGCCCGGCCTTGGTGACTAAGGAGCAGGCCCCTAGGGCCTCGGGGGAGAAGGAGGAAGGGTGTCCCCCCGAATATATAGTGTTCGACGAGGAGAGGGGCGAGTACATCTGCACGCTTACGGGAGAGGTAGTTGAGGAGACGGTTATAGATACAGGGCCCGAATGGAGGGCTTACACACCTGAGGAGAGGACCCGCAGAAGCCGCGTGGGCAGCCCGCTTACCCACACTCTCCCCGACTATGGTATACTCACCACTATCTCCGGCTACCGTGACGCGAACGGCCGTAAGCTCGAGGCGCGCCTCCGCATTGAGGCCAGCCGTCTACGCAGGCTCCAGGCGAAGCTTCGCGCAACCACTAGTATAGAGAAGAACATAGAGCAGGCGGCCCGTGAGATAACCAGGCTGGTCGAGGCTCTCAACCTGCCCCGTGGCATTATTGACACCGCCATGATGATCTACCGGCAGGCGGCGGAGAAGGGCCTGGTCCGCGGCCGCAGCCTCGAGTCGATGGCTGCGGCAGCTGTCTATGCTGCCTGCCGTATACGCGGCATACCCAGGAGTATAGACGACATAGCGGAGGTCGTGAAGGGTGGCCGTAAGGAGGTTGCCCGCTGCTACCGCCTCATAGTCCGCGAGCTGAAGCTCCGCATGCCTATAGTTGACCCGGTCCGCTACGTGTCCAGGATAGTCTCGGCCCTCCGGCTGAGCCCTGCCGTGGAGAGGAGGGCTGCGGAGATACTCGTCCAGGCGCGTAAGATGGGGCTTACAGCCGGCAAGGATCCAGCGGGGCTTGCGGCAGCGGCTATATACATAGCCGCTCTGGAGCTTGGGGAGAGGAGGACTCAGAAGGAGATAGCTGCAGCAGCCGGCGTCACAGAGGTTACGGTTAGGAACCGCTACAAGGAGCTGGTTCAGAAGCTTAACATACCGCTCCCAGCCCAGTAGCCCCCATGCACGGGGGCGCCGTCCCCGGGCTCTTTTCCCCCTCCCTACCGAGGCTCCCAACCGGCCGTTGGGCGAGGGAAGGGCTGTTAACCCATATCCTTCCGGGCTTCTACGTCCTCGGTGGCTAAGGTGTGGCCGGGCAGGGTATAGATGACGTGAGGAAGGCTAGATTCCTCCGCGAGCCGGTGGTGGAGTCCCGCGGCGAGCTTAAGCACTGGATAGACGCTCTGGCAGACTGGCTCGAGGAGCGGCTCCGCCGCAGGAGTAAGAGCGTCTACGTGTTTAACGGGGGCCTCTCGGTCTCGGGGCTGCAGCATGTGGGCAGGCTCCGGGGAGAAGTGGTTATCCCCGAGGTTGTCCGCCGCATACTTGAGGCGAGGGGCCTCCGGGTTAAGCAGTACCTAACCCTGTACACGCAGGACGCGTGGAAGGGCAAGGAGAGCCAGCGCAGGGTCTTCCCGGACCCCGAGGACGCCAAGCGTTACACTGGCTGGCCCTTGATAAATGTCCCTGATCCCAGAGGCGAGCTCCCCAGCTGGGTCGACAGGTTCTGGGCCGACTTCGGCCCCTACCTGGGCGAGTTCACAGACGGGAGCATAGAGGTGGTAAAAACCACTGACATGTATCGTGGTAAGCTGCTGGAATTCGTGCGGCTCTCTATAGAGCGTCGCGAGGAGATACGTGAGGTCGTGAACAAGTACCGTGGCCGCCGGCCATACCCGCCTGGCTGGATCCCCTTCGAGCCCCGGTGCCAGCAGTGCGGCAGGATAGACTCGACCGAGGCCCTCGAAGCGAACCTGGAGAAGGGTATGGTCCGCTACCGGTGCCGCAGCTGCGGCCACGAGGGCTGGGCCCCGCTCTGGGACGGGAAGCTGAACTGGCGCATAGAGTGGGTGGGCGTCTGGTGGGCCCTTGGCGTAGATTTTGAGCCCTACGGCAAGGACCACGCGACCCCGGGTGGGAGCAGGGATAGTGCTAACGAGCTGGCGCTGAAGGTGTATGGGATAGAGCCGCCGGAGGGGCTGCCCTACGAGTGGGTCGCCGTGAAGACGCGTGACGGAGAGGCTGATATGAGTAGTAGCGACTTCATAGGCTTTACGCCCCGCGAGTGGCTTGAGGTGGCGCATCCAGAGGTGCTCCGCTTCCTCATCCTCCGCACGCCCCCCATGAGGAAGCTGAGCCTAGGGCTCCACGATGTGCCCCTCTACTACGACCAGTACTACCGGGCTGAGAGGATCTACTACCGGGCCGAGTCTACTGGGAGGAGAGAGGAAGACCTTCTCCTAGCCCGCAGCTACGAGCTTAGCTACACCCGAGGCGCCCCGCCGGAGAAGATGCCAGCCCAGCCGCCATACAGCCACGTTGCAATACTGGCCCAGGTGCTCCCCGAGGACCGGTGGCGGGAGGAGGCACCCCGCCGGCTCCAGAGGAGCGGCCATCTGCCCGAGAAGCCCAGCAAGCATGATCTCGAGAGGCTGCTGAGCCTCCTCCCCCGGGCCAAGAGGTGGGCCGAGCAGTACGCCCCCGAGCATATGAGGATAAGGATCCTCGAGGAGCCGCCCGGCGAGATCCTGGAGAGAATACCTCCAGGGATGCGCGAGAAGCTCCGCGGCCTCGGCGAGAGGCTCTCCCGGCTCGTCGACTGGAGTGAGGAATCCATCAAGCAGACTATGGTGGAGTACACTAGGGGCTGGAGCAGCAAGGAGCGGAGAGAGTTTTACCGCTACTTCTACCTGGTATTCGTGGGCAGGGAGAGCGGGCCTAGGGCGGCGCCGCTCCTCTCACTGCTCGACAGGGAGTTTGTACTGAGCCGCCTCCTGGGGTTATGAGGTACGACAATTTTTCCAACAATTTACGATGGATGGTAGCTGTGCAGCCACCCCCGACAACCATCATTAACGAGCGTCAAAGATATTAGAGAGGCCAGCAGCCTTTAACGCGGGATAAAGCGGCTGGGAGGTGTGCCCACATCTTGCAGACTATAACACGCCCCGGCTACGCCACATGGTATAGAAGCGGAGTGGAGCAGGCCAGCATGCTTGCAAAAGCCAATGCTGCACGCCTAAAGTGCATACTCAAGTGCGCCTTCTCACTCAACGAGGAGGAGGCCCATGTACTATCATACCTCATAACCCGCGGCCGTGGAGCCATAGCGAAGGATATCGCCGAGGCCCTAGGCCGCAACCCCGAGGTAGTACGCCGCGCCCTACGCGGCCTACACGCTAAATCCCTCGTGGTAAGGAGGCCCTACCCTCTAAGGCGCGGCGGCAGAGCCTACTTCTACGAAGTGCCCGACCACATAGTAGCCGCGCTCACGGAGGTCTGCGAGAAGGTAGGCGAGGTCATAGAGCTGGTAAACAATAACCGGAACGGCGGCAGCAGGGCCGGCTAGCCCCTGACGGTCTCTCCAGCATGCCAGTAGCGCGCAAGGCTGTCCGGAATATTTCTTGGAGCCGCATATGATTCACCGGGATCGCTAACAAGCTGGCTGCCTGCCCGAAGGCTGACCCTAAGCCTTTATCTCAATATGCATCTCAGCCATACCTATCATGGCTATGTGCCTTAGTCCGTTGTAGAACCTTGTCTTAACACCGCGCTCCGCGAGCCTACGATCAACCTCCTCTCTGGAGACGCTGTCTATACGATACTTGTTAGACATAGCTATGAAGCTGTTAGCATAAGCGAAGGAGGGGACCCATACCGCGTATTCTCTAACGTGCTGAAAGACTTGGCGCGCAGCGTTGTACACACGCTTAAAGACGTCCGGGAAGAGCGTAGAGCAGCCTGCCTGAGTCACAACTATGCCATCGCTACTTAGCACCCGGGAGATCAGCTCGAACGCGCTACGAGAATACAGCTGGGCCGCTATATCAGATCCATACGGATCAGTGAGGTCCATTATAACGACGTCAAACCTCTCTCCACGCTCGGAGGCCCTCTTAACGTACTCGAAGCCATCCATTATGTGCAGCTCCGTCCTCGGATCGTCGAACGCGCCTCGATGCCATTCTGGCAGATACTTCTTGGAAACCTCTATAACCTCCTCGTCTATGTCAATCATAACGGCCTTCTCCACTGTACTGTGGCGAAGTACTTCGCGAAGTGTAGCTCCCTCCCCGCCGCCAAGAATTAGGACACGCCTGGGATTTGGATGGACTGTCATGGCGGGGTGTACAAGCGCTTCGTGGTAGATGTGCTCATCACTCTCGGTGCTCTGGATTAGGCCGTCGAGCACCAGTGTCTTACCGAATCCCCTCAGCTTCACAATCATTATATGCTGGTAGCGGGACTTCGAGTTATATAGCACCTCATCAACAGCATATATAGTACCCATGAGGCCGCCGGGCTGGTATAGCGAAAGCCTAAACTCCTCGAGCTCCATGGCTCCCGCCCGGAACTGCTGAGAGGCTACCGCAGCATTAATGTGACTCGAATACATTGCCGGAGGACTCCTCCCAGATAGCCCTCTGACAAGGCAGCTCCCTGGGATTCCATGGCGTCACGCGGCGGCAAAGATACTAGCGGTTTTTACTATGGAGAGCGCCCCGGCTAGCCGGTGCAGCCAATGCCGCCTGGGAAGAATAGGCTCATAGCACTTGTAGTCATAGCATTATTGTCGGCACTATCCTACGCCTATCTATCAGCCAGCCCAGCTCAACGCTATACATACTCATACACTGCGTCAACATGCATGGAGCTTGTCAACCCATCAACAAACCAAACTATAAAGGCGAGCGCAGTGACAATCATAACCATTACTAAGCGCTACGGAAAGGGAGGTAATATAACACTCTATGCGACAATAACCCATAAGAAGGTCACTATTAGTCCAAGCAGCTACTCCAACGCGATAAGATTCACCAATAAAACCCTGAAAGCAAGCATAGACCCAGCGTCATGCAGCCTTGTAGAAAAAGGGGCTATGCTGCAGCCGAGCCTCGACCAGTTCTACTGTAATGCATCAAAACTCTATAATGCGTCACTAGAGGGGGGATTCAAGATAAAGAGGAGAGATGGAAACATAATCATAACCTACTCTAACGCAACGAAGCCGTTAAGCATAAGCATAGAGGCTATCTACAGTACCGTTGACGGCATACTCAGGCATTACAGGGCACGTATATATTCTAGCATGCCGTCACAATCGCTGGGTGTCAGGGAGATCCGGGAGGAAATTAATATTACAGCAGGGAAGGGAGCTGTAGCCTGGCTCCGCTGGGTATTGCTAGGCGCGCTCCTAGCCTCAGTACTAGCCATAGTGGTGTACCTGTACCACTACCTGCATAGGAGGAAGGCAGCGGGCTAGATCGGCTCTACAGCATCTTGTACAATAACCTTATGTTGTGTAGTAGATATCATTGCTTGCTAAGACCGTGGGAGAGATGCGTCCATGAGTACACGCGCCCCCGGTACAATCCCTGCATTCCGGTGCACGTGATGAAGGCCTTTAGGACCGAGCCCTGGGGCGATGGGGTGAGTACCCTCGGCTGATCAACTAGTGCTCGGAAGCGTCATGCTGCATCTAAACTATAACCACTATGCTGCATGGCGAGTCTAGCTACCGCTACCTATATGAGCAGTACCTATATGGGCAAGGGGTGGGACCCGCCGCATGGCGAGAGTGTTGCATAATAAAGAGACGTCCGATATAGAGAAGAGGGTTGCAGAGATAGAGTCAAGATTGCGCCGCATGCAACGAACATCCCTGATAAAGAATATCATCTACGTGATAATAGTTATAGGAGTCGCCTTATACGTATACAAGCTCTACACGACGTCTCACGGGTGGAGGGCTGAGCTAGTTGATGTACCCCGGATAGGCCTCGCGTCCCCGACTCAGCTACGTATATCCCTCCTCGTGAAAATCTACAACCCCTCCGGGGAGCAAGTCCTCGCCCGGCTAGTCTACTACAAAGTGTACATACAGGGCTACTATGCTGGTGATGGGCTTATACCCTACCTGGCCCTGCCGCCCGGCTGGAGCGAGCACAGATTAACACTGGTACTGGATGTGGATAAGGCTGGGTGCGGTATAGCGAAGGCTCTCGCCACGAGGAGAAACGTCACTGTCACTCTGCAGGGCTTCGCAATGGTGGACCTAAAGGCGTTCAACACGATAACATGGAAGATAGTCACCCTCCCCTTCAACATCACTGTAGCAAATGTGAATGTGCCCAAGCTGAGTAGCCAGGCCGCTGCAATACTGCAGCTCTACACATTGGTATGCGACGAGGCCCCGAGGCTGGTCACAGCGCTCACAAAGCTACTAGGACATGCAGGCCTTCTAGGCATACTGTCCCAGGGAGGCCAGAGCGGCACACATGGCACTAGCACTGGCGGTGGCGCTAGCCAGGGCCAGGAAGCCTCCCAGCCGCCGGTGAAGGTGACGGTTACCCTTGAGAAGTCTGGCCTAGCATCGTACACTGCTATAATAAACATAACAAACGTGGCGTCTCACCCCGTATCACTGGAGAAAGTAGCAGTCAACGGCCGCTCGATTGCTGAGGGCAAGCTGCCGCAAGTACTTCTCCCGGGCCAGGCCCTGACCCTCAAAACTAGCGTACCAAGCCCCATGCTCCTCATAAAGGTGACTGTGGACGGGAAGACATATACATACATAAAGAGCTAATGGATCCAACTAGCTAGAGTATATAAGCCTCAATAAGTAGTGATATATCTTTATAATCTATTATACGATATAAACCATATGTCTGTAGATAATGGAGTAAGGGTTCTATAGACGTGCATGGTCCTAGGCGTGAATTTAGGCAGAGGTAGAACGCTTTAGACGGGAAAATATGAGCCAGAGTTAAAGCAGTATACAAAGTATGGGATTAAGCGGCGCGTATATTGTTACAAGCCCTTACGAGGGGCCGTCATAAAAGTAGTCAGGCCGAAGGGCACACCGGTGGGAGTGCAGGAGCACGTTCAACCCTAGCGTACTAGCCTTAGGGAACTCTATACACATGCTCTATAGCGTCATGGGCTGCGACGGCGTGTCAAGGCTTGGCTATGCTTCTTCAACAGGCGGGCTTCATGCGGTAGAGAGGTCTAGCCATCCCGGTCTACGAGCATAGCGCTTCAGGACCTCTCGGTTCGACCGGGCCGGGTGGCAGGGCTGGCAGGGGGTGGCGCAGAGGATCCCCGGCTCATGATTCTTGGGGGCAGGATGTATATGATTTATTTTATACTGCCTAGTATGACTGTTATTCCGTGTAGCCCTAACCTCTATAGACGTGAAGGACTTCCTAAGGAGGCGGTGGAGGTGGGTTCCTCCTAGGGTAGTATTGCCTCCACGTAAGCCCTGCAAGAACCGGGTGGTATTGGGAGATAGAGGGCAAGTACGCGGTGCTGCACGGCATAGCGCCTAGGGTTTAGGCAGCTTTTCTGGACAGCCTGGAGCTTGAGGGTCATCATATAGAGAGCCGTTGTGACGCCGGTGCCGGCCATCTTGGGAGGCATGAGTGGGTGAAGCGGGTCTGGGCGCCCGTCCATATGGGCTAGGGGCTGGCTCCTCTTCTACCATACCATACTGTGCCCGGAGATTATCCGGGTGACTATGCTATAGGTGCTATTGCTCCTCAACCTTAACCTTAGAGAGCCGGAGAATGTCTTGTGTAGGCTAGGTAGGCTGGTGCTAGTCCTCCACCGCGCCCTGGTGTATGTGGATAGGTTGGATGTTGATGAGTTGGAGCTGCCGCTGGTATACAGTAATTGCGTAGCTGTAAGGATGCTATTATGGTGTAGCTGATAGCATGGTGTATGTTGTGTGTGGCTCCTTTAGGGGTTCGTGTACGCCCTCGTCTCAGAGTGTGGGCGCTGAGGGCTCGCCGGAGCGGCGGTATGTACCATGTAGTGTGGATCCTGTGGGGATCTAGCGTGGTGGAGCCGCCGGCGGGATTTGAACCCGCGACCACCGGCTTACAAGGCCGGCGCTCTGCCCGCTGAGCTACGGCGGCACCGGGCGGCCCTCTTTAGGGGGCGGCCGCGTCCGTGAGGGGCCTCCTCTCCCTGGCGGGGTGTTTAACGGTTACGCGGCGCTAAGCCCCCCGGGGCTCTGGGGGCTGGCAGGTCATGGATGCGCCGGGTATCGATGAGCTGGAGGAGTATACGAGGCGCCTCATACCAGTGAAGCCTGGGGGCGCTTTCCGCTTCCGCTGCACCAGGTGCGGGCGGTGCTGCAGCGGCGGGCCTAATGTATCCCTTACCGTGTTCGACGCGGTGCGTATGGCCAGGTTCCTGAGGATCAGCTGGCGTGGGTTCCTCCGGGGCTACGTGAAGGTTATAATAGCTGATATAATGCCCCACATGCTCCTCCGCGGTGACGAGAGGGGTAGGTGCCTCTTCCTGGCCGAGCGCCACGACGGGGTGAAGCTCTGCGTCATATACCCGGCCAGGCCGATGAGATGCCGTCTCTACCCCCTGCTAGTGGAGGGTCTGCGGCCGAGCCTCTACCTTGACCCCCGCTCGCCCGGGGTCGGGAGCGGCCCGGAGAGGAGGCCGCCCTCTAGGCTCATAGAGCAGTATGTCTGGGAGAGGCGTGAGCACTACCGCCGCCTCCACCGCCTGGTGGTGGAGGAGGGGATGGAGCCCCTTGAGGCGCTCTACCGTGCCCTTGACGAGGCCTGGGAAGAGGCTGAGAGAGGGGCCCGCTGGGCTGACCTGGACTACCTTGCAAGCCTGGGCTCAGTTTAGCAGTGCCAGGGGAGGGAACCCTATAACGGCGCCTGGGCGGGAGAGGGCTCCGGAGTGGTGAAGAGCTTCTAGGGTGCGGCGGCGGCCTTGAAGGACATGTCAGCTCTGCCTCCTGGGGAGCGCGTGGAGGCCTATATAGCGAACGTGGAGCTCGCCCTGGAGAAGCTTGGCTCCAGGGGCCTCGCGGGCAGGACTGCTAGGCTGCTTGAGCTTGCAAGGATGTATGTCAGTGATGCCCGCTACTACCTCCAGCGTGGCGACGTGTTCACAGCCCTCGCGGATGTGGCCTATGCTGAGGGGCTGGTCGACGCGCTCCGCTGGCTCGGCCTCGTGGAGCTGGACTGGGAGCCGGCGAGCAGGCTGCTAGCCCGCCCCAAGGTGCTCGTGGCCGGCACGTTTGACCTCATCCATCCAGGGCACATAGAGCTGCTGCGACAGGCCTGGCTGAGGGGCCGCGTCTACGTGGTTGTCGCGCGGGACAGCTCGGTGAGCAGGTTCAAGAACCGGGAGCCTATAGTGCCGGAGGAGCAGAGGCTGGAGGTCGTCTCCGCCATACGCTACGTTGATAAAGCCATCCTCGGCAGCGAGAGGGACGTGCTGGACCCGATACGCGAGCTGAGGCCTGACATAATCCTCCTGGGCCCCGACCAGTGGGCCAGCGAGGACTGGTTAAGGAAGCGCCTGGCCGAGGAGGGGCTGAACCCCAGGATAGAGAGGCTCAGCGAGAAGAAGGAGTGCAGCCTCTGCAGCGCCACCAGCATAGCCTGCAGAGCCGCCCAGATCGTAGAGAGGTACGGCATGTGTGGGAGCCAGGGCTCTCAAGGCTAGTAGCCCTCAGTGTAGAGGGCATAGATGCGCCTCAGCTCCCTCACCGGGCTGTCAGAGTAGTCCACCCTCAGGTCCACCACCCGGTCGTAGTAGGGCGTGTACTCAGTCTGCCCCACCACGAGTAGAGCCGCCGACCGGTCCCCGCGCCGGTCCCCGCCGGCCCGGTGCCCCGCCTCTATGGCGGCGAGCAGCTTGTCTGCAAGCCCTCCCTTGGCCGAGAGGAAGGCGTTGATAGCCGCCCTGCAGACCTCGGGCCCCTTCACGAGGTTCGCTATGCAGACCAGAGGCTCTCTCGGGTGAACTATGTAGCCGTGCCAGCTAGGCGCCCACTCCCCGTCGTGGACGGCCACGTCGCCCCGGTAGTCTATCACCGCGACCTGGCGGTGGGCGGGACTAGGGTCGCGGGCCAGAGCGGCGCGCAGCGCCTCCTCAGCGCTCGAGGCCTTGGTGAGGAGCTCCAGCACCATGGGGGCAAGCGCCGGGTTCGTGTAGGCCTGGGTAGCCACCACGCCTACCCCATGCCTCCCCCAGGGCACCCTGGAGCCCACCGCTATGCTTCCCGAGACTACTGCGACCCCTGCCTGGCCCAGCAGGGGATCGTAGGCCAGAACGCTATAGGTCAATACCGCCACCTGCCCCGAGCAGGGAGATAGGGCTCCCCCGAGGAGCCCACCGGGGCGTGTTAGGAGGGGTGCACTAGGTTAAACCTGGCTACGCGTAAAAGCCCGGCGGCCCATGCACCCCGGGGAGAGGCTAGGCCTCGTATACCTGGCGCCGCACCTCCTCTGGTACCTCGTCCTCCCTTATCACGGGGAAGGAGGGCGGTACATCCCTCCTCTTGGGGCCAACAACTATATACTTCGAGGCATCGTCCTCCTTCCTGCTCTTAAGCACGCGAACCTTCACATACCAGCCGTCGCTCCGGAGCACGTAGGCGTACTTGCCGTGCTTCCCTCCCATCCTGTAGGCCACCCGGCGCGTCTCCCCGTGTCGCCTCTGGCTATAAGCTTTAGAGCGTGGAGCCCAGAGTAATAATATGATGGTGGAGCAGTTATGACAACGCTTGGTAGAGTAAAGGTCGAGGTGCCGGAGATACCGGTGACGGACTCCGTAGACTTGCCGGCGGACAGGACAGCAGTGATAATAGTAGACATGCAGAACGACTTCGTTAAGCCTGGCGGCAAGCTCTACGTGCCTACAGCGCAGGCCACGGTGCCAGCGATACGCAGGCTGCTGGAGAGAGCGCGCAGCCACGGAGTAATGACGGTGTTCACAAAGGACACTCACTACACCGGCGACCCGGAGTTCAAGATATGGGGCGAGCATGTGCTCCGGGGAACCTGGGGCTGGGAAATAATCGACGAGCTCAAGCCTGTCGACGGTGAGATAGTTGTTGAGAAGACGCGCTACGACGCGTTCTACGGTACGCCTCTCGACGACCTCCTAAGGGTTTACGGCATAGAGCATGTAGTGGTTGTAGGAACTGTCGCCAACATATGCGTCCTCCACACGGCGGCGAGCGCGGCCCTACGCTGGTACAAGGTCTACGTGCCTATGGACGGAATCAGCGCGCTTAACGACTTCGACTACCATGCGGCGCTGCGCCAGATATCGTTCCTCTACCGGGGTACCATATTGAAGAGCGTGGACGGGATAAGATTCACAGGCGAGGGGCCCTGGAAGCGCGGAAAGGCCGTGGAGGCCGGCGCGGTGACAGCCTAAGGAGGCCCCCAGGGCCCCGGGCAGCGGTAGTGGCGGAGAGAGGGTATGGGTGAGGACGGGGGCTTCCCCTACGAGAAGCCGAGGAGGGGCCAGCTGGAGGCGGCCAGGAGCATAGCAGAGGCGGTGTCTCGAGGAGAGGTCTTCATACTCCATGCGCCGACAGGCTTCGGGAAGACATCGGCCATCATCTACGGGCTCCTCCAGGCCGGCGTGGAGAGAGTACTGTACGTTGTGAGGACGAGGAACGAGATACAGCCAGTGCTCAAGGAGCTTAAACGGTTCGGGGTGAAGGGGTACAGCTTCCTCTACAGCGCCAGGAGAATGTGCCCTGCCCTGGCCGGCGAGGGCCTTAGCCACGAGGACTTCTGGGAGACATGCCGGCTCCTACGCCTAAGAGGCGAGTGCAGCTACTACGCCCGGCTCGAGGAGATCAGCGCCACAGACGTGGAGGAGGCCATAGGGCACGCGGGGCCGATGCCCAGGCGGGTGGCGGAACTCCTAGCCGGCCAGGGCTACTGCCCCTTCTTTGCCCTCAAGCTGCTCGCCTCGGAGGCCAGGTTCGTGGTGGCCACGTACCCCTACCTTTTCCGCCCCGACATATTCCAGGGCACATTCGACCCGCTAGACTATAGGGACTTTGTGGTAGTGGTGGATGAGGCACACTCGCTTCTCAACATACCCGGGCTGCTCGAGGCCCGGGTCTCGGTGGACGATCTCCGGAGCGCTCAGAGGGAGGTGGAAGAGTACGGCCTCCCAGAGGAGATGGGCAAGGCCCTGCAGGAGCTAGCCTCGCTGGTCTCGAGGAGCAGGCCCGGAGAGGGGAAGCTACGCCGCCTGGACCGGGAGAGGCTCCTAAGGCTCCTGGGCGACCCCGAGGCCTGGTGGGACGCGGCCCACGAGGTGAGAATGGCCAAAATAAGGGAGAGGCTTGAGGAGGGCCAGCCTGTTAGGCTGAGCGTAGCCCTCACCAGGGTTGCAAGGTTCGCCGAGATGCTCGCGGCAGAGGGCATGGGGGCCTACAGCTACACGAGCGGCGGCCGCGTCGGAGCCACAGTGCTCCCCCTAGAGCCCTGCCTTGTCACACGCAGGCCTCTCAACGAGTCCAGGGCCGCCGTGCTGGCCAGCGGCACTCTCCCAGCCTCCACGCTGCTGAGGGACCTCCTCTGCATAGAGAAGCCTCTACGCGTCTACGATGTGGAGCTGCTGCACGGCCCCGTGTTCCCGCCCCGGAACCAGGTCACCCTGGTGGCGGCGGAGCTGACTTCCAGGTATACTAGCAGGAGCCGTGAGATGTACAGCCTCTACGCCCGCTACATACTAGAGGCCTACCGGGCCACCACCAGGGTGGTAATGGTGGTGTACCCCAGCTACGAGTTCATGCAGCAGGTCCTCGACCAGCTCCAGCAGCTTGCACGTCTAGAGCAGGTGAGCATGGTGGCTGAGGCCAGGTCCACCAGCATAGAGGAGGTGCTGGAGAAGACTGGGAGAGGGGAGAAGCACCTGCTCGTGAACGCGGTGGCCGGAGGAAAGCTTACAGAGGGAATAGAGCTTGTAGACGAGAACGGGCGCAGCATGATAGGAGTAGTGTTCGTCGCCGGCGTCCCCTACCCGCAGCCCGACGACTACTTCCGCGACCAGTTCACGGTGCTCGAGAAGAGGCTGGGGCGGGCTGCGGCGCGCCGCCTCCTCTTCGACTTTACTGCCGCGGTGAGGGCCAGGCAGGCAGTGGGCCGTGCCAGGCGGAGTGCCCAGGACAGTGCGCTAGTAGTTCTAGGCGACTACCGGTTCCTGCGGAGAGGGCTGCGTGAACACCTCCGGCTGAGGATAGACAAGGTAGTCTATAGCCTGGGGGAGTTCAGCGAGGCTGTAAGGAGCGCAGCGGAGGCCCTGGGGCTCTAGCCCCTGGAGCCGAGCCGCTTATAGCCCGGCCCCCGAGGTCTTGTCTGTCACGCGGACCCCGGTCCCCTGCAACGCGACCCCGTGTCGCCGGGGCTAGATGGGCAGGGGGCGGGTCACTCCCGGCCGTATCCACCCCCACCTTCCCGCGCCTCGAGAACAGCTGGGGCAAGAACCCCAGCCCTGAGGCACGGCTAAGCTATAAATCACGGGCCTGCGCTTCTGTAGTGTGGAGAGGGGGAGCGCGGTGCCGCAGCTGGACGTTGAGAGTATAGTTGCCGAGGCCCGCAGGAGCCTAGAGGAGATCTACAGGGAGTACACTAGGAGGCTTGAGGAGGAGGCTAAACGCATAGTATCTGAGAGGCTGAGCGAGATAGAGCCCGTGAAGAGGAAGCTTGTTGAGGCGCTGAAGGCCTACTAGCCCCGCCGCCATTCTCTCGGGGCCGGGGTTCCACGCCTTTTCAGACCTGCTCCATTGCCTCCTTGACTATCCTCTCCTCGACGGGGTAAGCGTGCAGATTGGGGAGCGGCACGTACACCTTCACCTCGCTCCCCACCCTGGGCTGCTCCACGTCGCTGGGGAGGTCGAGGAGCAGCTCATACCGAGTGCCCGGGATTAGGAGCCTGATCTCTATGAAGGAGCCCATGTACATGGACACTGTCACGCGGCCCTTCACGGCCTCGTACCCGCCCTCCTCTGGGGGATGGAGCCTGGCCCCCTCCGCTTTGACCACGACTGCCGCCTCATCGCCGCGGGAGAGTCCATGGTTCATTGCTCGGAGCAGGGTGCTGCCCACCCGTACTACCACTGTCTCCCCCTCCACGTCCTCCACCTTGCCTAGCACGAGGGTGGTGCGGCCCAGGAACACCGCTGTGAAGAGCGTCTTAGGGCTTCTGTAGAGCTCCTCCGGCCTCCCAACCTGCTCTATGAGCCCGTCCCTCATTATAGCCATCCTATCCGAGAGGGACATAGCCTCCTCCTGGTCGTGAGTAACATACACCATCGTTATGCCTAGCTGCCTCTGAATCTTCCTCAGCTCGCCGCGTAGCCTGAGCCGGAGCTTGGCGTCAAGATTGCTCAGCGGCTCGTCGAGGAGAAGCACTCTCGGCTGCACCACCAGCGCCCTGGCGAGCGCGACCCGCTGCTGCTGGCCCCCGCTCAGCTGCCCCGGGTACCGGTTCTCCATGCCTTCAAGGCCGAGCAGCTCTAGAACCCATCGCACTCTCCGGTCTATCTCCTCGCGGGGGAGCCTGCGCAGCCGGAGCCCAAAGGCAATGTTGTCGTATACAGTCATGTGGGGCCAGAGGGCCCAGTTCTGGAACACCATAACAGTCCCGCGTTTGTCCGGCGCAAGCTCGGTCACGTCATCGCCCTCGAGGAAAACCCTCCCCTCGTCGGGCACCTCAAACCCCGCTATAACTCTCAGCAGGGTGGTCTTCCCGCAGCCGCTCGGCCCGAGTATCGAGAAGAGCTCCTCCTTCCCTATGCTAAGGTTGACTCCCCTCAGCGCTACAGTCCTACCGAACCTCTTAACCACGCCCCGAACCTCTATGAAGGACAAGCCTGCGCCCCTCCAGGGGTGTACCACCCGGGGTGCCATGGTGGGCAAGGGGCCGGCCCAGGCTAGATAGTCACGAGGGCTTGGCCACGCCTGGTGAGCCTGCTGGCGGCGAGTATGACGCCAGCCTCCAGGGCCATCAATACCACCGCTAGTGCGGCGGCCTTCGCCTGCGGCTGCGTCCCCCCAGCTACTATTGTAGCCTGCGTAGTTAGCTGGAGTATCGCAAAGGTTATCGGCCCTGCATGCTCGCGCGACACTATGCTCCCCTTAAGCCCGCCGAGCGTGATGCTCACACTAACCTCGCTAAGCACGTATATGGCGCTCAGCAGGAGCCCAGCCAATAAGCCCCTCCATACAAGGGGCAGCACTATCCTCCTTATAGTCATGGCCCGTCTGGCCCCGAGGCTCCGTGCAGCATCCTCCAGCTCCTTCGGTGTCTGTATCACAGCTGTGAAGACAGACCTCACTGTGAAGGGCAGCTTCCTCATGATATAAGCCAGTACCAGCACGTGGCCCGGGAAGAGCACCGGGTCTAGAAACGTGCCATGGAAGTAAGTGGCAAAGAACACGTAGTAGCTGAAGGCTACAACGAGGCCGGGCACGGCTAGAGGCAGCGATGAGAGCAGATCCAGCAGCGCGGCGCCGGGTAGCCGTGCACGCGCGGTAGCGTAGCCTGCCATGAACCCGAGCAGCGCTATGAACACTATAGCCTCGAGCATGTAGGTGACACTGTTGTAGATGCTCCTAACCACGCCAGCCATGTCAGCTAGTGTAGCAAAGTTGTCGAAAAGCCTGCCCGGCGGCAGTAGATCTGGCAATGGGCCTATCCACTTCCTGCTGAAGGCTAGTACAACCACACCTATCTGGGGAGCTGCAGCAGTAAGGACTATGGGCAGCGCCACAAGGTAGGCTAGTAGGAGGCCCCGAGGCCCCAGCCGGAGCCCCCTGAAGGGCCGGGGAGCTCCCCGGGCGAGCCTGGCATAGTACCGTAGGCTGAGGTACCTACGTATCGCCGCCAGCGGGATCGCCGCGAATAGAAGCATGAGCAGGCTGAGGGCAGCTATGAGGGGGCGCGAGGCCTCGCTCCCAACGCTCTGGAAGTACTGGTATATCTGGTATGACATCATCTTGTGGAAGCGAAACACTATAGGGGCTCCCACATCCTCGAGGCTAAGTATAAACACGAGGACGGACCCCGCTAGCACGCCAGGCATTATGAGCGGCAGGATTATGCTTCTTATCAGCCTCCAGCCCCTGGCGCCAAGGTTTATGGCCTGCTCGACGAGTGTGGCATCTACAGTGCCGAGAGCGGCCAACGCGTTTATATAGACTATCGGGTAGAACATGAGTGTCTGTGCGAGCGCCACCCCTGCCTGGCCGCTAAACTCTATCACAACGTTCTCGCCGAATAGGGGCCTTGTAATCATACTTATCATGTATGACAGCGTGTTAAAGGTGAAGCTCTTCCCGAAGTAGCGCTCCATAACATAGGCGTTTACGAAGGGAGCTATCAGCAGTGGCACATAGGCGAGTACCGCCAGCAGCCTTCTTCCCGGAAACCGGTATAGCCCTATCAGTACCGCTATGCTGGCTCCTATAGCAGCCGCCGCAGCGGTCACTATGGCAGAGTTGACTAGAGTATTACCTATAACACCCATATCAAATCCATTAACATCTATACGTATAGTGCCGGGAAGCCTATTAATAGATATGAAGTTGCTGAACGCGTCTAGGCTAGGGTTTATATAGTAGCTTGTAGCGAGCTCCCGGAAATCCATCCTCGACGCTTCGAGGACCACTGTGAGGAGCGGCGCTATAAATGCAAAAATAATGGCGAGCAGAGGGGTGTAGAGCAGTATAACTATCTCCGGGTCGGCCCTAGCCCTTGCCGGCCTTAGACGCTCTAGCAGCGGCCGCTCTCTAGCCGCCAAGGGCTTTTAGTACCTCCTCATACTTCTGCTTCGCAGCCTCACGCCATGCATTCATATAGGCTTCCTTCAGGTTTATGTTCTTCTGCAGGATCTTATTAACCCTTATAGCGTCTTGCAGCGTAAACACGACCTCCTTGCCCGTGACGGGGTCCTTGTAATTAACCAGGTCTGTCAGCTTCTCCCTGAGCGCATTGAAAGTGGCCTCGTCTATACTATGGTCGATATAGTATGCCTTAAGCAGTCTTGTCCACGCCTTCTGGAGCAGCGTGTGCTGGTCTATCAGCGTGGCCACGAAGTACAGCTGCATAGCATACTCAGTCTCGAGCGCCAGGGTGTCATTGAACCTTATAACCTTGGATCTCATGGCCTCGTAGAACGCCCTCTCGAGGTCGGGGCGCTTCTGGCCCTCCGGGGTCTCGAACACCTTGGGGTTGGCCGGCAGCCTGTTGATGTTGGGGTCAAGCCATATCTTCTGCCCCTCTGTCAGCGCCCATGCCACGAACGCTTCGGCGGCCTCGGGGTTCTTCGTGGACTTAACCACTGCTATGGGGTCGCCGTTGACTATGGTCTCGCCCCGTGGCAGCACGTACTTGCACGCGGGGTTAAGCCTCTCGGCGGTGTAGCCGTAGAAGTCTATAGTTATGCCCACCATAACCTCGCCGTTTATCACGTCATCGCGTACTATAGCGCTGCCCTCCTCTATCCTGGCGTTGGCAGCCATGAGTGTTAGAACCCGCCAGCCCTCCTTCCAGCCGTAAGCCTGGAGGATAATCTCGTATATCCTAGTATTGCTGGTGCTTTGCAGTGGGTTAGCTATCGCGAGGGCTGGAACACCATACTTCACCAGTATCAGGCCCAGGTCGTCGCTGGCCAGGTCTCTCCAGGACTTGAGCCTGCTTACATTGAAGCCTAGCTGCTTAGCCACATCCCTGTTAACTGTGAAGCCGAAGCTAGCTATTGCTGCGGCAACCCAGTATATCTTTCCATCCTTTCCGATCCTTTTCATAGATACCCCGGCGAAGCGGTCGGGCACTTGGCTGGCAGCGTCGAGCGCCAGCTTGCTCTGGAGCGGCCGGAGGAGACCCTTAAGGTATAGGTTGTCGAACAGTGTGGGGCCACCGCCCCATGCAACGTCGATGCTCTGCTTCTCGATGTACGTGGGCCAGAAGCCCGCGGGCACGGCTATGAACCTAATATCTTTTATGCAGTATCTTTTCGCTATGTCGGACTTTAGGAACATTTCCCTAGCCTTCTCCTGGATGTCAGCGGGGTGCCTCGTCAACACTACGAGCTCGATGCTCTTGCTGCACTTGCCTGCCGGGGGCTGCGTAGCCGTAGCGGTACCGGCTGCTGTCGTAGTGGCAGCTCCGCCGCTGGTGGACGTTGGGGTCCCCGTTGCAGCCCCGGTGGCTGTTGTCGTGGTTGTGGTGATAGTTGTGGTACTGGTGCCGACCGCCGTAGCCTGTGTCTGGGTGGTCTGAGCTGTGGGAGATGGCTTGCCCGTAGCGCTTGCTGTACCTGAGGTAGCAGTTGTTGTAACCGCTCCAGAAGGCTTGTGGTGCCAGGCTATGATGGTGGTAGCCACAATAGCGGCAACTATGATAACAGCTGCTATTATGCTAAGGGTGCGGGCGTCCAATCCCAGTAGCACCGTGTTAGCTATTGGAGCAATAGTACAGTATTTTTAGTCTCTTTTTACGGCGCTAGCAGGCGATTATGTAAGCCAGTTGTAGCCCTAAGTAGTGTTGTTGGGCCAGCCATACTCTACAGAGAGACATGATTTAAATCCTAGGGCCCGCTAACTGCTTACGACATGGAACAAGTTGTTCTAGCAGTAATGCGAGGTGTCATGAATGAGTATAAGGAGTATTGTTCCCCTGCTTCTCCTAGCTGCTCTACTGGCCTCCTACCAAAGCCTGGTGCAGGCGGCTCATGCGGCCCGCCTCGAGCTGCCCACGATACTGGTAGACTTGGCCCATGGCCAGAACTATAATGGAGTCTGTGCGATGATGAGTGTCGTCCCGGATGCCTACTGGATTATACTAGTTAAGTCCAACGCGCAGGTGGACCAGCTGCCTCAGTGCATAAAGAATAGGGCCTACGGGATAGCGGTTGGCGATCTAACAGTCCTCACTAAGGAGGCCTCCATAGACATGGTGATAATAGGCCAGCCGGTGGAGCCTCTCAGCAAGGCTGAGAAGGACGCTGTAGCCAGCTGGTTCGGCGGCGAGGGCCGCAAGGCCCTGTGGTGTGCAACTGATAGCGACTACCCAGCCCAGGGGGGCAACCTCGAGCTCGCACAGCACATATGTAATGACCTCCTCGACTACCTGGCCCAGAAGGGCTTCGACGTGAAGCTACGCAGCGACTACGTCAGCATAGAGGATACGAAGAGCAATGCCGGGCGCTCCTACCGTGTAGTAGCCTTCGTTCAGCCTCCAAGCCGCTATGACGCCGACCTCCTGGCTCTAGGCGCGGAGAAGGTGCTAATGCACGGCCCCGGTGCAGTGGCCTGGGTGGACGAGAACGGCAACTGGCATAAAGTCACAGACCCCGGTACGCCCGACACCATAATACCCATACTCTTCACGAGCGAGAACGGCGTGGTGGTGGAGCACCAGCCCAGGAACCCTGGCGAGCCCGGCGAGTTCGGCTATGCCCACCAGGCCGGGGAGAAGGGCCGCTTCGTCCTCATGGCTGCCCAGATAGTAAACACCAGCAAGGGCACCAAGATAGTCATAGTGAGTGGTGAATCCCCCTACTTCGGCTACCAGTCGCTAGTATCCTACTACTATCACGGGATACACCTCGATGGGCCAAGGTTCTTCCGTAACTTGATACTATGGGCGACCGGGAACTACGAGGAGCTAAAGATATTCAAGAAGGAGATGGAAGTGCTGGAGAAGGCTAAGGAGGCTGCCCTGGAGGCCGCGAAGAAGGCAGAACAGGCTATGGATACCGCGCAGCAGGCTATGAAGAAGGCAGAGGATGCCAGCCAGGCGGCTTCCGGTGCCAAGAGCTACGTGGACAAGAGGCTGTCGGAGGTGCAGGCATCCCTGAACCAGGCTCTACAGCAGGGCCTCAACAAGGCGGTGGAGCAGCTAAAATCCTATGTAGACCAGAGGATGGCCGCTGCCTCCAATGCCGCCGGCCAGGCCGAGTCCAAGGCTTCAAGCGCGATGTCAATAGCCGTGGGCAGCCTCGTGTTGGCAATAATAGCCCTCATAGCGGCAGGGCTGGCTATGCGCCGCAAGTAGAAGGGGGCAGTATAGGCGGTTCACCTGGTAGAAGGTTTTACCCCCCCGGGCCATATTGGTGCTCATCCTACCGCATTCTGGCCTCCGGCTCGTTCACCCCCTTCACCCCCTGGGTGTAGGCGGCTTCGTAGCGGCACGGGGCACCATGCTGTATGGGGCGCGGGGTGTTGCGGCAAGGTTTTGTGGGCAGCCGTATGCTCCAGAGCCGCTATAGTAGTGCAGAGCCCCTGTAGGAACTCAATAATATAGCTCCGGCTGCACCCTATCCACGGTGAAGGTGACGGCATGAAGAACCTGTCCAGGATAATGCTTGTAGCCTTGATTCTGGAGGTACTGCTGCAGACTTGTGGCATAGCTGCCGCGGGGACCGGGCAGGCCGGCAAAGTAGTGGAAGTAAACATTCCCAGGCCGCAATCCCTCGCTGAGTACGTCCCGGGCCTGGTGCTGCTGCCCAAGCTAGGTAGGCCTGCCTTCGTAGAGCCCGGCGGCTCCTTCCAGCTGGTAATCTCCAAGCCCCTACATATAAGGAAGATAGCTATAGATGACGGTTATGGCCACAGTTACGAGTGCAGCTTCGCTCCCGGAAGCCTAGAGGTAAGGGTTCCAGACACGGCTGTACACGGGCTCTACGACCTCATAATATACGCTGAGGAGGGTGTCTATGGAGAGCCCCACGCGGTTTATGTAGGGAGTGCCGACGATTTCAAGCCGATGAATATAGTGCATGTTACGGACCGCCACTTCGGGGTAATAAACTCCAACGGTAGGAGTGCAGCCAACTACGACTTAGCCGCCGACATTATAGCCATCGGCCTGCCTAACAACACCATAGTGTTCGACACTGGGGATGTGGCGGACACGGCTAAGGACGATGAGTATATGCAGGCAGTGCTCACAGACATGCTGCTCGACAAGCCGCTGGTAGTGGTGCCCGGCAACCACGATCATGTAGGAGCCTCGGAGAACTTCAAGAAGTACTACGGTCCTTTCAACCAGACGCTCAGTATCTACGGCCTATACCGTATAGTGATTGTGGACAGCGGCGGAGACGGCTATATAGATGAGGGGCAGGCCCTCTGGGCTAGCAGCGTGCTAGCAGCCGCGGGCGAGCCCGTCAAGATTGTAGCCTTCCATCACCCCCACTTCACCCACATGTTCGGCGACATACCCTACAGGTTCAACGTGTCCAGCGGTGAGCAGCTCTACAGGCTCCTCCTAAGCAATAAGCCTAACAGCAGCTACCGATACATATACACCAGCTGGCTCGCCAGCCCCAAGGCGCTGAGGATACTCGTGGACGGTATATTCTCTGCCAGGGCTAGGGTAGTGCTAGTCCTCTCTGGCCACGTGCACCTAAACTCCTACGCCGAGGTAGTAAGGCCCGACGGGAGCCTCATACGCTACGTAGTCACTACAGCCACCGGCGGTAGCGTGAGGCCGGAGGACTACCACGGATTCCGCATAATAACCGTGAGCCCAGATGGCAGCGTCGAGATACATGGTGAAGGGCCCTACTGGATGCGCCACTCAAGCTTTAACCTAGAGCAAGTCCACGTGAGCTACGTGGAGACGCCCACAGCTGTTACTGCTACACTGCTCCTAGGCGACACCAAGGTAGCTAGCTACATGAAGAGGACCATGGTGGCCCTCCACGTGCCGAGGAGCTGGCTCGGCAAGACTGCAGAGCTGTACCTCCGGGGCCTCGACCACTACCAGCTACGCTGCACGCCCCTGGGCTGCGTGCTCTATGCCTACGCTAACAGGCCCCCGGTTCAGGGCTTCGAGTACCAGGCAACACTCTACATAAAGCCGGATAAGGAGCCGCCGGTACTCAGGCTGGAGGGGATAACGCCCTCTAAGCCGCTCCAGGGCCGTCCGGTGGTTCTGGCAGTCGAGGTCGGCGACGACTCCTGGGGTATAAAGGAGATCTACGCGAAGCTGGAGTACGACGGGAAGACCTTAACGCTAAAGCCGATGGTTATGGGGGGCACTGCGCGGTTCGTCATACCCCCGCTCAAGGCCGGCAAGGTGAAGGTCACAATAGTGGCCGTCGACGCCTCCGGCAAAGCCTCGTATCTGACTCGTGTAATAGAGTACCGGGCCTTCACCACGTCTGTAACAAGGGCTACCACCACGCATGAAGCAGCTACAACAACTACATCTACCATGCACACCGGCACCACTACCGCGGCAGCCGCGGCTAAAACCAGCACAGCATCCACATCGGCTACAGCGTCAACACCTGCTACACAGGAAGCCGCGCATACGACGGCCAGTCAGCCTTTCAGCCCAACACTGACAGTGCCCCAGCTCGTGGCAAGCAGCCCGGGCTCCTCGAGCACGGCCGCGCAGCCGGCGGGGAGCTCCAGCACCACGCTGTTGGTGGCAATCCTGGTGGCAGCTGTCCTAGCGGCCTTCACAGTGCTTGCTAGGCGCTAGCATAGCCTAGCCACGTAGGGAGCCCCCCTTTCAAGGTACTTTTTGAACAGGAACTCGCTAGCCTCATGCACCTCTACAATGTTGGGGACCCCGAGGACCCGGTAGGGGCTGTCTCCCAACAAGCTTCTCAGCATGCCGGCTGCAAGCCTCTCCGCTACCCCCTCGAGGCTGGATGGGTTAGGGCCCTGGGGGCAGTCTATGATCAGGTCTATGTCCTTGTCCCCGAGGCCGGTGCTAGGCTCTCCCCCATGCAGGTCGGTCATGTAGACGCGACAGCCCAGGATCCGGCAGAGGCATGAGGCTATCGACTGTGCTATGATTCGCTTAGCCCTCTGCCACTCAAAGGTCTCCCAGAGGGTGGATGCGTGTGTAAGCCTGCGGGCGGCCTCTAGGAGGACGGCTATACTCTTAGCCGCGCGGCCCAGCTCCCCGGCGATGCAGCTCTCGAGGTCCTTCTCAGAGCCCACAGCTCTCCGAGCCGTGGGCTCTGGAGTCCTCCGCGGGTATTCTTGGCTATGCTTAGAGGTTCCCCCGCCCCGTCCCCGGCCGTGGGAGGAGCTGGACACTGTGGCCCGGCAGGGTCCGGGAGCCGTAGACCCCGCGGGCTGCTATGTGTACCTCGAAGAGGCTGGGGCTTGTGGTATACACTTGCACCTCTATAGCGGCCATCTCGGCCAGCCTGGATAGGAGAGCCTCCAGCGTCGCCTCGACCTCCTCCAGATCCACGCGCATAGCCCTATCGTCGAGGTCGACTACAAGATCCACGTCCCTGCCCGCATAGGAGTCTGCGAGTTCTAGGTAGTAGACGCTCTTGACCAAGCCGGGCAGCAGCCTCGAGAGACACTCTGCCGCTACGTTTGCGGCCCGGCGCTTGAACGCCGCCCACTCCAGGAGGAAGAGGTCGAAAGGCTCCCTGCTGCGGGGGAGGCTGGAGCGCAGCCCTCTGAAGCGCTCTAGGCACTCCTCTATCTCAGGGTCCAGCGTCTGCCAGCCCTTCTCTCCCACCCTTAGTCCCCGGGCTGAATACTACAGCAGCTACCCGGGTTATACCGGCTACCCTATTACCGGCGGGGCCCGGGAGCCCATAGTGGGAGAGGGGCCCGTAAGAGCGGCGGCCGAGATGAGGAAGCATAGAGGGGCACAGGCAGGATGGTACTGCTTGCGCTGACGTACAGAAAGCTCGTTGATAGAGACTTCAAGGTACTATCCGTCATAGAGAGGGAGATGCCCAGGTACGAGTACGTCCCAGTCGAGGTCATAGAGCGGCGGCTCCGCATGCCATCAATCCATGTGGCCATGAGCCTCCAGAAGCTCAACAGGCTCAAGCTGGTTAAACGCAGGATTGGAGAGTACACCGGCTACCGCCTAACCTACATGGGACTAGACATGCTTGCCCTTCACTCCCTCGTTGAGCGCGGGATCCTCCAAGCCCTAGGCGACACCCTGGGTGTTGGCAAGGAGAGCGACGTCTACTCCGGTTTGACCCCCAACGGGGAAAGGGTGATAGTGAAGTTCCACCGGGCTGGGAGGACGAGCTTCCATCGTATAGTGAGGGTCCGGCACTATGCTGCAGAAAAGCCCTACTCTTCATGGCTCCAGCTGGCCAAGCTCGCGGGGCAGAGGGAGTACCGAGCCCTTGAAGAGCTGTACCGCGTCGGCGCCCTCGTGCCGAGGCCCCTGGGCTACAGCCGCCATGCCGTGGTCACCGAGTACATCGAGGGGGTCGAGCTCTACATGTACAAGGAGGTTGTCGACCCCGAGTCCATGCTCAGGGATATAATGGATACTCTTAGGAAGGCATACCTCGAGGTTGGGATAGTCCACGGGGACCTCAGCGAGTACAATATCCTAGTCGTCCTCGAGGACGACCGGGAGCGCCCCTACATAATAGACTGGCCCCAGTACGTGGAGAGGGATCATCCCTCCGCGGAGCAGCTCCTCCGCAGGGATGTAGAGTACGTGGCGCGCTTCTTCCGCAAAAGGTATGGTGTTGCGGCTGATACGAGGAAACTCATTAAATACGTGAAGGGCGAGGCGGATTCTATCTGAGCATGCATAGCGTACTGTCATTATTGTAGATTGTCTTCATAGCTAAAATTCCCGGTAAATAGTAGCGCTTGCTACCACCTAGCTATGAAGCGAAGCGCTAAAAAGTACAAACCCCGATAGTCCTGCTACGTGGGTGGAGTGAATGGCTGCGTTGGAGCAGAGCGAGGTAAGGCGCCCGGTTGAGGCATCGCATGAGGGGATAGTTGAGAAGGATGGCGTTCTCATAGTGTCCGGGGAGGAGTACATCTATCGGGTGTGCAGCGCGCTCGCAAGCCCAACGAGGATTAGGATACTGACGGAGCTGCTTAAGAGGGAGGCCGATATAGGAGAGATAGCCGAGATAATAAACCAGAGCAAGGCTAACGCGTCGACGCAGGTGAGGAGGCTAGAGGAGATAGGCCTAGTGCGCTCCGAGTACAAGCCTGGAGTGAGAGGGGTAAGGAAGGTAGTGAAAACAACGGTGCGGGAGATAAGGATAATCCTAGAGCCCGAGAGTTAGGACCTTGTTTTTGCGCCCTCCCTCCGGCAGCTCTCCAGCCGGGCCCTCTCCAGCACCTCGAGGAACTGGCGTAAATCCCTATCCATATAGGCTACGAACACCACGGTCTGCGGGTTGCTGCTCTTCTTCCAGTGCTCGTCTAAGGCCTCGAGCATGGCTTCCATGCTCTCTCTTGCTTCAAGGCCTCCAACCCCAGCCCCCATAGCGGGGAATGCTACGCAGCTGGCCCCCTTCTCCTTCGCTGTATCGAGCGCTGCCCTGGTAGCCCTGACCACCTTGGACACCGTAGTCCTCATAGCGGGCCTCTCCATGGTCGGTGCGTGTATTATCATTCTTATCCGCGGCTCGAGCCTCCCCGCCCCCGTGGCCACTGCCTTCCCGACCGGCACTGGGGCGTATCTCTTAGCCTCCTCCTCGACCTCTGGGCCTGCGGCTCTCTTCAGGGCACCGGCTACCCCGCCACCCATGTACATGAGGCTGTTGGCTGGGTTTACTACAGCGTCGCATTCTATCTCGGTTATATCTCCCTTAGCCACAATTATCTTGCGGTCACCGCATCCTATCTCCTTTACGAACTTTACGCCGGGCGCCACGGTGATCTCCCTCCATACCTCGGCTTGGAGGCTGATATAACCCTGGGCGTGGCAGGGCCCTTGGGGCCTGGTATGAAGTTTTATAACGCCCTAAGCCTGTCAGCCCCCTAGACATGGGTCCTGCAGGGCAGCGGGCGGGCCCGTCGTCTAGCCTGGTTAGGACGCCGCCCTGACACGGCGGAGGTCCGGGGTTCAAATCCCCGCGGGCCCACCATCGCCCCAGCCTCCTCCACGGCCCGCCAAGCCCTCACCGCGTGCCAGGCCTGGACTCGATACTTATTACAGCCTCTTCAATGGCTTACGCCACCCGGCGTTCGGGGTGTCTGCGAACCCCGCTGAGCCTTCGTGATGAGGGGCTGAGCGGGAAGCCCTCCACACGTCTACGCTGTGTGGAGGGGATGCTTCCCTAGGCCTCATCACCTAGGATGCCCTCATCATCTCAGGGGGTATCGCTGTTTGCAGGAGCGTAGGCGCGTGCAGGTTACGGGTGGAGGCTCTTACGTGGTAACGCTGCCTAAGGAGTGGATAAGGCTCCATGGTATAGGCAAGGGCTCCGAGGTGCTAATGAGGCTCGAGCCCGATGGATCCCTCCGCTTGGCGCCCGCGGGAGGGCGGCAGCGCCGGCCGGTCACGGCCAGGATCAAGGTGGAGGAGGGGTGGAGCTTCTGGCAGATAGTTAGAAGGGTGATCTCCCACTATATCGCGGGCGCCGATATCATAGAAGTGGTCTTTGGCAGTGCCCCGGGCCCTCAGATAGCCAGGCAGCTCCGCGGGTTTATAGGCAGCAGGCTCATCGGGGTAGAGGTTGTCGAGGAGTCATCCTCCTCCATAGTGCTCCAGGTTATAGCCGACACAGCGAGTCTTCCACTCGAGACATCGCTGCGGCGCCTCATAAAGACCGTCGAGTTCATGCTAGAGGACGTGATAACCGGCCTCCGCCGCAGCCTCCGTGATGTACTAGTCGAGGTTGAGGAGAGAGACGACGTAGTAGACAAGTTCTACATGTTCATTTCGAGGCAGCTCACCAGCGTCCTGGCGGGGTACAGGCTGCCGAGCGAGATAGGGCTCTCGAGCCTAGCGGACGCCAGTATAATCATGATGGCCGCTAAGCACCTTGAGAGGTCTGGAGACCACGTCTCCAGGATAGCGTCTACTGCTATAGAGCTGCTTAACCACGGCATAGACTTTAGCAGGGGATGCCTGGCCCCGCTGCCCGGTCATCTTGAAGAGATTGCGGAGCAGTACCGCCTAGCCACCTCCACCTTCCTAGAGCCCAGCCCCTCCCGCGCTGATGAGGGGATAGAGAAGGGTATGGAGATTCGTAGGAGGAACGAGGAGCTGCTCAAGACCATTAACTGTGATAGGGAGTGGGAGCATAAGCCCATAGTAGTAGCGCTGGTCAGGAACATTATTGAGAGCAGTAAAAGGCTGGTGGACTACAGTATAGACCTACTGGAGCTCTCACTGAACCGCTCAATACTCCATGAACTCCTGGGAGAGGGGCTGAGAGGACAGGAGGGCGCGTAGATTTATAGCTCTGGGCGCTCCGGGCTAGCAGCATGGCAATACATGCTGTTATTGAGCGTTTTTGGGCGGAGGTGCATTATGGCTATGTCGCAGCGCCAGCGCGTCAGGATGGTCAGCCCTCTAAGGGTGCTAAAGGAGGCCGTGGGAAGGGTTATACTGGTGAAGCTAAAGGATGGCAGCGAGTACATAGGGAAGCTCGATGCAACCGATTCCACGATGAACCTTGTTCTAGACGAATGCGTTGAGCTGAAGCCCGGCACTATGGAGCCTAAGGTGAAGTATGGTAGGGTGCTGATACGCGGAAGCCACGTGGTATACGTGAGCGTCGACTACGAGATTGCGGCCGGCGGCTCGCTGCCCATAGGCTAGAGCCGCCCGTCTCGGCAGCCGACTACGCCTTTAAGGTCCAGCAGCAGCGCCCCCGAGACGGTGAGGTCGGTGCCGCGGAACATTGTGGTCGAGAGCATCAGGTGGCAGCCTATAGAGGAGCATAGTGTAGAGCTCGTTGAGAGGAAGGGCACCGGGCACCCGGACACTATAGCCGATGCCGCGGCTGAAGAGGCTACCAGGCTTCTCTCCAAGTATTATCTAAACCGTTATGGCGCGGTGCTGCATCATAATCTCGACAAGGTGCTGGTTGTCGGTGGCCAGGCAGCTCCCAGGTTTGGCGGCGGCGAAGTACTACAGCCCATATACATCATAGTATCGGGTAGGGCAACCACAGAGGTTAGACTCGAGGACGGCGGGGTTGAGAAGATACCCATAGGCCCGATAGTGCTAGACGCTGTCAAGGGCTGGATAAAAAGCAACTTCCGCTTTCTAGACCCCGAGAGGCATGTGATAGTCGACTACAAGATTGGCCACGGCAGCGCCGACCTCGTCGGCATATTCGAGCTGGGCAAGAGGCAAGTACCGCTAGCCAATGACACCAGTGTTGGCGTAGGGTTTGCCCCGTTCTCCCGCCTCGAGAGGCTGGTGTATGAGACTGAGAGGCTTCTCAACAGCAGGGAGTTCAAGGAGAAGAACCCCGAGGTAGGCGAGGACATTAAGGTTATGGGGCTGCGCCGCGGCAGGAGGGTAGACATAACTATAGCCGCTGCGGTGATATCAAGCCTCGTCTCCGACATGGATCACTACCTCTCGGTCAAGGACGCCATACGTGAGGCCGTGCTGGATCTCGCCAGCAGGATCGCCCCCGACTACGATGTAGAGGTGCATGTTAATACCGGTGATAAGCCTGACAAGGGGATAGTGTACCTGACCGTCACCGGCACCAGCGCCGAGCATGGGGACGACGGCATGACGGGCCGTGGGAACAGGAGCTATGGCCTCATAACCCCTCTTCGGCCTATGAGCCTGGAGGCCGCGGCGGGCAAGAACCCGGTCAGCCACGTGGGCAAGATATACAACGTTATGGCCATGAACATTGCGAGGAAGGTACATGAGAGCGTCAAGGGCGTTCGTGAAGTCTACGTTGAGCTTCTCAGCCAGATAGGGAGGCCGCTCAACGACCCCCTGGTGGCGAATGTTAAGGTGCTTGCCGAGAAGCCTGGCGAGCCTCTGTCCAGCGATGCTGTGCGCGAGATAGAGGCTATAGTGGAGGAGGAGCTGGACAGCTACAGCAAGCTGACAAAGCTATTCATTGAGGGCAATATTAGCGTCTTCTAGCAGAGTTTTCATCCTCCTAGCCCGATACTCCTCAAGCATCTTCTTCAGCTCCATGAGTCCAAGTCCGCGCCTCTCGCTCCGTTTACGCTCCTCCATCTGCTTCAGCCGGTAGAAGGCATCAATGATCACCCTCTCGTCCAGGAGTACGAGTTCGCCGAGCCTCTTGGCCTCGTACTCCTCCAGGGGGAGCACAGGTACTCCGTGGGCCTCGACTGCCTCTCTGCGGTCAAGCGAATCCCTTGGTACCAGTACTGCCAGCAGGAGCCCAGCCACTTTTGGCCCGTGCCTCTTCCACTGCACCGGGTTGATCGCGTTGACGACTGCCACGAGCTTACCGTAATTGGCTGCGAGGCTTGACAGCCTGTCGACAGCCTCAGCGTCTAGCTCGCCGAGCTGGACGGCGGGTATCGCCTCGCCGGCGGCGGCCAGGAAGAGCGCCTCCTCTAGCTCGCGTAGCTCGTGTCTAAGCGTCTTCGCCTCCTCCCGGGCCTTCTCGAGCTCTGCTCTCAGCAGCCTAACCTCGTGGGAGAGCTTGTTTATCTCGCGGTCCCTCTCGAGGGCGTCGCGGCTCTCTATCTGGAGTAGCCTATACTCCGCCTCCAGCCGCTGGAGCTGCTCGCTCAGTTCCCGGAGCTTGGCGCGCAGCGCGATGTTCTCGGCTCTAAGCGTCTCCAGCTCTGCGCGCAGCTTGGTTATGCTGTCGGCAGGCTTCTGCTCCTCCCGGGTCTCGGCCTTCTCGCCGCCGCGCCTCCTGACCCTCTTCACGAGGTAGTCTCTGACTCCGAGCCCGTTGAGAGCAGCGTTTATAGCGCGTTCCACGGCCTCAGCTATAGTGGCGCCCCTTATAACGTCCGCCTTTATGGCGTCTATGTCTACGTCCAGGCCTAGCTTCGCAGCGTAGGACTCGGCCTGCCTCATCTTAGACTCGTGGACATGAAGGGCCTTGATTGCAGCAGCCAGCGCATCCCGGACGTGGGCGTCTGCAATACGGCGTAGCTCAGGGAACCTTCTTGCATACTCCTCGAGTATCGACCGTTTCTCCTCGACGCTAAGCGATGTGGGGGGCTCGTAGACGGGCACCCCTATCGCGGCAGCCAGCTTCTTCACGAACTCTGGCGCGGGCTTCACATCGGTGGCCACCATTACAGGTATTCCGTGGCGCATGATGATCTCTATGACCTCGCTCCTGTCTATGCCTCTCCTGCTAAGCGCTACCACGAGACGGCCGTTCAGGTCCACGGCGGCTATGCCGGTCGAGATCCCCGGGTCTATGCCCACTATGATGTAGGGCCTGGCCTGCTGCAGCCCCCCGTGCCCGGAGTCCTCGAAGACTACGCGGCTGCTGTAGACGGGCTGTATCTCTATCCTCACGTCGCTGTCCTCGTGCGGCTTGACTATACCGTTAAGCCTGCTTCTCGGCGCATAGACTATGAAGACGGCGCTGTCGAGGCCCCCGCCGCTCTTTCGGAACACCAGGTCGTAGTCTAGCCGGTGGCGGTCCAGCATCCTCTTGATATCCTTCACGGCCCGGAGTATGGCTGAGCGTACACGGCGCTGGTACCTGGGGCTGCTCATCCCCCCGTGCTTCAGCCGCCTGGACTTAGCCACCACTATTCTCGTCTTCTCCTCGACGAAGCGTATCTTAGAGCCGTAGCCCATCGAGGCTAGAAGGGCTACAAGGTAGGCGGTCCGGCTGGGGGAGAGCTTCCCGGAGCCGCCGGCCTCTAGGCCGGCTAGCTTGGCGAGCTTGCGGACGCTCACCAGGGTGCCGTCGGGCATGCGAGTGGGCTGGACTATGACGAGCTCGGAGGGCAGCATTGATGTTATCTTGACGAGCTCTCTCCGGCTGGGGGCAAGCTCCTGTATATTATCCACTGCGAGAATGTCGGGTTTATGCTCCCAGACGAGCCGTATAAGCCTGTGAATGGGTACAGACTCGTACTTGGCTACGAGCTTCCCGTCTTCCACTATAGCTACCGAGTAGCAGCGGGGCCCGCTGCTGCACCCGGGCTCTATGTCGACGCCGACCACGCGCAGAGACAACCACCCCTTCGAGCAGCACGCGGCCCCGCGGGCCCCTCCGGGGACCAGTAGCCTGGGCGTCGGTGGAGGTGCTCCGGGCGGCCCCGGGATAGCGGCTCTAGGCGCCGCTCCATAGTTTATATCCCTTCATCCGGCGCGGCCGCTTCCCTAATACCCGGGCCGGCCCCGTCCACCGGGACCCCGGGGCCCCGCCGGTCTCACACCCGCTGAGACCCGGCTACGGGGCTATGAAGCGGGGCGGTCAGGCGGGGCACACCAACCCTTCCGCCATCCGGGATGAGCGTGCCCCCTCGCGCGCCCCTTGCCCGCCGAGGCGGGGCGCCGGTGACGTGTACCGGGCCGGACGCGACCGGCTCGCCACCTGTGCCTAAGGCAAGCTAGTTATTGCCTCCCCTCCTTCTGCAGGCGGTCCTACCGGTGCCCCGCGTCTTGGCTGTGGAGCGTGGCCCCTGCGGCGAGAAGGTTGGTAGAGCTGTAGACGTGGAGGCCAGCGAGGCCTCGGTCGGCGGCGAGAAGCTCCCCGGCGTCTATATACGCTGGCTGGTCTCCGACAAGGATGGCGCGCCGACATTTGCTATGAGGATGTTCACGGCTGAGCCCGGCTCCCACATACCCGGGCATAGCCACCCCTGGGAGCATGAGATATTCGTGCTAAGCGGCTCCATGAGGGTCAGGATAGGCGAGAGAGAGTACGCCGTGGGGCAGGGAGACTTTCTATACATACCGCCCAACGTTCATCACGAGTACTTCGTCGGAGACAAGGGCGTAGTGTTCCTCTGCATGATACCCCTCAAGCCTAGCGTAGGCGAGGACTACAATCCCTGCAAGAAGGGTTAGCGAGTAAGAGACTTGAAGCCCCCGGGAGCCGGAGGGCTCCGAGGGTGGGCTGGGGCCGTGCCCCGTGTACCGGTGAAGCTAGTATCCTGGGAGGAGGTAGTCGAGTGGAGCCGTGGCCTGGCCAGGGTGATTAAGCAGTCCGGCTATAAGCCCACAGTAGTCATAGCTGTGGCGCGCGGCGGCTATGTGCCGGCACGGCTCCTCTGCGACTTCCTCGGCGTCGAGAACCTCCTCAGCATCCAGAGCCAGCACTGGACGGAGGCTGCCAAGGCATCCGAGAAGGCTGTGCTAAAGTTCCCGTACAGGGTCGACCTCCGCGGCCACCGGGCCCTACTCGTGGACGACATCGTGGACACTGGCGAGACCCTTATACTGGCCCGCGACTACGTGGCCAGGGAGTGGGGCCCCGAAGAGCTTAGGATAGCGACGCTCCAGTGGATAAGCTCGGTAGCTAAGCTGAAGCCAGACTTCTACTACATGGAGGTCAAGGACTGGGTGTGGTTCCAGTACCCGTGGACAAGGCTGGAGGATGTGACCCAGTTTATACGCAGAATGCTCCAGGAGCACAGCAGAGAGACGGGCCAGAGGGAGTGGAGCTATGAGGAGATAAAGAGGCTGTTCAAGGAGTGGTACGGTATAGAGGTGGAGGAGTTCTACTATCAGGATGCGCTAGAGATGCTGGTCGAGTCCGGGCTGCTGGAGAAAACAGGTGACCGTTACCGCCTACGCACCTAGGCCTAAGGACCAGGGCGTTCACGTCCTCGCAGGTGGTGATGTGACCAGCTATCGCGGAGCCCCGCACCCGGCAGTGAAGAATTTGGCCTTTGCTGAGCCCGGGACTCTGCATGTCTCCTCCCCGCTCCTGGCTTCATGCACCGCCTCCCGGGGTGGAGCCCGTGGCCTCTCTCCCCGCCCGGTTCAGCTACGCTTCCGGCTCCCTTGAGGCCGCGAGGATTAGACGCTACGAGACGCTAGACCTAGCCAAGCGGCTGGCGGTGATACGTCCCGATGCGATCCGGCTTATCAACTATCCCCGCAGGAACCCATTCTCAGTGTTCAACGCCTCCGCCCATATTGAGGGCAAGGAGCTTAAGCTATACATGCGCATAATAGTTGGCTACTACCGCTACGTCTCCGCCATAGCTCTGGGCAGGCTCATAGTCAGCCAGGTTCTCGCCGGAGAGCTTCCCACCGTGATCGATGCGAAGATAATTATCAACCCGTCGAACCGCTACGATGTATGGGGCACAGAGGACCCCAGGGTCTACGAGATAGGCGGGCGCCTCTACATGACCTTCAGTGGCCGCACGATAGACTACTTCAAATCCGACAAGCCTCATGGGCTGCCCTCAACCCTCCCCGTCACAGCCGTCTCCGAGGACGGCGGCTACACCTGGAGTAAGCGCTACGTCCACATAACCGGGGATATACCGTGGAGCCTGCTGAGGAGCGACAAGGACGCCTTCATGTACGGCGAGGAGCGCCCGGAGATACTCTTCCACCGCCCACATGTAGGGGATGGGGGCTTCGTGGCGGTTGCCAGCAGGGTGGAGGAGGGCGATGATGCCGGCAGCGGCCTCCGCTGGATGGTGGCCAGGAAGCCTACCGTGCTGCTCACACCCGCCCCATTCGAGTACAAGGTTGGCTGGTCTACGCCTCCCATCCGTGTCGGCAGGGATCTCCTCCTCCTCGCGCACGGCGTGGATATGGACGGCTTCTACCGGGTGTTCGCCCTGCTGCTCGAGTATAGCAGGAGCGAGGGATTCATAGTCAAGGCTATCACCCCCAGGTATATTATGGAGCCGCGTGAGACCTACGAAGTCTACGGGGATAGGCCCTACGTAGTCTTCCCATGCGGCGCCGTGCCCATAGGCCGCTCAGAGATACTCATAAGCTATGGCGCCGCCGACAGCTTCGTCGGCCTAGCGGTCACCGAGATAGACGGCATTCTCTCCGAGCTGGACCGGGGCCGCATATACTAGGCGGCTCCCCCTCGACCTCCAGCCCCGCCATCCGCGTGGCCCGCACGAAATCCCTCGGGGAGAGTGGGAGCCAGCTGGCTAGCTCCTCGTAGAGGCTCCAGGGTACCTTCCGCCTCCTTCCCCGGCTCCAGCGGCTAAGCTCCACGTAGGCCCGGAGCCTGGCATCCCTCGGGCTCATAACCCTCCTGATAGCCTCCTCCACGTCGCCGCAGGTCTCGTACCTCGCGCGGAGCACTATCTCCGCTACGGAGTTGAGCCTCGAGGGGACGCCGTGAACGCTGCCGCGCAGGGCAAGCCTGCGGGGCTCAGCGAGGCCCTGAAGCCTGAGCCTCCTCGTCTCACCGGGCCTCGGCACCCGGTCAACGATGCCGCCCAGTATGAAGGCGTCGGCCTCGAGCACGTCGCGGGCATCGAGGTCGCGGTCGGCGCCGGGGTCGAGGAGGATAATCCGCCTGGCCCCCCGCAGCGAGGCAGCCTCGTCCGAGGCCAGCGGAGAGTAGTCCACCAGAGCCCTCCCCATGAAGAGGCGGAGCCACTCATAGGCGCCGGGAGGCGCCCCTGCAACCAGGAGGTGGCGGTCCCAGAGGAACCTCCGGACCACGCCAAGCACTGCCCCAACCTGGCGCCGGAGACTACTCAGCTCCGAAAGGGAGACGTGGCGGTGGAGGAGGCTCAGGTCGAGCACTATAAGGGGGAGCGTGCGCTCCGGCAGCCTCACGAGCAGCTCCATCCTCCAGTCGGCCGAGGGTGTGTATACAGCGTCAGCCCTCTCCCCGCCTCTGCCCGCGAGGTAGCGGAACACTCTGCCGCAGTACTCCTCCCGAAACACCTCCACGCCAGACCAGCCAACAGCCTCGCGGAAGCCCCCGCCCCAGACCAGGACGCGGAGAAGTAGCTCCTGGAACGGATTCTCCCTCACCCTCGACCGGTCAAGGTGGATGAGGCTGCCGAGCCTATACCATCCCCTCTCCTCGAGCATGTCGAGAAGCCGGTACCGGGGCAGCTCCCGGAACCGTCTCTCCCTGCACCGCTCCGGGTCAGATACCGTGAGGCACGTCATAGCCCTGCAGCCACGGCTCGGCATGGGGGTGAGAGGAGGCTCATCAGCCCGGGGCGTGCACGCCGCCCAGCCGGCAGGTAATAAGGCGTGGGACCTGGCCACGCATCTTCAGCGCTAACCATATAAACAGTGGTATTACTTAATCCTCTAGCGTTCAGGCCCGGCGTGGGATCCCGGGGATCCCGCATTGGTTCTCGACAAGCTGAAGAAGGGTATGGATGCGATAGTGCGCGGAGCGAAGATCCTAGGCACAGAGGTCCAGGCGAGCATCGCCTACAAGTTGAAGGCCGACGAGCTCAAACGGGTCCTGCTGAGCAGGTTCAAGGCAAGGCAGCTGGACGAGATAGGTGTCAGGGAGGGCATCAGCCTCAAAAGGTATAGGTCCAAGCAGGAGAAGGTGAGAGCCCTCGCCGAGAGACTCTCCCTCAAGAAGGTGGTAGAGTACGCTAGGAGGTACAAGGTCAAGTACAAGGACGTGGTTGAAGAGCTTGACAGGTTCAAGGCCCAGCTTGAGAGCAAGAAGCAGCTCGCAAGAATCAGCGAGGGAATAGAGAACATAGTCAATACCCTGAAGGAGTTCAGGCCGGAGCCCGTGCGCGGCGAGGAGGACCTGGAGAAGCAGCTATACCAGTACCTCCGCGCCCGCCTCACCAGGGTCCCGGTCAGGAGGCAGGTCAGGGTAGGCCGCTACAGGATAGACATGCAGGTCGGCCCCTGCGGTGTGGAGCTCAAGGTGCCCAGGTCGTCCACGCAGCTTCAGAGGCTCATAGGCCAGGTCAGGGACTATCTCAGGCACTTCGAGTGCGTGGCAGCCGTTATCCTGGATGCGGGGCTGGTTAGGGACCTCGCCAGCTACGTTGGGAGGCTGAGAGAGATGGGCGTAGTACCCATAGTGGTTGAGGGAAGGCTGAAGGGCTAGGGGAAAAGAGCCCCCTGGAGGCCCATATCCCTGGCGGCTGGGGGATGGAGAGGGCTAGATATGCTGAAGGAGCCGGTGATGATGGTTTCTGGTGCCGACCCCTCCCTCCCAGGCCATGGGGGCGGCTAGCCGGCGATTATGTAGACGCTGCCGGTGAGGCTCCTCAGCAGGTCTATAATGGAGAGCAGCGCCAGGTAGCTCGTTCTCGGGTTCCGGGGGCTCGGTACGTTCTCCACCACAATGTGGAGCCTGGAGACCTTGGACTCGGCCTCCACCTCGTGGATGTTCCTATCCACAGTAGGGTCTGCAACTATCTCGACCAGTGGCTCCCTGCCCGCGGCTAGAGCCAGGGCTGCAGCAATGTTCACATTCGCGGGGAAGAGCTTCACAGCCTCGCTGGCTGGCCCCCGGTAGATTAGCCTCGGCTCCCGGAGCCCCTCGAGATCCACCCCCCGGGCCCCCGGGGCTCCTGCGAGGGCCCTGGGCGGCTTCCTCGTGCGGAGAACAAGCCTGTCAACCCCCACTAGGCTCATCGACTTCAGGGCGTCTAGCCCCGCTACCGCGCCGGAGGGCACGTGTATCCTGGCTCCAGTAGCCTCCGCCGCTCCCCGGAGCCTCTCCCTCGTCTCGCTGTCTAGGAGGGCCCCTACGCTCAGCACCACTAGGTCTATGCCCCTCTTCAGTATCTGCTCTCCGTACTGCCTTACAGCCTCCTGGCTTGCAGCCTCCACAACTAGGTCCGGCCTCTGACCCAGTAGCTGCCCGAGGCTCTCCGCTATCAGGGGCCTCTCCCTCTCGAGCCCCGAGGCGAGCCTCCTGCAGCGCCCAGGCTCTATGTCGTAGAGGGCTACGAGCCTGGCCCTCACCACGCCCTTATCCACGGCCCTGGCTATCTCGGTGCCTATGTTGCCGCAGCCTATCACTGCCACCCTCTTCACGGCCTAGCACCTCCACCACCTCCAGGCTTAGATCCACCGGCCGCGCCTTCATCGTTATATAGCTCGTGCTCACCACGTCGGGCCCTGCACGAGCGTACTCGGCGATATTCTCTGGGGTGATCCCGCCGCTAACCTCCACGAGCACGCGGCCCCGGAGCCCCTCCTCCTCGAGCCTGCGTATCGCCTCCGCCACCTCCCTGGGCGACATGTTGTCAAGCATTACCACGTCGGCTCCCGCCTTGGCAGCCCTCACAGCGTCTTCCACGGTCTCCACCTCGACTTCTACCCGGTGGATGAAGCTAGCCCTCTCCCGGGCCCTCCTCACGGCCTCCGCCACGTCCCCCAGCACGGCTAGATGGTTATCCTTGATCAGCACGGCGTCGCTGAGGCTGAGCCGGTGCGTATCCCCGCCCCCGGCAGCCACGGCCCTCTTGGCCAGGTAGCGCAGCCCTGGCGGGATCTTCCTGGTTGCAGCCACCCGGACATGGGGGTTAACGCGCCTAGCCTTCTCCACTAGCTCCCTGGTGGCAGTGGCTACGCCGAACAGGTAGCTTAGCAGGTTGAGGAGAGTCCTCTCTACCAGGAGCACCCTGCGGGCCTCGCCCCTCACCTCCAGGACCAGGTCCCCGGGCTCCACGGTCTCGCCGCTCCTCTTCAGCGGCCTCGCCTCCAGGCCCAGCCTCTCCAGCACCCTTGCCACATCCTCTACGCAGGCGGCTACCCCCCTCTCGTTGGCCCTAACCACGGCCCTTACCTCGAGCCCCGGGGGTATGAGCAACTCGCTTGCCAGGTCGCCGTGGGGCGCGTCCTCCCTCAGCCACTCGAGGAACAACTGCTCGAGGAGATACTCGGACATGGCCAGGGCCTACCTCACCAGCTCGAGGGACCTCTCCAGCACCTCCCTAACCCTTCCAGCTATACTCTCGTCAACTCTCACCACGGGCTTCATGTTCTCCAGGGCATGGGCTATATTCTGGAGCGTTATCTTCTTCATGTCTATGCAGACAGCCCCGGGGTTCACCGGGTAGACCCGCTTGCCTGGGTAGAGCCGCCTAGCACGGTGAACGAGCCCCTCCTCGGTTCCAAGGAGGAACTCGTCGCCCCCAAGCTCGCCTATCGCCCGGAGCATCTGGCTAGTACTACCCACGAAGTCGGCTAGCCTCCTCGCGGCCGGCGGCGCCTCCGGGTGGACAAGCAGCTTAGCCCCAGGGTGCTCCTCCAGCGCCCTCCTCACATAGTACTCGTTCACAAGGTACTCGTGGACCGGGCAGTGGCCGCCCACGGGGACCGGTATTACCCTCTTCCCGGCGACCTCCGCCACATAGGAGGCGAGGTTGCGGTCGGGCGCGAAGAGGACCTCCTCTTCCTCGAGCCTGGAGACCAGCCTGGCCGCGGAGGCACTAGTCACTATGTAGTCCGCATAGTACTTTGCCTCGGCGTAGGAGTTCACATAGACTACAAGCGGCCTGCCGGGGTACTTCTCCCGGTACCTCTTGATGACATCCACGCTGAGGAAGGATGCTAGGGGGCAACCCGCCTCGGGGCTTGGATGTAGCACGGCCTTGTCCGGGTTGAGTATCGCAGCCGTCTCAGCCATGAACCGGACGCCAGCCATGACTATCACGTCGGCGCTGGCCTCCATAGCCTTCCTAGCGAGCTCCAGGCTATCCCCCACATAGTCTGCTATGTCCTGCACCTCCGGCAGCTGGTAGTTGTGGGCGAGTATCACAGCGTTCCTACGCCTCTTCAGCTCCTCTATCCTCTCAACAAGGCTGTCAAGATAGCCCATTTTCTACACCTGGCTGAAACCCCAGCCCTAGATAGAGCCGCTATAGCCTTATCCCCGCCCTCAACAACTCAGCCCCGGCCCGGGCCCCCGGCACTCCTCACTCCTCCTCCTCAGCCTCTTCCAGCTCCTCTAGCGCGTCGAGCACAGCCTCCCGGGCCTCCAGCTTTGCGGCGATCCCCGCCCCCCGGAGAGCCGTGTAGGCCTCGTGAGCCACCATTGCAACCTCGTCCAGCACATCCTCCAGAACGGACCTAGGGTCAGCCACGCTATCGACCAGCTCCCTCACGTAGTCGCGGAGCCCCCGGTACCCGACCCTAACCAGCACCCCCTGGCCAGTCGGCCTAGCCTCCACATAGAAAGGCGCCTCCGGATGCAGCATCCAGACCGAGCCGCCCTCTACACTGATGCTGTAGCCACGCCTCCTAGCCAGGGGCTCGAGTATCCTCCTGATCTCCTCGGTAGAGGCCACGACACCCAGCCCCGTGGCTAGGAGGAGGAGCGGCGCCCCCTATTGAGGCTCCACCTGAGGGCGAGGAGGACGTGGTAGGGGACACCAGTGGCTGAGAGGCGTGGAGCCGGGGCCGGGATTCGAACCCGGGATCAACGGGTGTCCGCGATGGGCGGTAGCCGTGCCCGGGCCACTGCAGCCCGCCGCCTTTGACCGCTCGGCCACCCCGGCGTCCATTCATATTGGCTGCCGGGTCCCGGATTTATTAAAGCATCGGGCTAGGAGCTGCTCAAGGGGGAGGCTTGCGGGTTTCTTGCCCACTGCAGGCGCGTGTGGCTCCTGCGGGATGACTGGCTCAGGCGGAGCTGAGGGTGGTGATGAGTTCAGCCTTGACTGACCGCAGCCTCGTAGTCATTGCTGGGGCCGGCCCCGCGGGCCTCTTGACAGCTGCTAGGCTGAGGCACGTGGACGCGCTGGTTCTCGAGGCTTCCGGGAGGCCTGGCTGGCCGCCTCACTGCACCGGCCTGGTGAGCCCCTCGACCGCGGAGAGGTTTGGCGCCCCCGAGGCGGTTACCGAGAGCTACCGGGAGGCCGTGTTTCTAGACGACGGGTTACGCGAAGTGTGCCGGGTAGAGGGCTCTCCCCTGGCGGTCCGGTTCTCGCGGCCACTGCTCGAGGAGGTCCTGGCCTCCAGGGTGGAGGCGCTGGGCCACCGGATAGCCTACCACTCCAGGGTTGTGGGCGTGGGCCCGAATGGCTGTGCTCGGCTGGCCGGCGGGGGCAGGGTCTGCGGCGGCTGGGTGGTGGCCGCGGTGGGCGCCAAGCCAGGGTTCTCCAGGCTCTTCGGTGCAGGGCGCTGCGGCTACATCCCCGGCTTCGAGGTACGCGCCCGCCTCGCGCTGCGCCTCGGGGAGGACGCTTTCTACACTGTTCACGGGCGTCGTACTGCCCCCAAGTTCTTCGCCTGGGTGGTGCCCGTCGCTGGGGGCCGGGAGGCTGTCATAGGGGTTGCCGACGAGAGGCCCGTAGAGAGGCTCCAGGCTCTACTCCCCAGGCTCGCGAGGATAGGAGTCCAGGCCTCCTCTATCATCAGCCATAGGGCGGGGAGGATAGTGCTGGGCCCGCCCGCCGAGACCCCGTTGGCGGGCCGCGCCGCCGGTATAGGGGATGTGCTCTGCGCCTCCAAGCCCTTCACGGGGGGCGGGCTCTACGCGGTCTCCCTGCTCGCTGAGCCTCTCGCCGAGGCCCTCGAGGGCCGTGGCGCCGGGAGGCTTCTCGCGGAGTGGGCCCGGCTCCGGAGGGAGCTGGAGGCGCAGCGCATTCTCACCAGGGCGGCCCGGGTCCTCCAGCCCCTCTGGCGCATGGCTCTCGCGACGGCCTGCCACGCGGCGGCCCGGGGCCGCTGCAGCATAGACTATGATGTTCATACCAGCCTGGCGCGGTGCCTGGCCCCCTGGGGGAGGAGTGGTGGCTAAGAGGAAGCTGCTGAGGGAGATAGCAGAGGAGGTCTACGGGCCCGAGAAGGCTGCCAGGTTCTGGAAGAGGATAGACATCATAGGCGATATAGCTGTTATACGCAAGCCCTTCGATGTAGACGTTGAGGAGCTGAAGCCTCTGGCCGAGGCCCTCCTCCGCAGGCTCCCCTATGTTAAGAGCATCTGGGCAGCCTCCAGCCCGGTGGAGGGCGAGTATAGGCTGCGGAGCTACACCCACCTGGCCGGCGAGAAGAGGAGCTGGACCCTCTACCGTGAGCACGGCTGCGTCTTCAAGATAGACATAACACGGGTCTACATATCGCCCCGCCTCTCCTACGAGCACCAGAGGATAGCGCGGCTCGTCAAGCCCGGCGAGACTGTGATAAACATGTATGCCGGCGCCGGCCTCTTCTCCATAATAATGGCGAGGCACTCCAAGCCGGCCAGGGTCTACAGTATAGACATAAACCTGGACGCCTACCGGATGATGGTGGAGAACGTGAAGCTCAACAGGGTAGAGGGTATAGTGGTACCCATCCTGGGCGACGCCGCCAGGATTGTGGAGGAGAGGCTACGGGGCGTTGCCGACCGCGTGCTAATGCCCCTCCCCGAGCTGGCCCTCCAGCACCTCCCCCACGCGCTCCACGGCCTCCGGGGAAGCGGCTGGATCCACGTCTACCTCCACGTCTTCGCGGGGAAGGGGGAAGACCCGAAGAGGAAGGCCGTGGACCTGCTATCCAGCAGGCTCGAGGAGCTCGGGGCCCGGTACCGGGTTGAGCATGCCAGGGTGGTGCGCACAGTGGGGCCCAGGAAGAGCCAGGTAGTGGTAGACGTTTACGTCGAGGCCTAGCGGGGAGGAATCTCGGCCACCTTCTTAGCGGTGAACTCCAGTACAGCGTGGACCTCGTCCTGCGCATCCCTGGGCACCCCTGTCACAATAACGCTGGAGACCCGGCCCTCCTCGTCCCTATCCACGGTGTATTCCAGCCCCTCGTACTCGGAGGCGAGCCTCTCAAGAGCATTCAGCATGTACCTCACGTAGGGGTGGCGCTCCGGCACGGGCCTCGCAAACATGAGCCTCATAGTATCCCTCGAGGCTGTAAGCCTCGCGACAACCAGGCCATCCTTCGACCGGAACTCCCTACCCCGGCCCCCCGCCCTCCCGCGGGCGCCGGCCAGGCCGGAGCACTCATCTAGTATGGCGAGCAGCTGCTGGTATAGCTGCAGCCTCGACTCCAGCTCGGCTATCTCACGCTCTAGGGCCTCTCTTATCTCCTCGAGCCTAGGCTTATCTGACACCCCGGGGGACCTCCGCTTACCCCGGCGGGTAGCGCTCCCATCCTACTGGGACACTTAGTACACTTAGTATAGATATGGATAAGGGGTCCGTGGGGAGGCATAAAGAGCTGAACGCCTCATGCCCGTCCGCGGGGCAAGAATGTGTCCAACGGGGAGAGAGGCTTGATGGAGAGGAGGGCTACCCGTCTAAGAGTGCTCCCGGCCGCAGTGGTGCTCCTCATGCTTCTCGCCAGCGCCTATGCGCAGCCAGCTTCCCCGGACTATAGGGTCAGGGTCAGGCTGGGCCTTCTGGCGGTGGACGGCGCGACCGGGAAGGGGATAGTGGTGAACGCGTGGCTAACCATAAGCTCGCCCGGCAGCGGCACTGTTACCGTTGAGCCCGGCGACCTTGTGGATAAGAGCACGACCCTGTCGACGGAGGTTGCATACTATCTTGCCAGCATTATTGACGGGGTAAACCCCCGGCTCTATGATGTGGACGTAGAGTTTGAGACCAATACGCCCGTTAGCGGCCCCAGCGCTAGTGGCTTCATAGCGGCATCCTCGCTCCTCGCCCTTCGTGGGCTGGTCCCGGACCCCAACACTACTATGACTGGTATGGTTTCCCTCACGGGCCTCGTGCTTCCGGTGGCGGGCGTGGCTGACAAGGTCACGGCAGCCAAGGACTATGGCTATGCGAGAGTGCTGCTCCCTGTCACGGAGATCAGCAGGGTGCCGGGCGGCATTGGGGTGGTAGGCGTCTGCAGCATAGAGGATGCGGCCTCCCAGCTCTCTAGGGGCTTCCTCTCCGCGCCCGGCGGCGCCGGCAGGACTGTACTGTTCCCCTCTATACGAGGGGAGGAGAGGCTTTTCAGCAGCTATGCCCAGGAGTTTATTGAGAAGGCTGTGAAGCTTCTAGGTGACGTGGAGGACCCGCAGGCCCGTATGGTGGCGGAGAAGCTTATCACCGGCGCTAGGAGGGCTCTCGAGAAGAGCCCCTACAGCGCTGCCAGCATGGCTTTCATGGCCCTATACGTGCTCTCCAAGGACGTGGCGGAGCATAAAGGCTTCAACTACCTTGAAAAGGCGATCGGCATAAGCCTTGACGAAGCAATAGCGGATGCCAATAGGAGCGTAGCCGAGCACAGCAGCAGGTTCACGAATAGGAGCCTCTGCGGCCTCTGGGGCTATGAGGCCCTCGCCTCCGCCTCAGCCCGGCTCTACCTGGCGCAGCATGCAGCCAGCTCGGAGAAGCCCGATGTGAGGGCTCTCGCCCTCCTCCGCGCCCTCTCGGCCAAGTCCTGGGCGGAGCTGGCCGACCCCAGCCTGGGCCCCCTGGTGCCCTGCAGCCTGCTAGCCAGGTCCGCGGAGTTTATGGTGAATTACATGCAGCTCTCATACGACTATTTGAAGAGCGTGGTAGGCAGGGTAGGCTTCAACATACCGATGCCCGACACCAGGTCCGTCGAGGCCTGGATCCGCGACGCCCGCCAGAGCCTCAGGCAGGGCAACTACCCCTTAGCGCTAGGCCTAGCGGTGTACGTCGTCTCCATGCTGGAGGACACGCTGGTAGCCAGCTCCGGGCTGCCAGCCCACTGCGTGGAGAGGCACGTAGAGTTCCTGCGGGGCATCAGCATGTCTAGGGATGCCAGCCTGCCGGCGGCACTGCTCCTCAGCTACGCGGAGGAGTACGGCGGCTACGTCGCCAACGCCACTAACGATACATTCGTGAAGGTGAGCCTGGAGTCGGACTCCGCGGTGTGGCTAATACACACGCTGGTCCTGAAGGCCCTCACCGCTGAAGGCCGGCAGGCCGTCAGCCCGGCGCCGGTGCAGGTTGACTGGAGCAGCTACAGCCTAGCGGGCATTGCAGCCGAGGCGGTGGTGCTGGCGGTGGTGGGCTACGGGCTAGCCGCGGTCTCTCGCCGCGCCGCCGCTGAGAAAGTCTAGCAGCGTCGACTGCCCGCCCCTCTCCTTGCCCCGTCTCTCCCTCCTCTCCTCCGACTTGATCTCGGCCACAATCCTGGCTATGGGGCCCCGGAAGTCCTCCTCCAGCTTCTTCCGGAGCGGGGGCTTGTAGAGCGCGGCAGCGGGGTGGTAGGTGACGGCTATAGCCAGGTCCACCCCGGCTATCCTCCCCCGGTACACCTTGCCGTGCTGGGAGCCCATGCTGTGCCAAGGGTGCCCTGCCAGCTCCAGCAGCCTCCTGGCCGCGTGGCGGCCCACGGCTATCACGAGGCGGGGTCTTATGAGCTGGATCTGCCGGAGTAGGTAGGGGAGGCACGCCTCCACCTCGTCCTCCCTGGGGTCGCGGTTGCCGGGGGGCCTACACTTCACCACATTAGTTATATAGACTTCCTTCCTCTCGAGCCCGGCTAGCTCCAGGAGCTTGTTCAGAAGCTGGCCCGCGGCCCCGACGAAGGGCCTACCTTGGAGGTCCTCGTTCCTCCCTGGCGCCTCCCCCACCACCATTACCTTGGCGTCGAGGGGCCCCTCCCCTGGCACCGGGTTACGGCGCGTCCGGTGGAGCCTGCACCTGGTGCACGTCTTGATCTCATCAACCAGCTTTCGGTATTCCCTCTCAACGTCCTGCCCCGTCATAGCGGGCTATCCCTGCTGCTCTGCCCCCTCCACTGCCTCAAGGGAAACTCTTAGAGAATTCCGGCACGCCTCTGCACCAGGTAACCCGGCTGCACGGCTTCCTGGAGGGAGTGTGGCCACGGCATGGAGAGGATTAGCGCATCTGCGCCGGTCGTAAACAATAAGATGTACCATATAAGCCTCGGCCCCGGTGATATACCGCCCTACATCCTGCTCCCCGGCGACCCGGGCCGTATAGATGCTATAATGAGGACGTGGGACGAGGCAGAGGAGGTAGCCTTCCACCGGGAGTACCGTAGCGCCCGTGGAGTCTACCGCGGCGCCCGGATAGGCGCTCTAAGCACGGGGATAGGGGGAGCCTCCACCGCGATAGCTGTAGAGGAGCTCGCTAGAATAGGTGTCCATACGCTTATAAGAGTGGGCACTATGGGCGCTATACAGCCCGATATCAAGGTGGGCGATCTAGTCATAGGATTCGGGGCGGTCCGCTACGAGTGCGCCAGCAGCGAGTATGCTCCCCCCGAGTACCCTGCAGCGGCCAGCCCCGAGGTGGTAATGGCCCTGGTGGAGGCTGCTGAGAGGCTCGGTGCCAGGTACCACCTAGGCATAGTGGCGTCCACGGCCACGTTCCACCTTGGGCAGAGTAGGCCTGGCTATCGGGACTACACGTGGAGCGGCAGCCGCGCCAGAATGGAGAATCTGAGGCGTATGGGCGTGCTGGGCTTCGAGATGGAGGCTGCCACGATATTCACGCTGTCCAATATCTACCGGCTCCGCTCCGGCTGCGTCTGCGCGGTGATAGCTAACAGGGTGACCGATGAATTCATACCGGAGGCCGGGGTCAGGGAGGCCATAATGGTTGCTAACGAGGCTGTGCGCATCCTCCAGGAGGCTGACAAGTCCAGGCCCACGCTGCGCCACACACTGAGCAGCCTAGCTGTGGCCCTGGAGAAGCTCTACGGCAAGCTCCCGGGCAGCACCCCTCCCCGCGGCCCCTAGGGCTGCGGCGGCCGAGGCGTGGAGAGCCAACGCGAGCACCGGGACTAGGAGGGGTGAATGCCCATAGAGAACCCCTGCAGCGTACACCGTGGCTACCGAGGCTACGCTAGTAGCCATGTTTAGCCTTCCCGCCTCCACCCCGACGTTTCTCGTGTACATGAGCAGCTTGTTCGCAGCGGCAACGAACCCGCTGAACGCGAAGGCGTCAGCGACAGCTACCGCGATAACCACCGGGAGCCAGCTGCTAGGGCGAAGGAGGACAGCAACCAGGGAGAGGGAGGCCATGAAGCCGGCCTCGGATAGGAACATGGCCCTGCGGACCCCTAGCCGGTCCACCAACGCCCCCCGTAAAGTAGCCCAGTAGAAGCCACGCGGCGGCGGTAGAAGCCATGTAGAGGCCCGGCGCCTCCTGCGGCAGCCCCAGCCCCAGGAACACCGCGCCCATGAGGGATATCCACGCCGCGGTGCCGGCGCGGGACATGACCGCGTAGAGGTAGTAGGGGGTAAGCCACCTGGCCGGGAGCCGTAGGAGGTCTGGCAGCCTCCCGCCGCCTCCCCCTGCTCCGCCTACGCGGCGGAGCGCGGCATAGACGAGCGGTGCGGCGGCGAGCGCGGGCACACCAGCCGCCAGGAAGCCGAGCCGGTAGCCGGGGAGCCCCGGCGGGCGAAGTAGTAGGCGAATAGCAGCGGCCCGACTATCCTGGAGAGAGAAGTTGAACGCCATGCTGGTCAGTGCTACGCCACGTCCACGAAGGCTGGAGGGCAGGCAGGGATATAGCACGGTTCCTCGAGGGGACCCAGACTGCGAGGGAAAGGCCGACCAGCGCGTAGGCGGCCGAGACCCCGAGTATGTCCGCCCGGAGCCAGATTATGAACCCCGCAGCCCCCAGCAGGATCATGGAGGAGGCTATCAGGCCCCGTAGAGCCCCCGGTCGGTGAGCAGCCCCGCTACCGGGAACCCTGCTATCTCGAGAAGCCGGGCCAGCGAGAGCCCGGCACCCATCTCGCCCCCGCTATAGCCCTGGAGGGCCAGCAGCGCCGAGCTGTAAGCATTGTAGAGAGGTATAGCCAGCCCCCGGGCGGCGTTTGCCGCAATAAGGGGGAGCACAGCCCGGAGCCCTGGCGGACGCCGCCCGCGCGCAGCCCCTCCCATGGCTCATGCCGCCTGGCTCGCAGGGCGTGGGAAGAATGGGGATTAAAGTCTCGGCGCTGATACTGCCGGAGCGCCAAGCCGTAGAGGTGGAGCTTACAGCCGGAACGGTGCGGGAGCTCGTCCACCGCCTAGGCTATAGCGCCGAGGACGTGGTGGTACTGAGGGATGGACGCCCCCTGCTAGAGGAGGACAGGCTGGAGGATGGAGACAATGTCACAATCCTCCGGGCGGCAAGCGGCGGCTAGGTGCAGTATCTGCGGCGCCCCTGCGGTGGCGCGCATACCCTATGCCAGGCTCTCCCTCTGCCCAAGCCACTTCATGGAGTTCGTTGAGAGGAAGGTGGAGCGCGTCCTCCGCCGCGTGGGCGCCCTCCGGCGGGGGGCTAGGATACTGGTGGCCGTCTCCGGGGGCAAGGACAGCGCTGCGATGCTGACAGCCCTATCGAAGCTCTCCAAGCTCTATGGGTTCGAGCTGGTGGGCATACACCTGGTCCTCGGCTTCGGAGCCTACTCGGAGAAGAGCAGGGGGACGGCGGAGAAGGCCTGCAGGGAGAACGGGGTTCCCTGCATAGTGATCAGCATCGAGGAGGCCCTGGGAGCCCCCGTCCATGTCATAGCCAGGCGCGCCCGGCGCCCGGTGTGCAGCGTCTGCGGGCTCGTGAAGCGCTACATCACAAACGCCGCCGCGGTGGAGCTTAGAGCCGACTATGTAGCCATGGGCCATAACGCTGACGACATTATAGCCTACACATTGAAGCTCTTCCTCAACCAGGACCTAGAGTCGATAGCCAAGATGGGGCCGGCCACTGAGAGCATCGAGGGGCTGGCAGTGGCGAGGCTCCGCCCCCTCTACGAGGTCACCGAGAGGGAGTCCCTCCTCTACGCCCTGCTGTCTAACACCCCCTTCCTCCATGATGAGTGCCCCTATAGGCCGGTCGCCCCGATAGAGCAGAGGATCAAGGAGTCCATGAACCGCCTGGAGGAGGAGCATCCCGGGGTCAAGATAAACTATATACGGAGGCTGGAGTCGAGGCTCACGGTTTACAAGAGGCTGGCAGCGGAGAAGGAGTGGAAGCCGCAGAAATGCCCCACATGTGGCCTCCTAAGCTCCGGCGGCGAGTGCGGCTTCTGCCGCCTAACCAGGAGGGCACTCGGCGAGCCAAAGGGGCCCCATGTGAGGCGGCTCCTCCGGGAGCTAGCCGCTAAGGCAGCGAGGCCTGCGTGAGCCCAGTGGCCGTGAGGGTGTGGCCGGCGGGGAGGGGTCCGCGTAGTGGCTGCTGGCGCAGCGGTTGCCGCCCGGGCCCTGGTGGCAGTGGGGCTGCTCGCCGCCGGGCTGCTGGCCGGCAGGTCCAGGGCCGCCTCCACGGCTTCGAGGGCTATCTCCCTCATGCTCCTCTGGTTCTCAGTACCCTTCATAGTCCTGTACAAGATATACACGGTTGACCTGGTTGTTGCGGGCAAGTACGCCCTCCTGGTCCCGGCCAGCGTGCTGGGTGCCCTAGCCTCGGCCTACCTCCTGATCCCTAGGCTGCTCCGCGGGCTACCCAGCAAGGTAGTGGGCGCAGCAGTGCTCGCCGCGGGCTTCCACAATGCAGGCTTCCTCCCGATACCGCTCATGCTCATCCTCTACGATGACGCCGGCCCCGCAGCCCTCTACTCGACCCTGGTCAATATTATAGCGGCGGTAGCGGTCCCCCTAGTTGCGGGCGCCTACAGCCCCGTGGGAGAAGCCGGAAGTACAGCCGGTAAGCTCGCAGCCAGCCTGGCGAGGTTCCCTCCTTTCTACGCCCTTGTAGCGGGTACGCTTCTCTACCTACTGGCCGGCGGCCACCCCTGGCTAGCCGAGGCCCTAGGCATCCTGGGCCATGTAGCCGCCGAGTCCACGCTATCCAGCTTCTTCCTCGTTGGCTCAGTGCTGGCCTATGCCGGGATAGGCTTCGAGAAGCCTGTGCTGGCGGTCCTGGCCTGGCGGCTCGGGGTGGAGCCCGCCATAGCGCTTGCGGCATCCACCCTCCTGGGCCTCCAGGGTGTGTGGCTAGCCGGAGCGCTCATCGAGGCCTTCATGCCTCCCGCCACTATGAACCTCGTATACGCCGCCCTCTACGGTCTCGACGAGACCCTGGTGGCAAAGGCTATAGGATTAACACTGCCCTTCTCGATAGCTGCCGCTGTGCTCATACGCCTCCTGGTGCACTAGGTCCGTGCAACGCAGAGGGGTGCTCCATGCGGCAATCAGGGAAGGGATGCCCGGGAGCCGCCGCAGCCTGCGGGGAGCCTCCAGCAAGGCCCCGTTCAGCCCCGGCAGCGGCCATGGCCGCCCTTGACCGACAGCTCCCCGAGCCCTTGTCACAGCGCCTGGAGGTGAAGCTCGAGGCCCGTAGGCTGGAGGAGCCACAGCTCCGGCAGATAGAGGTGGCTGTGCAGGAGACCGGGGTGGATCCTCTAGAGGCCCTCTTCGGCACGCCCAGGCTGAGGGTGTACAGTGAAAGGCCCTTCCTCATCCTGGCCCGTAAGCCGCGGGACCCCCGCTACGATTACATAGAGCTGCTGAAGCGCGTTCTACGGGAGGTCTATCGGGTCTCCTGGAGGGCGCCCCTCTACTCCCAGCACATAGCCCGTCGGCTGACGGAGTACCAGCTCGCTATGATGCGCGCCGGGATGACTATATACGTGCTCGATCTGGATGAGCTAGGCGTCGAGGAGGGCAGCGTTGATAAGATAACTGCAAGCTCCCATCTCGCTAGGAGCCTCGAGGACCGTGTCAGAGAGGCCTACGCGCAGGGATTCGGCTTCCTCGTGGTCTATGCCTCCCAGCCGGCGCTCAAGGCTATTGAGAGGATCTGGGAGCCCAGGATAGGCAGCAGAGGCATGCTCTACACGAGGCTCCCGCCGCCCCTGGAGACAAGCATAGTAGAGGACGATACAGTGTTCGAGATGGTAGCGGCTATGTATGGGCTCAGCAGCGACGACCTGGGAGAAGCCTCAAGCCTTGTGGACGCTGTCATGATGGCCGAGCACCGTTACTACAGCTACTTAGAGTCTATGGCCAGCGACCCCACGCTCGCACTCCTAGCCAGGCCCGCGGGGGACGAGGAGGAGGCCAGGCCCGAGGAGGGCTTCATGCACTACGCCTTCAAGATGGCTGTGCTAAGCTACCTCCTCGAGGCCGGGTTCGACGAGTCGGGGCTGGCCGTCGAGGAGCGCGTAGCGAGCGCGGTAACAGTGGACATACTGGCCCGGAGGGGATGGTACAGCAAGCTAGCGGTGGAGGTTGAGACCCTCTACGGCAGCGGCAACCCGGTGGCGAGGCTCTCTTCGGTGATAAGAGACCGTCTCGCGATGGGCTACAGGGTCTGGCTGGTGGTGCCTCCCCTCCAGGCCTCGATATACGCTCCCCACCTACGGGTGCTCGCCGGCAAGTACGCGGGCGTTGAGAACGTGGAGATCTATACGCTGGACATGTCCACCGGCAGCCTCGTGCCCCTAAAGGAGCATCTGGATAGGCTGGAGAGGCTAGCGGCGAAGCTGCCGAGAGCCGGGCTGGCGGACAAGGGTTAGCGCCGCCACACGGCAGCCGGCGGCCTAACCCCAGCCCTCTCGTATACCCACGATATTATTGTGAGCGCTATAACAACCACTATGTATGGCGTGGCCTCGGCCAGGGCTGGGTGGATACCCAGACCCTCGAGCAACGGCCTGGCAGCGTAGAGCACGCCTAGCAGGTAGGCAGCTACAGCAATCCCCAGAGGATGCCAGTAGCCCAGTATCACCGTGCCCAGGGAGAGCCAGCCCCAGCCTATGGCGCGGCCCGCGCTCCACCTGCCCCCGGAGGGCCCGGCGAGGAAGAGGGCCCCCGCGGCGCCTGCGGCCATGCCTGCCAGGAGGGCGGCGGCTACACGTAGGGCGGTGACGTTAACCCCTAGCATTCTCGCCGCCTTCTCGTCCTCGCCTAGTCCCCTCAGCGCGTAGCCCATCCACGACCTGTAGAGGAACACATGGAGAAGCACCGGGAGCGCCACCAGCACAAGAGTCAGCAAAGCGTCTCTGGACGCGCCGGAGAGCATGGGGGCCGGAGCCCCCTGGGTCGCAACCCCCACGGCGTCCCCCAGCCCTATGCCCAGGAAGACCAGGGCCAGCCCCGTGACAGCCTGGTCAGCCTTAAGGCCTATGACGAGCAGCAGGTAGATCACGGCCATCAGGGCCCCTGCGGCCGCAGCGGCGGCGAAGCCAGCGGCGAGAGAGCCGGTGGAGACCGCTACGTAGGCCGCCACCGCGGAGCCTAGGTAGAGCATCCCCTCGAGCCCTAGGTTTATCAGGCCGGCGCGCTCCAGCACAAGCTCCCCAAGCGCGCCGAGGGCCAGTACGCCGGCCTCCGGAGCCCCCTGGGCCAGCAGCGCAGCTGTGTTAACCATTGCGCACCACCACCCGGTATCTGGAGAGGCTAGTGAACGCGAGCACAGAGAGCACTATTACAGCCTCAAAGACAAGCACAAAACTGGCGGGCACGCCCTCCAGCTGGAGCGTTATGAACATGCTGTAGAGGAGCGTTGTGAGAAACCCCGCCGCTATTGTGGCGGCGGGGCGGAGCCCGGCAAGCCAGGCAACCAGTATACCCATGTAGCCGTAGCCGAGCCCCTGCTTACCCAGGCTAAGCAGCTGGTGCTGTTCGGAGACCATGTATAGGCCGCCTCCAAGTCCTGCAGCTGCGCCGGCAAGGATGGAGACGAGGAGTATAGTTCTGCCCGGGTCGACTCCATACGTCTCCGCCGCTTTCCTGGCCCTGCTCACCGAGTCGGCAGCCACGCCGAGCCTCGTGTACATGTAGAGCAGCTCGAGGACTATAGTAAACACGATGGTTATCACTACGGCTACGGGGATGCTGATCCACATGCGCGGGGGGAGCGGCTCCGTTCTCGTGAAGGCGCCGGCTTGCCAGGGCCCCGCCACGAGGTAGTTGACAATCGCTATAGCTATGTAGTTGAGCATGAGGCTTACGAGAGTCTCGTTGGCCCCTAGGTAGACGCGGAGAACGCCGACGAGCAGGCTATAGGCAGCCCCCGCGAGGATGGCGGCGGCGAGCGCGGCTGCCACTGCGAGCAGGGGAGGCTGGCTGGAGAGCACATAGAATAGGAGGCCGTATGCCACTACAGCGCCTAGAATCACCTGGCCCTCGGAGCCTATGGTTATGAAGCCAGCCCTGTAGGCCAGCGCGAGCCCCGCAGCCGACGCGGTTATAGGCACGAAGTAGGGGAGGGAGAAGAGCCAGAAGCGGGGCCGCGAGAGATTGATGAATATGGCCCTAGCGACTCCCGCGACGCCTACAGGGGTGAACACGCCAAGCAGCATGGATATGAGGAAGCCCAGCGCCAGGCCCGCAAGCCCGTAGAGGACCGGGTTCCCCCTCTCACCCGGGCCCCTAGGCTCCAGCGCTATCCTCAACCTCTAGACCCTCACCCTGACGTCTGGGCAGGAAGCCCTGCATCTGGAGGCCCCAGGCCAGGTCCTCGGGCCTCAAGGGCCGCCGGCGCCCCGGGACTTAAACCCTGGGGGTGCCCAGGGCCCCTGAAGCGTCCTAGGAGCGCTGGAGCGCAGGGCGAGAAGCCCCGCCCCCGCTTCACCGTAGGGCCTCGCAGGGCCCGGCGCCCCTCTCAGCGGGGGCTAGAAGCCCTGGGGACGGTGGCCGGCCCCGGGGGTATAGCTGTTAGTTAGCCTATAGTCATGGCGGCTGCTATTTCGTCGACTTTGAAGGGTCTCTCGGCCAGGAGGGTGACCCGACCCCGGGAGATTACCGCTATCCGGTCGCTCATCTCCAGCAGCTCGTCGAGATCCTCCGAGATCAGCAGCACCCCAGCCCCCTCGTCGGCCGCCTCGGCCAGGAGCCTTCTAACCTTGATGGCCGCGTCCACGTCGAGGCCGCTGGTGGGGTTCATGGCTAGTATGAGAGTGGGCTTCTTAGCCAGCTCCCTCCCAACTATGAAGCGCTGCATATTGCCGCCGCTCATGCTCTCCACGGGTGCGTCGACGCTGGACACCTTGACCCTCAGCCGCTTCACTATCTCCTCGCTAGTCTCCCTGGCCCGGCGCCACTCCACGATGGAGCCGCGATAGGGCCCGCGGGGCGAGCTGTAGAGGCCCAGCGCGGTGTTAAACACCAAGCTCCTGCCCGGCACCAGGGCCCAGCCAAGCCTCTCCTCCGGGATTACAGCTACCCCGAGCCTCCCACGGGCTCCGGGCCCGGCCCTTGTGACGTCTACACCGTTGATAAGTATCTTGCCGCGGCTGGGCCTCCGTATCCCCACGAGCGCTTCAAACAGCTCCCTCTGCCCGTTGCCCGCGACGCCGGCCACACCCAGTATCTCGCCCCGCAGTACCTCGAGGTCTACACCCCGGACAGCCATCTCCCCGTGCTCTCCATGCACCCATAAGCCCTTAACCCGGAGCACCTGTATCCCGCTAGGCTTCCTCCTTCTAAGAGGCCCCCCTCCCGATACACGCTCCCCGAACATGAGGCGGAGCAGTTGCTCCTCGCTAGCCTCCTCCCTCTCCAGCACCCCTACGAGCCTGCCCCTGCGCATCACCGCTATCCTGTCGGCGGCCTTCAATACCTCCCGAAGCCTGTGGGTTATCAGCACCACCGAGCGGCCCTCGGAGGCTAGGCGCCTGGTGAGCTCCAGCAGCTTCTCCGCCTCCATGAGGGAGAGGTGGGTGGTGGGCTCATCCAGCAGGATAAGCCTCGCCTCGAGAATGAGGGCCTTCAGTATCTCAACCCTCTGCTTCTCCCCCATGGAGAGGCTCCAGACCCTGGCATCCGGGTTAACACTGATGCCATACTCGCTGCCCATACTCTTTACCAGGGAGCGTACTTCCCCGAGCCCTAGGCCCTTCCCGGCCAGGCTGGCGGCGAGCGCTATGTTCTCCGCCACGGTGAACGCGTCTATAAGCTGGGGGCTCTGGGGTACAAGCGCTATCCCGGCTCTGGCAGCCTCCCTGGGGCTCCGGAACCGCACCCTCCTACCCTGGTAGATTATATCGCCGCTCGTCGGCTCCTGGACCCCAGCTATTATGCTCACGAGCGTCGTCTTCCCGGCGCCGTTCTCTCCGAGGAGGCCCAGAACCTCCCCTGGATAGATATCCAGAGAAACATTGTCGTTAGCTACAACGCCCCCAGGGTATACCTTGGTCACGCCCTGGATCGAGAGAAGAGGCTCCCGCCTTCCACACACCCCTCACGGACCCCGCTCCGCGCTCTAGGGCGCGCTGCAAGAGCGTGGATGCAGCCCTGCGGCGCCCCCGGGAGCCATAGGCTCGGGGCAGAGGCTCCGGTGAAAAGAGAGGCTCCTCCCGCCCCAGGGCTAGCTACGGGTGCCGCGGGGCTTGTAGCCGATCTCCTCGAGGTAGCGCTTGAGGACCTCCACGTTCCAGCTCCACTTGCTCTTCCTGCGCTTGTCCACGTACAGCCCCAGCCTCCGGGCCTCCTCCGGGGTCAGCCCGGCCTCGGCGAGCTCCGCTAGGCTAAAGCCGCGTCCAACCCTGGTGCCAGGGTCTGCACCGCCATACCTGAGCAGCCTGGGCTTCTTTACAATAGCACGCGGCGGCTCCGGCATCTCCGTCGACCCCCAGGCGCCCGGCGGGTGCGGCGGGTTAAATTAAGGGTAGGCCCGTGGCCTAGCCGCTGGTCAGGGGGGAGGTGAAATCCTCCTTTATAGCCCGGAGCGCGAGGCTAGTGACGCTCCTCCTTATGTAGGGGAGCTTGTTCACCTTCTTCACAAAGCTGTCGAGGTCGTTGACGCTGCGGAACTTAGCTATCACGGCAAGGTCGTAGTCGCCGGTTATGTCGTAGACCGCTATCACCCTAGGGTCCTTGGCTATGTACTCGCCGGCGTCGAGTATCTTCCCTCCCTCCACCTGGAAGAGTATTACAGCGGTGACACTGTAGCCTAGTGCCTCGTAGTCAGGCAGCACAGTAAACCTCTTTATCACGCCGTTCTCCACGAGCTTGTGTAGCCTGGCGTGTATCGTAGAGCCTGCCATTCCAAGCTCCCTGGCCAGCTCCCTTATGCTCCGCCTCGAGTCCCTAGCCAGGAGCTTTACCAGCTTAACATCAATCTCATCAAGCTGGGCTCCCTGCAAAGTAGGCTAAGCACCCCGCTACGCTGCTGGCCCGCACGCCAGCAATGCTGCCGGCATAAGCAGGGTATAATGCTGCTGGCCTGGGCCCTAGGGGAAGCATCTATAGGCTCCCCTTAGGCCGCGGTGGGTAGCCGGTGGAGGGGTCACCCAGAAGTTGGCGGGACTCCGGCGCCTAGTGCTCGACGTTCTAAAGCCCCTCAAAGACCCTTCCATAGTTGACGTTGCGCTCGAGCTCAGCAGGGTTGACGGCGTAGAGGGGGTTAACATAACCGTTAATGAGGTTGACGTTGAGACCCTCAGCCTCACAGTAGTGGTTGAGGGGGACAACATAGACTTCGAGAAGGTCAGGATGATACTCGAGGAGGTTGGAGCGGCGATACACAGCATCGACCAGGTAGTTGCGGGCGAGAGGCTGGTTGAGATACCTAGAAAGCCCAGGGAGTAGCCCTAGCTGCGGGGACGCTTGGCGAGAGGCCTGGGGGAGGAGTCGCGTTGCCGGGCGAGGAGGGCTATATAACCATAGACGAGTTCTCCCGGGTAGACCTCAGGGTTGGCAAGGTGGTAGAGGCGGAGAGGATACCCGGCACCAGGCTCCTAAAGCTGATAGTGGACCTCGGCAGCGAGAAGAGGCAAATAGTCTCCGGCATAGCCGAGTATTACAAGCCCGAGGACCTCCTAGGCAAGAAGGTTGTAGTGGTGGTTAACCTGAAGCCCAAGAAGATACGCGGCTATCTCAGTGAGGGGATGATACTCGCAGCCGGCTGTGACAAGGGCCAGAGACCCGTACTGGTGACGGTGGGCGACGAGGCCGAGCCCGGCTGGCGCGTCTGCTAGGCCCGTCGCCGAGCAGGAACCGGGGAAGGGGAGCCCCGTGGAGATATGCCTCATAGGCTACGGCCGCGTGGGAGCTGTAACGGCTCAGCTGCTAGCCCAGGAGTACGGCCTCGACCCCATGGTATTTGACTCCTCGGGCCACCGGGTGGAGGAGGCGAAGCGCCGGGGGCTCCGTGCCAGCCTAGTAGACGCCTCGAACCCCGCCTTTGCCTCCAGGATAGCCGCGGAGTGCAGCATAGCTGCAGTTGCCCTGCCCAGCAGGGCAGCGGCCAGAGTGGTGAGAAGCCTGGTAGACGCCGGGGCAGAGGCGGTAGTAGACGTCTCATACGTGCCGGATCCTCTCGCCTTCCACCAGCCCGCCATAGAGCACGGCTCCCGCGTATTCGTGGACGCCGGCCTAGCCCCAGGGCTCTCCAACATGCTGGCCGTGCGTGCGGCAGGCAAGCTGGACAAGGTCAACAGGGTTACGATATACGTTGGAGGCCTCTCCGCCGAGAGCACCGGCCCCCTCGGGCTCGTGGCGTCATGGAGCATTGACGACCTCATAGAGGAGTATACGAGGAAGGCTAGGGCCAGGATAGCGGGCGAAGAGAAGCTCCTTGACCCAATCTGGGACGCCACCCGTGTCGAGCTACCCGGTCTCGGGGTGTTCGACGCTATGCCTACAGACGGGCTACGCACCCTCCTACGGAGCCTCAGCAGCGTGCCAAACCTGGTGGAGTATACCCTCCGGTACCCGGGCCACGTGGACCTCCTGCGCAGCCTCCGTAGCCTAGGCATGCTCGACGACAAGCCCCACGTCGCCTCCGGCTGCGCAGCCTCGCCACGGAAGATGCTGGTCAAGCTCCTCGAGGAGAGGCTGCCCAGGAGCGGCGACCGGGTAATACTCTACGTTGAGGCCGAGGGCGAGAAGGGGGATAGCTGGGCCACAATATCCTACCTTATAGATGTTAGGCAGGAGGAGCTAGGCATAGAGACGCCTGTACTAACCTTCATGACGGGGCATGTCCATGCCTGGAGTGTGGCCCAGGCGGCCCGGGGCTACGGCCACCCCGGCGTCAATGCACCCGAGGAGCTGGCCCCCAGGCTCCCCGACCTAGAGGCAAGGCTCGAGAGGAGAGGTATCCGTCTGCACGGGAGGAGCTGCTACGAGCACTGAACCCCCCGGGCGCCCCGGGCTAGAGAAAAGGGGCCCCGGCGCCCGGGGCCACGGTAACTCCCCGGGGGCCGTGAAGACTGGTATTACCGGTGACCCGGCTACTGGGGGATGAACGGGCCCATCCGCTCCGGAGCCCGCCCTCTCCTCTGGAGCCATGCCGGTGATGAGGAGCTGGCGAGCGGAGCCCCTGGGTAGGGCTGTGCCGAGGACCAGGTGGGGGTACTGAGGCCTCCAGGGAGGGCGTTAGGGGATCCGGGCTGCCGAGGCCTGGCCGTGCATAGCGCTTGCGGGCACAGCATGCCACAGTCACGGGTATGCAGAGTAATGTAGCGAGTGTTGGGGGCCGGGAGACGAGAGGAAGGTAGGGCAGTGAAGGCGGCAGGTCAATCTGTGCACAGGCGTTGATGAAGGGATAGAGTTAAGTAGAGTAGTGTAGTTTGTTGATTTATGAGGATTGTTATTACGATAGCCGGGAGGCTCGGAACCGTGCCCACCCGTGAGATGATAATAGACCCTATAACCCGTATAGAGGGCCACCTGGCGCTCCGTGTTATAGTAGACACGGAGGCCAGAAGACCCATAAAGGATAGCGTCCGCAGCTTCGTGACGATGTTCCGCGGCTTCGAGGTCTTCGACCTAGGGAGGCCCCCGGAGGATCTTCCCCACATAAACAGCCGTATCTGCGGTGTCTGTGGAGCGAGCCACGCCAACGCGAGCACCCTTGCAGTGGACATGGCTTACGGCGTCACGCCGTATAGGATGGGTGTAGCTCTCCGCAGCATGGCGTTCGCTATGACCGACCACATCTACGACCACACGATTATATTGAACATGCTCGAGGGCCCCGACTTCAGCAGCCCCGTGGTAGCCCTCATGACCCCGAAGGTCTACGACCAGGCTAAGAAGACCCTGGCCGAGCACCGCGATATACACGGCTTCACCACCATAGCAGAGATAATGGACGCCCTTACCCCGATAACTGGGAAGATGTGGCAGCTGGCCGCCAAGTTCCAGCGCTACGCCCGCGAGGCTGGTGTACTGATATACGGGAGGCACAGCCACCCCTCAACCCTCATACCGGGAGGCATAAGCACCGACCTCACCAACGCCGAGTACCTGCTGACCGGCTACATGTTCCGCCTAACCAAGCTAACCGCCTGGGGCAAGTTCATGTACAGCGTCTGGCACGATCTACTCAAGTTCTACGAGGACCTAGGCTACGCCGAGAACGGTATAAGCTACCATCCCGATCCCGCCAAGTCGACTGTAGGCGCTGTAGCGAGCAGCGGCATCTTCTATGACCCCGAGGTCTACGAGAGCATAGGTGATTACGTAGAGTGGGAGGAGTTCTACAGGAACATCGACAAGGCCGCAGCCACCAGGCTGCTAAGACCTGGCATAGTGCTCCGAGGCCAGCTCGTAACCAACAAGTACACGGAGTATAACGCCAGCATTATGGAGCATGTTGAGAGAGCATTCTACAAGGACTGGGCCAACAAAGTAAGGGACCTGCCATGGTACGATGAGCTGGCCAAGAACGACTTCAAGGATCCTCTAGGCAACAGGCTGCTCTGGGGCAAGTACAACCCAGCCTACCACCCTTGGCTCAAGATAACCATACCGAACCCGACCGCCAGGGACTGGGCCGGCAAGTACAGCTGGGTCACCCACGTTCGCCTGGTCTGGAAGGACGGCACCATAACACCCTTCGAGGTAGGCCCCTACGCTAGGCTCCTGGTCGCGAGCAAGCAGCCCGCCAGCGACTACCTCGGCCTATACAAGAGCGGCGGTAACGGCCTCCTCAAGGTGACGCTGCCGCGGGCGTGCACCGACGAGCTACCCTCCAGCGTGTGCGAGGAGATGACGTTCGAGTGGAAGGTGCCGGAGTTCAGCTCCACGATATACAGGCTGTGGGCGCGCGCCTTCAACCTACTGATAGACATAGTGAGTGCCTGGAACAACCTCACCAAGGCCCTCGAGTACGTGAAGACAGGCCATGCCAGTAGGACCAGCAGGCCGTGGAGCTACCCGAACAGGATAACCTTCGGCGTCGGCCTCACAGAGGCGCCCCGCGGCACTGTGAGGCACTGGGTCGTACAGAAGGCCGGCAGGACTCTCAACATACAGATACACGCTCCCACAACCGGTAATGTGAGCCCGCAGGACAAGTGGGGCTACAGCCCCTTCGAGCAGAGCGCTATCAACACCTACGTTACAGAGGAGGTTAAGCCAGAGGATTGGACCGGCCTAGACTTCGTGAGGGCGATAAGGAGCTTCGACCCCTGCCTGGCGTGCGCCGCCCACATACAGCTCGTAAGAGACGGGAAGACTATAAAGACCGTCAAGAAGATAATAACCTCAGCCCACTACAGCTAAGGCCTCCTACGGTTTCTCTCACCGCTCCAGTATCATCGATCATCCATGTTCATATTTTTATCCGCCCCTCTCCTCTGGCGGCGTAACACTGTATTGCGCCTGGGCCTCCGGACCCCCTGCGGGCATCCGGGGGTTGCCTGCCGGCCCTGGCTCTCGTGGATAGGGTGTGGCTCCGGGATGGGCGCTGCAGGGAGTGTTTCAGATGATAGGCAGCTGGCTGATTATGCTGTAGAAGTTTTCCGGGAAGCTGTTAGGAGGGGCTTCCCCGCTCACGCGAAGAGGCTTACAGCCGACTCTATCCTAGTCCGCACCCGCCACGGCAAGGCTGCGCTCTTCGCAAGTACTATAGATGCTGGCGACGGCTCCTACTACCTTGCGCTTGCGGCGGAGAAGTACAGCATCTGGGGGGTGCGCGTCGCGAGGATAGCAGGCGGCAGGATTGTGGAGGTTAACGTGCACCTCGTCCCCAGCGCTGTAGGCCAGCACGCGGTGCTAATGTCTACCTTCGAGGTGGATGTCTGGCATAAGAGGCTCGCGCTGATGGGCAAGGCTGTGCCCGTGGACGATGCTCCCCCGGCGCTGCGGCCCCTCGTCGAGCTTGGCGGCGAGGTGAGGTTTCTCAGGGATACCATGGACTACTTCGCCGTGGTTGAGGGCGTGGTGCCGGCCTGGTACAACGAGGTCACGGGAAGGCTTGATGACGCGAGGGAGTGGCAGAAGGCTATGGGCGTTCTCCCCGAAGGTCTTCTCGGGGTTGAGCTAGGCTAGCGCCACCCCCCTCCGGGGAGGGGAGGAGCGCTGCTTGTATGCTCAGCACCCCCCGGAGCCTAGCCAGGTGCTTGTAGAGGCTTTTCACGCGCCCGCCCTCGCCTCGGACAGCTATTATATAGAGGATATAGCCCGGCGAGGCTATAATAAGGGTGGCCGAGTGGACCACGTCGCTGTACTCGCTGAGGAGCCGCTGGAGGCTGGATGCGAGGGCCTCATTGGACTTCGGCGCTAGTAGCTGGAGGGTCCCGCTCACCCTGCCCCGGTGACTCCACCACCTGTTGAACGCTATGAAGAGCTCGACGGCGTCCCTTATAGCCCTGGACACGCTCGTGTACCCCATGTTTCGCGATACCTCGAGCAGCTGCTGGTATACGTGGTCGGGCAGCGCCACCCCGGTCTTGACCACCACTCCTCCGGGCACCCCCGCGGGCGGGTTCCCAGGCAAGCCTAAATACCGGGTATGGCGCTGCCGCCCGGCTATGGGGCTGTGAAGACGGATTATCGGGCCGACGGATGGGGAGAGTACCCTCTGGCAGAGCCCTCCCCCGCCTCCTCGGGGCCCTGGAGCCTTCTGGGGATGCGGCATTGCCTGCAAGACCCATACTGGAGCTGGTGAACGTCACTAAGGCCTACCGGGTCGGGGAGACGGTGACCTGGGGCCTCCGGGGGCTTAGCCTCCGCATCTACCCTGGCGAGTTCATCTCGGTCATGGGCCCCAGCGGCTCGGGCAAGACGACGCTGCTCAACATAGCGGGGCTCCTAGACCGGCCGACAAGCGGCAAGGTCTACATAGACGGGCTCGACGTCTCGAGGCTGCGGGACCGGGAGCTCGCAAGGCTGAGGAACAAGTACATAGGCTTCGTGTTCCAGCAGTTCAATCTGATAAACAGGCTCACAGTGCTAGAGAACATAGAGCTGCCCCTTATCCCCCGCGGCGTGCCGAGGCACGAGCGCCGGAAGAAGGCGGAGGAGGCGCTGGTCAGCGTTGGGGGAGACCCCTCCTGGCTCCCCAAGAAGCCCCTTCAGCTCAGCGGCGGCCAGCAGCAGCGCGTCGCCATAGCCCGGGCGATAGTCGGCGAGCCCCTGATACTGCTTGCAGACGAGCCCACCGGAGCCCTGGATAGGAGGACTGCAAAGCGCGTTGTGAATACCTTCATCTCCCTTAATAAACGTGGCCAGACGATAGTTGTCGTCACCCATGATCCCGAGGTCGCCAACTGCACGCACAAGATATACATGATACGCGACGGCAACATAGTGGAGGTTGTGGAGCCAGACATCTCCAGGTGTATAATCAACACAGTACGCTAGCGCGCCGCACGGGAGCCCGAAACCCCTTGATTTATACCCGGGTGCCGGGTGGGGAAAGCCTAGGAGGCGGCTACATGCATCGCATCCGTGCGGCGCTGGTAGTCTTAGCTGCTGCCGTGGCGCTGCTGCTCCTAGCTCCAGCCCTCCCTAAGGCCTCTGCCGCCCAGGCCCCCATAGGCTTCGAGCTAATAGCAGAGAGCTTCACCCGTCCCGGGGGAGGCCCGCCGATAGCCGGAGAGGACGCGCTCCTCCATATAGAATGGCTTCACGAGGGCTACCTGGCTGCCGACAGCGTCTACGCCGTTATAAGTCTCCCAGAGGGCTTCTCGCCCCAAAGGCTTGTGGTGCACCTCGGCCCCTCCCATCCCGGCGACATACTAGTAGTTGAGAAAACTGTTAGGATTGTGAATGCAGCGCCCGGGGTCTACACGGCAAACGTTACCCTCCACGCTGTAGCCGGCAGCGCCTCATACGAGTTCAACTACACGCTACGGCTCCAGGTGTCCCTATGCCCTCCAGGGCTAACCGTCTCCGCCAGGCTCACCCCGTTCAGCTACCCAGGCTCCAATAATGTGCGGCTAAGAGTGACCCTTGATAACAAGGGCCCCGGGGAGGTGAGTAATGCCACCCTATCCATCCAGCTCCCCAGGGGCTGGTGGCCCCGCGGCAACGAATCCTGGAGCATCGATAGGCTAGGCGTCAACGAGTCCTCGAGCCACGAGGTTACAGGGGTCTACGTTCCGGCCTGGGTGAGCCCCGGCGTCTACTACGCAAAGCTCTACATGGACTACTACTGCACAATCGACAACACAACTAGGCATGTAGAGTACAGGCTCCCCCTCCCCATCCGCGTGGATGAGCCGGAGCAGATGCGTGTCGAGCCCCTCCTGCTAGGCTGGGCCTGGGGTGCCGCCTACCCCGGCGAGGCCTCCACGCCCATAGGGATAGTCCTTGTGAACAGGGAGCCCTACACGGTCACGGGGCTCGTCGCGGTCCTCCAGCTCCCTCAGGGTATGAGCATAGCCGGCGGCAGCGAGAGAGTATACCGGACCGCCCTCAGCAACCTGGCAGCCGGCTACGGCGACACGATAACGCTTACCCCGAGGGTCGACGTGGACGGGAGCCTGGCGCCCGGAGTCTACAACGCGAGCCTGCAGCTCATCTTCACCGTGTCCTGGCAGGGCGCCACCACCACGCTGCCCGCCGTCTTCAACTTCAGCCTCCCGGTGGCTAGCCCTGCGTCGCTGAAGGCCAAGATCCTCTATGCTGGCTGGAGTGACGGCTACGCCTACCCCGGAGAGGTCTCGG